>CAKURH010000030.1 GCA_934675625.1 uncultured Kiritimatiellota bacterium
GTGATAGTATACTATAACATACGGCTGAAATCAAGCCCAGATCTAAACTTTTTGCAAAAAAGACTCGGTGCACCCCGCAGGACGGCATTTGGCGTGTGACACTTGCCAACGTGTTATCTTAAATGATACAATATGCGGCGTTATGCGGGCAGTAGATCGATACGGGCAGATGTTCTTGAAGTGCATACTTCTTCGGATGAAGGAGTTGGGCGTCTCGCAGACGGAGCTCGCCGCGCGGATGAAGGCCTCGCGCCCCTATGTCAGCAAGGCATTGCACGGCGAGATCAACATCACCTTCGCGTCGGCGGTTCGCTTCGCCAAGGCTCTCCAGCTCGACTTCTTCCCGCAGCTCGTCCAGCCATCGACCGGCGCGCACTACGCATTCACCCGCTCAGATTATCAACATTTTCCAACAATGGGGTCAGCCCCCAGTGGGAATCATAGAGAGAACTGAATATGTCATACGGAGCATATAAAGATAGGTGGAGGGCTTGGTTGTCGACAAAACGATTTGACAAGGAAGACCAAGAGGGAATGTTCTCTACAAAGAATGCCAAGGAACAGGAATGTCGGAGTTCAATTGATGCAGACATTGGACGGATCGTTTTTTCTCAGCCATTCCGCCGCTTGGCCGGGAAAACGCAAGTACATCCTTTTTCGTCCGTTGATTATGTTCATAATCGGTTGACGCATTCGATTGAGGTTGGTTATGTCAGTTATGAACTTGGTAAACGCGTTGCCTCATTCATATTAAATGAAAAGGGCGATTTGCAAACAAAGGATCAGATTAACGAAATTGGGTTGATATGTCAGGCGGCTGGCTTGATGCATGACATCGGGAATCCTCCATATGGACATGCGGGAGAAGATGCTATTCGTGCGTGGGCTTCGCAATTAGAGATTCAAAAGAACATCAAGAATCTGTGCGGAGAAAAGATTTTAAATGATTTCCTGTATTTTGATGGCAATGCTCAGGCGTTTCGGATGGCAATCAACCTCATGCCTCGCGAGACCTGTTATTTCAAATTGACATTGCCTGTTCTGGGGGCTATGATCAAATATCCTTGGACAACGAATAGTAAAAAGGGGAAGGAAAGCAAGAAAAGCACAGCATTTTCATCTGAAGAGCAAATATTTGGATGCCTGATGAAAGAGTTTGGATTGAAAGAGGGGCAAAGGCATCCATTGTCGTTCATTACGGAGGCTGCAGACGATATCTGTTATCGAATTAGTGATTTTGAAGATGCCGTGCTGATGGGGATTATTGACGATGGAGCAGTTAAGAAATTGTTATTGGATGGCATGACGTTTGACTGTCAGCAAAGATTGAAAACGGCTTCACTTCAGAGAATAAAGGCCAAGGCAATTGGCGATTTGATTGACGCCTTTGTTTCGGCTTTCAAGGATAAATATGAAGATATTGTGAGAGGCACGATGATAGGAGATTTGAAATCGACAGTAAGTGATCGTTGGGGTGGGGTGCTTGCTCGGATTAAACAAAAATATGAAAGTATCTTCTCTGAGCGGAAAAAAGTTATTACGGAGATTGGTTCGTATGGTCAGATTGAGAGAATATTGGAGAGGTATCTTAAATTTCTATCTGCAATAAAAACGCCAAAAGGGAATCCGGTCCAGTATTCGGAGTTGCCATTTGCTTGTCAGCGACTGGTGACATTGGCATGGGGCGGTTCTGAATATTATAAGCAGAATGCCTCGCAGAATGTAGGTTGGTGGGCACATGCCGTACTTGATTTTGTCGTAGGAATGACCGATGACTATTTGCATAAGATAGCGGTTGAAATTTTGTAGAGATGGAAATGGAATGGATGCAAGAATCGGAGAGAATGAGGATGGCTAAACATTACTGCACTGACGATCGGTGCGCGCAGATTGTGATTGCGCTCATGAAGGTGCATAGTGCTCGGAACCTTGTCGTTACCCCCGGCGCAACGAATGTTTGCTTCGTTTTGCGCGTCCACGGCGACCCCAACTTTATGCTTTACTCGGCGGCGGATGAACGCCACGTCGATTATTTTGTCTGTGGCTTTGTGAAGAAAATCAGCAGTTCAATCTTTTCGTATATAGGCGATTGCGGAAAGGGCGAAGAATCTCAAGGATCTTTACTGTCATTGGATGGCAGAATAGCGATGGGTATTTGGGAAAAGGGGGCGTTTTGTCGGGTGTCCAATCATGGTAAAGACGAGCAAAGAGAAAGAAAGGTGGTTATGCTATGAAGGAGTCTTCCTATTTAATTGTTTATGATATTGATACAACATCTGATGCAACTGTTGGGAATAGAAGTCATACACAGGTGTATAATGATCTTTATGCGGCAATCAAGGGATACGGAACTTGGGCAAAGATAACGGAGTCGTGTTGGGCTGTTGTTTCAAGTAAGCCAGCAGTGCAAATTAGAGATGAAATAGCTGCGGTATTGCGGTCATGTGACAAAATATTTGTTGTCCAGTCTGCGCATATTGCCGCATGGCGGAATGTTCTCTGTTCGAATGAGTGGCTAAAGGAGTATATATGAGAACCGAGAAATATGAAGGTTCTTCCGTAAGAGTGAATCGAGGTTGCGTTGACTCAATAACGATATACGAAGTCACGGAGAGTGAACTTTGTGAACTAGAGGCAGGATCGCCTACAGGTTATTTGTTCGATGCATTTATTGCTTGTATATCGGCATTTATATCGATATTCTCAACTCTTATGGTTTCAAAGGTTGAGAGCGACCGAGTATTTTGCGTATTGGTCGTTTTGATTGTGGGAACATTTTTCGGCGGAGTTGTGAGCTTATTGGTTTGGCTTGCATGTAGAAAGAAACGGAAGACAATTAGTATGAAGATAAGGGCGAGAATTCAATTGCAGTCGGCGGAGAGTTTCCCTGACCCAACAGTGAAAAATATAAGATAATCTGATTTCGGGAGTTTATCCATTCATCGTGTTAACCAGATAGATGTATTGAATGATAAAATGTTGAGAAATTAGCATGACTGCTGGGCAGCGAGTGATGATCAATGCGATTGCAACGTACGGGCGTACAGTGCTTGGCATTGCTTTGGGATTGTTCTCTGGACGTTGGGTTCTTTTATCGCTTGGGCAAGTCGATTATGGACTGTTAGGTGTCGTTGGTGGCCTATTTGGATTTATTGTCATGTTTAACACAGTCTCCGCGACAAGTTGCAGTCGCTATTTCGCACTGTCGGTCGGAAATGGCGATTTGGCAGAAACCAACAGATGGTTCAATGTTGCGGTTTTCATTCACTTGATTATCCCTATCGGTTTGGTTTTTGTTGGATTGCCATTAGGTGAGTGGGCAATTGATAATCTCTTAACGATTCCAGAAACACGTGTGCATACAGCACATTTGGTTTTCAGGATATCAGTTGCTTCGTCTTTTGTGGCAATGGTTTCTGCTCCTTATATGGGGATGATGGTTGCAAAACAGAACATTACGGAGATGTCTCTATGGCATATCTTGGGGAATCTCTTGCGGTTTGTGGCTATATATGCAATGTTGCATTATACGGGAGACGCTTGGCTTTTTTACGTCGCTGCGACTTCAGCTATCTCAGTTGTTATTTTAATTGCTCAAGCATATCGATGTTACCACCTTTATCGAGAGTGTGCTCTTCACGCCTCGCGAATGATTGATTTTAAAAGAATTTGCTCTTTGTTTAGATTTGCGGGATGGCAGATGCTAGCGGCAATAAGTGGGGTCTGTCGTGGAATAGGAATGGGAGTCCTGATCAACCAGTACTTTCCTCCTCAGAAAGAGCCAAGTGCCAATGCATCTTTTACGATTGGGCAGAACATTTCATCCTATTCGGGAATTTTATCGTCGGCTCTATTGTCAGCATTCTTGCCCGAAATTACCGCAACTGAAGGGCGCGGTGATAGAGAGAGAATGTTTTCACATGCGACGAAGGCGTCAAAATTTGGGACCTTTCTGGTGGTCTTGGTTGCCATTCCACTAATGATAGAAGTCAGACCTGTTTTGGACTTGTGGCTTAAGACGCCTCCAGATTTTGCTTGGGTGTTTGCATTGTATATGATAGGACAGGTGCTTGTTGAGAATTTAACGTATGGACAGATGGCTGCGGTCAATGCCGTTGGACGAATTGGGTTCTACCAGTGTGTTGTCAGTGGGTTGACGATGTGCGCCTTGCCAGTCGCATGGATTTTGTACGTATGTGGGTTTGGCGTTGGTGCGGCAGGTCTTGCCATTCTAATTACCTATGCGTTTGCTATGTTGGCTCGTGTGATCTTAGCTCGGTTTATTATTGGCTATGCTGTTGCTCCATGGTTCAGACAGGTTTTCGTCCCGGCAATAATCGTCATGGGGGTGGCATTCGGGGTCGGGGTGTTGTTGAAATCCTTTATCAAGGAAGCTGCTCTGTTTCAAATAATTGCAGTTTCAATTGTTACGGATTCTTGTATACTCGTTTTGTCTTGGGGTGTTCTCTTTAATCGAGAGGAACGCTCTTTTGTTGGTCGGCAATTTGAATGCATCTGTCGAAGAGTGTTGAAGCAAACAGGAGGGGGGCAATGAGATTGAATAAGAAAATAGGTTTTGCCATAATGAGAATAGGTAGACGCATAAAGCGTGTGGTTGGTGTTCGGATTCCCGTCCGAGTCCCCGTACTGCAATCAACGTTATTGGAAGGACGAGTGGCGTTGGTAACAGGAGGAAGTTCCGGAATTGGTTATTCAATTGCAAGGTCATTCCTTTCGTCTGGGGCACGGGTAATTATTACAGGTAGAGATGCGAAACGTTTGTCCAGTGCGCTCACAAAACTGAAGCAAGAATCTCAAGATGGGAAAGTGACAGGCCTGTTGCTTGATTTGACGGAAGTGGATGCATTCAAGGAGAAGATTGCTGAAATGAAGCATGCCTTTGGGAGGCTAGATATCCTTGTAAATAATGCCGGAGTCGTTGACAGCCCTGATTTTGATTGTGTTATAAAAACAAATCTCAAGGGGCCATACATCCTAACGCAGATGATTTCTTCCGATTGGATTGCTAGCGGCGTTCAGGGGAACATATTGAATATTTGTTCGACTTCCAGTTTCAGGCCAGGCGATTCAGCGTATGTTTTCTCAAAATGGGGTTTGCGCTCAATGACGCTTGGTTTGGCAAAGAAGCTAATCAAATATGGTATTGTTGTGAATGGATTGGCACCTGGGCCAACCGCGACCAATCATTTTGTCTCAGAAGGCGATGTGACATGGGGTAGAAATCCTTCGGGGCGGTTGGCATTGCCTGATGAAATCGGAAATCTTGCAGTGGTCTTGGTGAGTGATATGGGTCGTTTGATTGTGGGGGACGTGCTGATAGCCGGAGGAGGTGCCGGTGTGGTTACTTTTGATGACGTATAAATTGAAGTCGTTATGAAATACAGTAATGAATTGAATACCCGAATTTTGATTGCCTTGTTAAAGAAGCATGGAATCAAGCGTGTCATTCTTAATCCAGGTTCATCAAACCTTGCGTTCTCTGGGAGTGTCCAGAACGATGGTGACTTTGAATTGTATTCAGGGGTTGATGAACGTCATTCGGCCTACATGGCCTGTGGTATAGCTGCTGAAACAGGTGAGCCAGTCGTCATAAACTGCACGGGTGCTACATCAAGTCGAAATTACATGCCGGCATTGACAGAGGCGTTTTATCGCAAGTTGCCAATTCTTGTTGTAACTTCATCTCAGCCGAGTTCGCTTGTTGGGCAGTTAGAGCCACAAGTTACGAATCGATTGGTATTGCCGCAAGATGTTGTGCGGCATAGCGTGAATATACGGGCTGTAACGGAGTTGGGTACAGGTGTGTGTCAGAGACTGATAAATGAGGCCATTCTAGAGTTGTGGCGACATGGAGGAGGCCCAGTTCACCTCAATCTCGAAATGTCGTATTCGCATTCTTTTGATGTTGGTTCTTTGCCTGAGGTAGCGAAGATTTGCCGGTATGGTCTTGAGGATGATGATTGGCCTGAAATCAGCCGAAGCGAAAAGGTCGCTGTTTTCATAGGTAGCCATAAGATATTTCCCCAGAACACGCTTTGCACAATACGGGAGTTTGTTGAAAGGCATAATGCTGTTGTCTTATGTGATTGCACGAGCGCATATGAAGGGCCGAAGAAGATATTCCCATCTTTGATTTGCTCTCAGAAGCTTAAAGGGAGCCGTGAGTTTGAGGAATTGAAGCCTTCGTTGACAATACATATCGGAGAGATATCAGGTGATGCTCCTACGACATCTTTTCTTCGAGAGTCTAAATGTGTTTGGCGTGTTAGCGAGGATGGTGAGATTCGCGACACATTTGGAAAACTGAAGAAAGTCTTTGAAATGAGCGAATGCGCATTCTTTTCTCATTACAACCAAATGGACTCAAAGGCTGATTCTTCGTATTATGAGTTGTGGAGATATGTGGATGGGGACTTGCGTTCGAAGATTCCAGAACTTCCATTCTCAAATCCTTTCATGGCGCAAAGAATGTCAGATTGTCTGCCAAGTGGTTCAATTCTGCATTTAGCCATTTTGAATAGCCTACGAGGTTTCAATTACTTTGGGAAACCTTCATCGGTGTCGTCGATGTCGAATGTGGGAGGTTTTGGAATAGATGGTTGCACTTCAACGCTTATCGGCGTTTCCCTCGTGCGAAAGGAACGACTATGCTTCCTTGTGACAGGTGATCTCGCTTTCTTTTATGACCTAAACGCAATTGGAAATCGACATATTGGGAGCAACCTCAGGATTCTGTTGGTGAATAACGGCGGTGGTGCCGAGTTCCATATGTATAATAACCCAACATCACAATTTGCCGAACGAACGGGTGACTATATTGCTGCTGACGGGCACTTTGGTCGGCAGTCAAAGGAACTGCTTAAAGGATTTGCAGAGCAATTGGGTTTTGACTATATGACCGCTGATAGCAAGGAACAATTTGATGCGGCATTGCCTCGATTTGTCGGCGCGCAACAGAAGAAGCCGATACTGTTGGAGTGTTTCACGACGATGGCGGCAGAATCTTCTGCTTTGGAGTTGTTGAATGGTATCAGGTCATGTGTTGACGTTATTGGTGGAATGAAAAGAATTGTTCCTTCGGGGGTCAAGTCTGTCGTGAGAAAGTTACTTAAGTGAAACACATGAAGCGAATTGCCATATTGACGACGCATCGGGCGAATAACTTTGGAGCGATGTTACAGGCGTATTCGCTCGTGACATATCTTCGCGAGCAAGGCGCAGAGGCTGAGATCTTTGACTATCGGACGCCGCTCTTTGAAAAACAATATCACACGGGATGGCGTTTCGGGCGCAATCCTATTCGTACGCTGAAATACCTTTATTGGTATTGGCATGATGAACGGAATGCGCGACGAAAGTTCGAAGAATTCAGGAAGACCTTGCCAATGTCTCGTCCGTATCCATCAAGACGATCACTATTGAATGCCGAAAAGGAATATGACGTCTTCATTGTTGGAAGCGACCAAGTGTGGAAGCCTGCTCAAACAGCCCCACAGAATCCAATTCACTTTGACAGGACATATTTACTTGATTTCGTAAATGAAAAACGCAAATATGCATATGCGGATAGCATTGGTGTCTCGACGATTCAACCAGAATCGCTGATTCCAGAATATGATGCGGCATGGAGAGCTTTTGATGGAATCTCGATGCGAGAAAAAATGGGTGCTCAGTTTGTTGATGGGTGTATTGGAAAAGTAATTCCAACGGTTGTTGATCCTGTGTTTTTGCATGATTGCGGCTTTTGGCGCAACATCATGTCAAGATTATTGCTGCCGGAAAGGTATGTGATAGTCTATAATGTCCAGCATTATCGTAAAGAATCACTTTGGATGGTTGGGCAGGCGCGAGAGTTTGCAGAAAGAATTGGAGCGAAGGTCTTAAACATCTTAGTGCCGTCTGCTCCTGGCTCAAGAATGGGAGGGTGCGATTTGAGCGTTGGACCTCGAGAGTTCCTTTCTCTGATTGAGGGTGCAATGGCAGTTTTTACCAATTCATTTCATGCGACGGCTTTTTCGATTCTTTTCAAGAAACAGTTATTCCTTCATTCGGCTGACGCTTACGGTAATGCAAATACGCGATTTGATTTCTTGAGGTCTGTGGCAAAAATGGGTGTCGTGCAAAGAGCAAGAAATGGAGTCGATGAAATTACTGTTATAGACTGCCGAAGTATCAAATTTGATGTGTTGGATGCTGAGATAGTGGCATCGCGGCGACTTTTGGATTCTTGGATCGCAAATGGTTAGGGAGTAAAATATGGGGAAAAATCGCAAGATATTGTTTTTGTCGTTGACAGATCCTCGCTCATGCACGTATGGAGGGGAGCAACGTACTCATCATTTGTGGATGTCACTGCGTAGGGTTGCCAGCGTTGATGTCATCATTCCCGTAAGTCACAAGTTCTTGGAGCGAAGCAGTGAAGTGGATGGAATTCGGTGGATGTGTTTTGAAAACCGTTATTCATTCATTTGGGTCCTACAACGTCTGTTCAGCAAGATGTTTCCTGCAATCGTCTTGCCTTGGTTTATGAACAAGGCAAACTATAAAAGGATTTGTGCTCAAGCATATGATTTTGTTGTTGCATTTAACACGCGCACAGCTGGTTATTTTGCTCCTTGGCATATTGCAAAGACATTGCTCGATGTCGATGATTATCCTCCTGAGATGTATGCGACGACGCATAGCAAACGTTCTGATTCTTGGTTCATATGGGGAATGACCCATGTCGTCAGAGCGTGGGGGGATTGGGCTTCTTCACGTTGTGCTTTGTGTTGGGTCTCGAATACACAACAAATGTCATTTGTAAAGTGTGCTAAGGTGTTGCCGTTGCATAACATTCCCATCCACCCAGGGATGAATTACAAGTTTGATGCAAAGCCGCATATTCGTTTAATAACTATTGGATATATGGCTCATGAACCGAATTGGAGAGGCGTAGATAAGTTTATTCATGAATCGTGGAGGCGTATACAGAAGCAATTCCCAGAAATGGAGTATCATATCGTAGGGAAAGGACTGCCGACGGTGATGGCTCAGAAGTATAAATTAATACCGGGCGTAGTTGTTCGTGGTTTTGTTCAAGACATAGACACAGAGTATGAACAATGTCTCGCCGTGGTGGCACCGATTTATTCTGGAGGAGGTACGTGTATCAAAGTGGCAGAGTGTTTGCAGCATGAACGGCCATTGTTTGCGTCTGAATTTGCGCTTCGAGGAGTGCCGGTGACATGGTTGGATGGCGGTGGAATTACGATAATCGATGATGACATTGTTGATGCTGTAAGTAACCTTGTTCAACTGATGCCATCCCGACCGAGTTGCCATTATCTATCAGAGGGAGAATGTAGTTTTGAATCTTTTTCGGGAGAAGTCGAGGCTGGTGTTGAGTATGTGCTACCAAGTTCACGGCGTGAGAATCGTCGGAAGAAGTTAGAAGAAGGATGTTGCGAAATCTGAGTGTCTTGTACAATGCCAATCAAGATTCTTTATGATGAAGGCGGTTTTTATGAACCGCATGGCGGTGTGAGCCGATACTTCGCCGAGATTATGAAACGTCTTGGTGACTATGGATGTAGCTGGCGACTTCCGTTGGTTAACACGGAGAATATAAATCTGCTGTCTGCCCCTTTTTCATTGCCGCGACCTCGTCAGACGGTTCGGGATTTTGTACGGGTGTTTTGTGGGGGGCATTGTCCACCTGGTGTAAGTCATGTATACAGGATGTTGGCTAGGTTGTTCCCTGGAAAATTTCCAAGTGGCGAGTTTGCAAATATCCAAGCGGTCGACAAGGCGTTAAAGGAGGGGCGTTTCGACATCTACCACCCAACGGCTCCGCATTTGATTCGCGGTTCCTATAAGAAATACTTGGGGAATCGGCCAATGGTGGTGACGGTTCACGATCTCATACCAGAGGTGATAGGAGACAACTTGCGGGTACGGAAGAATCGAAAACAGGTATTGGATCGGGCGAATGCTGTTATTGCCGTATCTGAAAACACGAAAAAAGATATTCTGCGGCTTTACGACATCCCAGAAGAGAAGATACATGTGATTTATCACGGATACGTAGGTCATGTTGGGGAAGAGGATGTGCGCAGGTTTCCAATAAGAGACCTTGTTCCAGAATCACCGTATATTGTGTTTGTCGGTAAACGGAGTGGATATAAGAATTTCAATTGGTTTCTGCGAGCCATTGTTCCGCTTTTGAGGAAGGGCCTTGGCCTTATTTGTACGGGATTGCCATTTAGCCGTGATGAACAATTGATGTTGGAGAATGAAGGGGTGTCTGATAGAGTCTGGCAAAAGTTTTATTCAGACGATGAGATGGGACTTGTCTTGAGGCATGCCTTGGCCTTTGTCTATCCTTCTGTGTATGAAGGGTTCGGCATTCCGATTCTTGATGCCTTTGCGAATCAATGCCCAGTCATCCTTTCTCGCGCGAGTTGTTTCCCGGAGGTCGCGGGGGCCGCTGCGTTGTACTTTGATCTAGGCGATGCCGTTGGGCTACAAGATCAAATAATAAAACTATTGGAGGATGGATGCCTAAGACAGAATCTAATCGAAAAAGGAAGGAGGCGCAAATCATTGTTCTCTTGGGAAAAATGCGTATCGCAGACGGTTGCCGTTTATCAGAAGGTTCTTTCAGTTTCTTCGTTTTGAAGACAGGTCGGAGGTGCTTCTGTCTTGCGAGGGTGTGAACGAAGAAAATATGGTATAATTGCACACCTTATGACTCGCGAAGAGATTGATTCCCGTATCGCACAAGGCGAGGATAGATGTACGCAATTTAAGCGTGGGGCGATTGGCGTTGCCAAACTCGCGGCGGAATTGACGGCATTTACCGATGCCGAGGGAGACGTTGTTGTTGTTGACATCGCTGATAATGACATGATTGGCGGACTGGATTCTGCATCGATTCATGCAGACGAATTGTCTATCCCTCAGACAGTAAGACGAGAACGACGATTCGCGTGTACGTTCGGCAGCTCAAGGAAGAATATAATCTGCTCAAACGAATCAGGTTGCCTAAAAGCGGAAGAAGGGAAGTCTTGAAAAGGGCATGACTTTGGTATAGAATGATAAATATGAAGAACTCATAATGAGCCATGGTTATTGATGAGAGAATATCGACACGGTTTTATGTGGTCTATTTCATCGCCGCATGTGTTGTGGTGTCGATTCATTGTAGTCTTGAGATGCCTAGGTCTGGCTCATATCAGTTGTGGTATGTCCGATACGCAACAAAATGGGCAGTCCCGTTTTTCTTTCTAATGTCAGGAGTTTTCGCTAAAGCTGGGTATGAAAATACATTTCAAGGTTTCTGCGCATTTGGGAAGAAAAAGATATATTCATTAGTTTTGCCATACGTCTTATGGTGTGTTATTGGTGCGGCACTGCGAATGCCGTTTATTATTGATTATCTTATCTCCAATAGCGTCTACAATGATGTAAACGAGATATTAGGATTCACATCAGGGTATCCACTCGGGAATGGTGTTTTATGGTTTCTGCGAACTTTGATTATCCTTCAGCTTTTTCTTATGGTCGCATTAGGCTGTGTTTCTAGGGATAAGAAATTGAGATTCTTATGTTGGAGTATCTTCCTTGCCTTAGCGGCATACTTAGTAATTGCACATGTTGATTCAAAATGGCTTGCTAGATTAATTGTTTGTCCTAGCGCGCCAATATATTTCATCGGTGGTTACGTTATGTCAAATTTGTTCTTGCGGCGACAACATCTTTTGTTTTCTGAATTAATATTTGTTGGAGGTTGTGTGGTTCTTGTTGTGATAACGATGGCTGGGGGTGGTGAGTCTATTTTGTTGCGACATGTCTCGAATGTTGCAATTGTAAGTTCATTGGTCGGGCTTATTGACATATTGATTGACAAACAAGTCATTTCTATGTGCTTCTGCTGGAAAACTAGTTTTTTTGTGTATTGTTTTCATCGTGTCCCCGTAGAATATGCAGGAAAATTTATGGGAGGAATTGATGCACTGAATATGGACATTGTCTATTTGCTTTTTGTTGTGGGTTCAGTTCTTTTTGCGCTTGGGATTGCCCATGTCTTGCATCGGTACCTGCCCGTTGTCTATATTGCATTGAATGGAGCGCGGAAATGACTAACGGCGCAATAATATGGTTCTTGCTAGGATTAGGTTACTCTTTGCAGATTGTGGCGAGTTTGAGTCTCACTGAATTGTTTATATTGAGTGCGGCTCCCATTCTTTTCATCAAGGAATATCCTCTTTTGAGGAAACATGGTTTTATGCCACTGATTCTTTTGTCGTTCCTTGTCTTTATTGGTTGCCTCGTTGCAATCTTCTTCAATAAGACACCCCGGATATTCGCGTTGCGAGGAATGGCAGTAACGATTCTCCTTCCATGTTCTGCCATCGTGTGCCATTGGATTCTTAACAAGAATATGGATGGGTTCAAATGGTATCTGATTGGATTTGGATTGTCTCAAGTATTAAATATATTTGTCCTTCAACGAGCTGTTGAGATTAGTATGTTAGCGGATGGATATTCGGGGATGATGGCGGCCTCTAGCATTATGGCCGGATCTTTGTTTTGGATTTCGCGCATATCACCGTTTGTTTTGGCATATCCGCGTGGGTGGTATCTTCAATGCCCATTTTTGATTAGTGTATTTTTGCCTTTTGGGTTGTCTATTTTCTCTTTGTTGATATCTGCGTCTGGACGATCGGCTGCGTTAGGTTTGTTGGGGGCTTCTGTGCTAGTTCTGGTAGCAGGAAAGACGAGATTGTCTATAAAGACTCGAATTTGTAATCACTTCTTATTGCTTATGCTGTTGGCTATTATCATTGGTTTTTCTTTCTATATGGCTTATCGATGTCTGGCGATGTCGGGAATTCTAGGTGAAAAATCTTTAGAAAAGTATGAACACCAGTCAAAAGGAGGTGGCTTGATTCAGTTGATAATGGGTGGTCGCATGGACTCGTTTTGTGGGTTGTTGGCATGTATTGACAAGCCCATTATTGGATTTGGGCCATGGGCCATGGATACGGAGGGGTATACGGAAGAATTCTTGTCTAAATACGCAAACTATGAAGATTATGTAAAGTTCATGGAGGAAAAACAAGCGTATGCAAAATTAGGTCTTACAAGGCCCAACTTAATACCGGGACATTCACATATTGTAGGCTTTTGGTTATGGTATGGTATATTCGGATTGGTGTTTTGGATGTATGTCTTGTATGTCTTGATGCGCTATCTAAAATGTGATTGCTCTGCAGTTCCGCAGTATTTTATGTGGATTGCCGCAACAACGCCTTCGTTTTTATGGGCGATTTTCTTTAGCCCATTTGCTGAACGAATGGGCTCTATGCTGTTTATTTCCGCTTGTTTAATGGTTCGTGCCGTTAATCAAGGGCGTATGATGTTACCGGTAAAGATGAAGACTGAACTTGAAGAATATGAACGTAAACATTAGATGGATAGAAATGATAGATCATATGCCCACTTCAATTAAAGTTGAATTGAAGCGGTCTTGGTCTGTTGCTAAAGGTATCTCAGATGGCTTGAAACAGCTGATGGGACGAAAGGTGGTGCCGGCATTTTGGGCTGAAGCATTAAATTTTGGAGACTTATTGACACCTGCACTTTTACGCTCGTATGGTGTTCTGCCGAAGTTTACGCAATGTCAGGGAAACTGTATTCCATGTGCCCGTACATTGGTGTCTTGCGGTTCTATTTTAGGTTGGATAGGTGAAGACTTCTCTGGGTATGTCTTAGGTTCTGGTTTGGGGATGGAGTCAGAAGGCAAAGCGATGCCGAATGCGAAGTTCCTTTGCGTTCGAGGAGCTTTAACGCGCGCGGCGATGGGGTTGGATAATAGTGTCTTACTTGGAGATCCGGGATTGCTTTCTGATCGATTGTTTAATGCGAAGACAGTTGAAAAGAAGTATAAGATTGGCATAGTGCCTCATCAAATAGAACATGATGGTGCCAGCGTTTCTAGTTTTTTATCTAAGTTGCAGATTGGGGCTGTGAAGTTGAAGTTAATTAGTACGCGTCGATTTCCCTTAGAAGTAATTAAAGATATCGCTTCTTGTGAGTATATTATTTCTTCAAGTCTTCATGGCTTGGTGATATCGGATGCATTTGGAATACCGAGTGCAAGGGTGTGTTTTGGTCAAAAGATTGGGGATTTTAAGTTCTGGGATTATTTTTCAGCGTATGATGAACCGTCTGTAACGTATGATGCTCGAGATGTAAGATCTGTTAATGATGTGGTTTCGATTTGCAAATTGCCAGAAGAAAGATTGTCGAGGATTGCACAATTGAAGATAGGCCTTGCGTCATCTTATGAGAAGTATTTGAAAGAGGTTCTGTAATGAAAGTCTTGTTTTCTATTGTAATTGCGAACTATAATTATGGACGATTCCTCGAGGATGCCATTGTCTCTGTTCTTAATCAGTGTTGCCCGGCCAGGAAATGCCCGGATGGCGTTTCTCGCTTGAGCCTACCAACAGGAGAGTTTGTCGAATTGATTGTCTGTGACGGAGGAAGTGTGGATGACAGCGTGACCGTAATTAAACGTTATGCAGATTCAATATCGTGGTGGTGTTCGGAGAAAGATCTCGGACAAAGTGATGCCTTTAATAAAGGTTTTGCGCATTCGATAGGGCTGTTCTTGACGTGGTTGAATGCAGATGACATCTTTACAAGAGGGGCTCTTTTAAAGATCCGAAATGTCTGGATGTCCAATCCCTCTTGTAGGTGGATAACGGGGTCTTCGTTGTACACCGATAGAAATCTTATTGTGTCTAAATGTTTTTGTGCGCATTCGTTCTCAGATTTCAGGGCAAGATATGGTTTTCTGTCTGTTTGGTCGCCATCTTCGTTTTTCACGAGGGATTTGCTTGCGAAAGCAGGGGGCGTAGATGTGGAATTGCATTATTTGATGGATATAGACCTGTGGCATAAGTTTTTTGATTGTGGGGCTCGTTACGTACGAACACGGCAGAATATTTTTGCCTATCGGCGACATGAGGATTCAAAGATGAGTGGCGCAAGTTTTAAAAAGTCTGCAAGAAATCTTGCTAATAGAAGGAAATCATGTGAAGAACGATTGTTGATTGACTTGCGGTATGGCCTTTCAAGAGGGCTGTTGTATAAGTTATCTCGGCTATTAAATTTCTCGGTTGTGGATGTGTTGGTGGCTGTTGTGCGTACGATGAAGTTGCGAGGAAAAGATGCAAGACAAATCTAAAGCCGTTGTCTTTATTGGATGCGGATACCCAATGGGTGGTGTTCTTTTCCTCGCTCATATGGGGGTTGAGATTTATAGAAAGCAAGAGAATTTGGATGCAGACTTCTTTTTTGCGGCGATTAAAGGAGAGTCGCAGTTCGGATTTTGGCGAATTGTACATGAAATGATTCCTGCCAGTAGAATCGTTGCGGCCTCGACATTTGATGAGGTGTCAAGGATGATTGTTGCGTTGGCGCGAAGATATTCAAAGGTTGTCGTTCACACCGCTGGAGGATGGGGGCAGACAAAACAAATAATCGCAGCCAAATGGAGGCATAGACGAGATGAATCGCGGCGGATTGTTCTTGTTGGGACTACGCACTCGTATCGTAATGATAGTTGGTTACGAATTCCAATGAGCATATTCCAGTATATGATGTATCGCCTCTTTTATCGCATGGTTGTGTTTCAATGTGATTATGCAGTCAATAGGTTTGTCGGAGGTCGTCGATTGATTCAAGATAAGAGAGCCTGTGTCATTCCGCTTGGATGTGAGACATTTGATTCTTTTAGCCTTGCCGCACCACAGGGAGGCATTTGCCCTAGAGTACAAAAAGCCTTAAGCGATAGTTCTGTGTTTAAATTTGTATATCTTGCTGAATTTCGTCCAGGTAAGAACCATCGGTGGTTGGTCACTTCGTTGGCGCCTGTTTTGAAATCACATCCATCTTCAATGCTGTTGCTTTGTGGAACTGGCAACAGAAAAATGGTTGAGAATGTCGTAAAGTGTATTCATCTGAATGGAGTTACGTCGCAAGTCATTATGGCTGGTTTCGTGAACCGAACAGCGATACCTTATGTTCTATCTCATTGTGACTGCGCGATTGTACCTTCTGGATCGGAGACGTTTGGGCACAATTTCTTGGAGCCGATGTTTGCGAAGATTCCTGTCTTGGGGACGGCCGTTGGAGTTGGTGTAGAGATTATCCAGAATCATAGGACAGGTTTTACCATTTCATTAAATAAGGTGAAAGAGTTTAGGTATAGAGCTTCCTTCATGATAGAAAACCGAGAAGTTGTCAGAAAAATGGGGGAGAATGCATTTATGATGGTCAGCGATAAGTATAGCCATGCAAATGTAGCTGCTCGCCATGTCGAATTGTACAACCAGTTATTGAAAGAAGGATGAGGAGGCGTCCTGAATATGGTCATGTAAAACGTAGAAGTGTTAACCTATGAATGTTTTGAACGTTATCGATAGTGTCTTTAAGGCAGGAGGGGGGACATCAGAAGCCGTGCCGCGTATGTGCGAGGCATTGGCAGAGGAAGGATTGCGTGTTCGGCTTGTGACTAGTGGAGGGGAATATCCATCAAATGCTGCCGTAAAAGCTCATGAAAAAGGCGTTGATGTACGGTTCTGCCCGGTAAAGCACGTTCCTTATTTCTCGTTTTTGCGCGTGACTGAACAATTCAAAAATGAGTTATATACTGGTGTTGCATGGGCTGACATCGTTCATGTTCATGGTCTATGGCAAGATCCGGGATGGGTTGTGATTAAACAAGCGCGGCGAGAAGGTAAGCCATACCTTATGCAACCGCATGGTTTTCTTAATAAGTTGGCAAGGTTGAATCATTCGAAATGGAGAAAAAAGCTCGTCGGCTCGCTGATTGAACGTCCAAATCTGAATCACGCCGCCTGTGTGATTGCAACAGCTGAAAGCGAGAAGCTGGGGATTGAACGATATGGAATCAAGGCTCCTATTGAAATTGTTCCAATCGGAATCGATACTGTTGCGATTGATGCAGCCAGACAGGATCGCCAGTTACTTGCGAAGTGGGGTTTGAATCCGTCCAAGAAGACGTTGCTCTATCTTTCGCGATTAACGCCGATCAAGGGATTGGATTTGCTCGCACAGGCTTGGGCGCGGCTTGGCCAGTTTCACAAGGACTGGCAACTCTTTATTGCAGGGCCTGATGATCGTGGATATGCGGCTGAAATCCAGAATCTTTATAGGCGAATAATCAAGGATGGATCTGTGATTTTTTCTGGGCCGATTTATGGAATGGAGAAAAATGTCCTGTTAAAGTCGGTTGACTCATTTGTATTGCCAACGCGAAGTGAAAACTTCAGCATTGCCGTTCAAGAGGCTCTTGCGGCTGGGTTACCGATTGTTTGTACGAAGGGGGCTCCGTGGAAAGTGATTGCGGCGGAAGGTGCGGGCGAATGGGTTGAAATCAGCGCGGATGCGATTTGTAATGGTTTGCGCAATGTACTTTCTGCCGACGATTTAACGCGGCGGAAAATGGGAGAAGCGGGTAAACGCATCGTTGCTCGTGATTTCGGTTGGGCTGGGATCTCCAAGAAACTGGTTGCAGTATATCAGAAGGTATTGCAATAGTTTGAGTTGCGGGGTGAAATTATTCTTTGAGGTTGAGTTTTCGGGCATACGGTTGACGCTTATATCATCTTGTGGTATATTATCCTTGTTTCTTACGAAAGAAGGGCATAAGATGATACTGGAATTCATTGTTGAGAACTTTCGCTCCATAGATGAAGAGCAAGTGTTGAGTTTCTACACCAAAGGGACTCAGGGCGGCAATTTAGGGAACACGGTTGTTCTTCCAGATACGCCGTACAGAATATTGAAGAGCATAGGACTGTATGGCTCAAACGCTTCTGGGAAGACGAATATCCTACGTGCATTGTGGACGTTGAGGAGGATGGTTTGTGCATCGTATCGATTTGGTGAAGATGAGCATATCAGATGGTATGATCCTTGTATCTTTGACACGGCTCGTAGAGATGATGCAACACGTTTTGAGATTGATCTGACAATTCCGATGGAAGATGGCTTGCGTCGATTCCTTTACACGGTTGCTTATAATCAAACCGAAGTAATTGAAGAGTCGTTAACGACATTCACGAAAAACAGGCCAGCACGTTTGTTTTCGCGTAAGCGAGGTGATACGCGTGAGACAATAGCATTAGGAGCATCACTTCGGGGCGGAGACAGGAAGATTGCGTTTTTTAAGAACCAGTCTTATCTTTCCGTTGCAGGTCGAAATGCGGGTGCTCCACTGATTATGCGAAAGGTTTATCAGTATTTCCGTACACAGTTCACGCAAATCCGACTAAATGAAGAAGACTGGGACTTTTCCTCAAATGAAGACGTTGATGCTGCTCGATTGATTCGGTTTGTTGATGTCGGTGTGACAGATGTTAAGCAGCGTATTGTAGATGATGCGACAATTGAAGTGCGGTTGCCGCCAGATATGCCTATTGCGTTGCGTCAGAGGCTATTAAACCGCGTCAAGAATCGGTATGTGTTTACGCATGAGGCGAATAGAGGCGAATTCGGAGAACTTGACTTGCGGGAAGAATCCGATGGTACGCGTCGTATGTTTGGCTTGTTTCCACAGGTAGTGGATGTTCTGACAAGGGGCGGTGTGTTCATCATTGACGAGATTGAATGTGGAATGCATCCTTTTATGGCGGAGACGCTGGTACGGCTTTTTAATGACTCGGAAGCAAATGTGGGGCAGGCGCAACTTCTCTTTACGACGCATAACAGTAATTTGATGTCGCCGAATTTATTGCGCAGAGATCAGATTTGGTTCACCGAAAAGAAGTGTGGTAGAACACGATGTTATTCGTTGGATGATTTTGACAAGAAGATGGTTACGCCGACGAGTCCCTATGTAAAATGGTATTTGGAGGGGCGTTTTGGTGCGATTCCCTCTATTGATTTTGCAGGATTGGTTGAGGCTGTAGTTGCATTGCGAGAAAGGCGTTGATATGCGTAATAAAAAAAGGCGAACGCCAAAGAAGCTCCTCCTTGTGTTGCACATATTTTGTGAAGGGGCGAAAACGGAGCCGAACTACATTGCTCGGTATAAGGATTTGTTTTGTGGTAATGCGATTGCAATCAAGGTTGAAAAGACAGATAAAAACACCCCGGTTCAGTTGGTGCAGACAGCGGTGTGTAGCAAAGAGTCGGGGGCGAACTCTTCTTTGGATGAATATTGGGTGGTTTATGATCGGGAATCTCCTATGAAATATTCGGAGAGATTGCATGCTCAGGCACGTGACTTGGCGAGACAGAATGGCATTTGCATCGCTTTGTCAAATGTGTGTTTTGAAGTGTGGTTGCTTTTGCATAAGCAAGCCACTTGTGCTGCGTGCAATACATGTGCGGAACTTCTTGCACGAAATGATTTCAAGGTTGCATTTCGCGGCTATGAGAAAGGCGGTTCCTGCACACTGACGCGTGAACAAATAAAACAGGCAAGAGAGCGGGCGAAGAGACTCAATGCGAACACGATTGTTTGCGCGAACAAAGATTGGAATGTGCCATCTAAATGGAATCCATATACGGATGTGTATAAGTTGTTAGAGGCGATAGATCTATTCTTGGGAAGATTGTCGGTAAATGTAGCGCAATAGGTTATAAAGTTGAATGAACATTCCTGTTTCGATTGTAATCCCCGTTAAGAACGACGCGCGGAATCTTGCGGAGTGTTTGCCGTTGTTGTCCGATTTCGACGATGTACAGATTGTCGATTCAGGTAGCACGGATGAGACGGTGAAGGTTGGGGCGAAGTGGCATCGTCCGATTGTACGGTTCAGATGGAACGGTCAATTCCCCAAGAAGCGGAACTGGGCGTTGAGAACCTTGACTTTCAAATATCCGTGGGTCATGTTCCTGGATGCAGATGAACGCATGACGAATGCGTTCAGACAGGAATTGGCAACGTTCCTCGCGTCGAAAGAATCGGAAGGGTGCGATGTCATCCGCTGTTTTTATGACAACTGGTTCATGGGACGGATGTTGCGGCATGGGGATGTCATGCAGAAGACGGCCATCTTGCGTGTTGGTGCTGCCGAATATGAGCGCATCGAGGAAGACCATTGGTCAAATCTTGACATGGAAATCCATGAGCATATCATACCTCGTCGAGAAGAGGCGGCGCATACGATTGCCGCACGACTTGAACATCATGACAAGCGTTCCCTAGAAAGTTATTTCCGCAAGCACGAGGAATACGCAAAGTGGGAGGCGAACCGCTACCGTATGCTGATCGCGAAGTATGGGACAATTGCGAATGTCCCAAACCTGACGGCGCGGCAGCGACAGAAATATGCGAATATCACGAAGTGGTGGTTTGCGCCAACTTATTTCATTGTGTCCTACGTTGTGAAGTGTGGCTTCTTGGATGGCAGGCCTGGCTATGTTTTTGCTCGCAACAAGATGAGGTATTTTGGGAAGATTCGGTGGCTGTTGAGTCTTGTGCGGTCTGTATGATATAATACGCGAACCATGAGCGAAGAGAACGGAAACATCCTTGATTTCGGGTCCATCGACTTCACGCCCGCCTGGGCGAAGAAGGGTGCCGGGGTCAGTGTCGGAAAGATTCGTCCCGAATCCGACGGGGCACGCGAGACGGGGCGTGGGGACAGGCCCCGCAAGCCGTTCGGCGACCGCAAGCCGATGGGCGAGAAGCGCCCTTTCGGTGATCGCAAGCCGATGGGCGACCGCAAGCCCTTTGGCCCGCGCAAGCCGTTCGGGGAACGTCCGCGCCCGCTCGACTGCGAGGTGAAGATTCTGCCCGAGACGAAGGCGCTCGGCACGATCATCCGCAAGCTGCAGGGCGATGCGCACGCCTACAAACTCAAGGAGCTCGCGTATTTCTTCCTCGACAATCCCCAGTCGATCCTGCTGAAGATCACGCCGCGTGCGGCCGCCGCCCCCAACGCGAAGCCCACGGCCTTCTGCCAATGCAAGGCCTGCGGGTTCGCCTCGACGCGCGAGGAGGACGTCCTGTCGCATGCGCTCGCGGCGCACCTCGGCGACTACTACGACGCGAAGGTGATTGACTGCGAGCCGCCGAAGGGCAATTTCAGCTGCGTCGCGAAGTGCGGGCTTTCGGGCGTCCTCCTTGGGCCGCCGAACATCCACGAGTTCAACGCGACGGTGAAGGAGATGATTCGGACGAAGTTCCCGAACATGCCCGAGGACCAGTACCGCGCGCACATTGAGATGGTGCGCGAGCCGGAGGCGATCGAGGAATGGCGCAAGGGCGCGACGAAGAAGACCGTCTTCTTCGCGAAGGGCCAGGCCGAGGTCGAGGGCGCGGCGCAGCTGACGCGCGAACAGGCCGAGGGCGAGTTCAAGCGCACGATCCTGCCGTCGCTCCTGGAGCGTCCGAAGCACCTCATGATCACGGCGGACGTCGTTCAGAAGTCGCCGGTGAAGCCGCTCGTCTGGGCGGTGAACGACGCGATCCAGGCCGAACGCCGCGCGCCGGCGGGCATGTGCTTCGCGCTGCGCGGCGCGTTCCACCACCGCAAGCTCCATTTCTTCCGCGCGAACGACGCGCGCGGCCCGGAGTTCGTCTCGGGCCTTGAGTACAAGGCGTTCGATGCCGCGCATGCGATTCCCGAACTCGCCCGCGCCGCGCAGTTCGTTGCCGAGCATCCCTGCTGCGACAAGTCGGAGTTCCCGACGGACGACCCCGAGTTCGAGCAGCACCTGAACTGGCTCGTCACGACTGGCCACGTCGTCGCGTTCACGAACGGCGTCTTCTCGGCCGTCGAGAAGTTCCCGAAGTACGGCCCGCAGTGGAAGAAGAGAGCGAAGAAAACGGAGGAAAAGCCTGTGGTGATAGCAGGGCCTGCGGCGCTGAACGCGGAGGAATCGGAGGTAGGAAGACACGGAGATGAGGTTAAGCAGAATCCGAGCGAATCCGTGAAATCCGTGGTTGAACAAAACTCGGATGTAGAGAGACCGGCAAATCCGTGCGAATCCGTGCAATCCGTGGTTCAAAATTCTGAAGAAGAGGTGAAGAAAGATGAGACTGCCCCTGTCGTGGCTGAATGAGTACGTCAAGGTCGATGACATCGACCCGAAGGAACTTGCCGAGAAGCTGACCCGTGCCGGGTTGCAGGTCGAGTCGATCGAGACGGTCGGCGGGAGTCCGCTCTCCGACCTGATCGTCGTCGCCGAGGTCGTCGCCTGTGCGACGCATCCGAACTCCGACCACCTGCACGTCTGCACGGTGACGGACGGCCGGGAGAACTTCCAGGTCGTCTGCGGCGCGCCGAACATGCGGCAGGGCATCAAGACGGCGTTCGCGAAGATCGGCGCGCCGATTCCCGCGTTCCTCGACAAGCACGGCAACCCGGAGAAGATCAAGAAGGGCAAGCTGCGCGGCATCGAGAGCTTCGGCATGTGCTGCAGCGAGAAGGAGCTGTGCCTCGGCGAGGGGAACGACGGCATCATCGAGTATCCTGCCGAGATCGCGAACGGCACGCCCGTCCGGGACGTCGCGAAGCTGGAGAAGCCGGAGGTTGTCTTCGACATCGAGGTGACGTGGAACCGGCCGGACGCGCTGTCGGTCGTCGGCCTCGCCCGCGAGTTCGCTGCGATCCTGCACCGTCCGCTGACGCTGCCGCCGGTCGACTTCACCGAGTCCGCGACGGACGTGAACGACGAGGTCAAGGTCGTCGTCGAAGATCCCGTGAAGTGTCCGCGCTACACGGCGCGCGTTGTGACGAGCGTGAAGGACGGGCCGTCGCCCGCCCTGATGGCGAAGCGCCTGGAGCTCTGCGGCGTCCGCTCGCTCGGCCTCGTCGTCGACGTCACGAACTACGTGCTCATGGAAGTCGGCTCGCCGCTGCACGCCTTCGACTACACGAAGCTGGAGGGGCGCACGGTCGTCGTCCGCTGCGCGAAAGAGGGCGAGACGATCAAGACGCTGGACGGCGTGACGCGCAAGCTTGACCCGACGATGCTGATGATCTGCGACGCGGCGCGTCCGAACTGCGTCGCCGGCATCATGGGCGGCGAGGACTCCGGCATCTCCGAGGGCGAGACGAAGAGCGTCCTCCTCGAATCCGCGCTTTTCGAGCCGACGTCGACGAAGTACACGGCGACGAAGCTTGGCCTGTCGAGCGAGTCGTCCTACCGCTACATCCGCGGCGTGGACAAGGACATCGCCGACTTCGCCTCGCGCCGTGCGGCGCATCTTCTGCAGAAGTACGGCGCGGCCGAGATTGCGAAGGGCGTGGTGGACGTCGACAACCGTCCGCAGCCGCTGAACGCACCCGTCACGCTCAACTTCGACCGCGCGCGCAAGCTGATCGGCATCGACATCGGCAACGACGGGATGGTCTTCCTGCTGAAGTCTCTCGGTCTGCGCCCGACGACGGAGGCCGACCACTTCGCCGCGTTCAAGGACGTCACGTTCGAGATCCCGTCCTGGCGCTGGGACCTTTCGATGGAGGCCGACCTCGTCGAGGAAATCGCGCGCCTCTACGGGCTGGACAACATCCCGGACACCATGCCGAGCGCGCCGTCCGTCTCGTCGCTCTCCGACGCGCCGTTCCGCGCGAAGTGCAGGCTGCGCGAGATTGCGATGGGGCTCGGCTTCTCCGAGGCGATGCACTATTCCTTCCTGTCCGAGAAGGAGCTGAACGACTTCGATCCGCGCGAGGAGACGAAGCGGGCGCGGCTCGCGATTCCCGATCCCGTGTCCGCCGAATACGGCTTCATGCGCGACAGTCTCCTGCCGCAGATGTACGCGACGCTCGGCAAGAACGCGGCGCACGAGGCGTCCGCGCTGCTGTTCGAGACGGGCAAGGTCTTCGGCAAGGTGACGATTCCGGCGAAGGGCGAGATGCCCGCGAAGGACCAGCCGACGGAGCGCGAACTGCTCTCGCTCGGCTTCGTCGGCCCGGTCGGGCGCGAGGCGCTGCGCCGCCGCCTGCCGCTGAACGAGGAGGAGGCCGTGCTCTGGATGAAGGGCGCGGTCGAGGAGCTTGTCGGGCGTCTCCACGCCGGGCGCGTCGAGTTCGTCGCGGCGGACCATCCGGCGTTCGCGAAGGGCGCGGCGCTGCAGGTGAAGCTGAACGGCAAGGCGGTCGGCGTGCTCGGCGCCGTCTCGGCGAAGCTGCGCCACCCGTTCCGCCTGACGACGCAGATGGTGCTGTGCGAGCTGGAGACGAAGGCGCTCCTGAAGAAGTTCGACGAGGTCGGGCGCGTCTCGGCCGTGCCGAGCTTTCCGAGCGTCCGCCGCGACATCGCGCTCGTCGACAGGGGCGGCGTCCCGAACGCGCAGATCGTCGAGACGATCCGGAAGAACGGCGGCAAGGAGCTCGTCAAGGTCGAGCTCTTCGACGTGTTCAAGGACTCCCGCGCCTATGCGCTGGAGTTCCGGAGCGCGGAGAAGACGCTGACGGACGACGAGGTCGGGCGCACCTTCCAGCGGATCGTCGACGCCCTCAAGGCGACCGCCGGCATCGAAGTGAGGGAAAGTTGATCTTGTGAGGACGTGGGTCCTGGGCTGCACGCGGATTCAGCAGAAGTTTCTTCGACCGACATTTGAATAGGGGGCGCAAGCCTCACATTTGGAACGACGGGTTCCGGGGATTCTGTGCTACGGCAGTCTGGGATCTTTTGAAACGAGAACGCGAAAGGACGAAAGGCGAACGATGAAAGAGCGGTTGATGACACTGGCGGTGACGATGCTCGTCGCGGCGGTTGCGGGGGCGTTCCCGGAGATTCCGCGCGAGAGCGCCAAGGCCCTCGGCGTCACGCGGGGGAACAAGTTCTCCGAAGGGCTCGTGTTCGTCAACGGCAAGTTCATCGCGCCGCCCTACCGCGTCGAACGCTGGGGCACGGGCATCCGCATCAACCGCGTGCCCGTGACGGGACAGGTCATCGAGTGGGCGGAGTTCCTGAAGACCCAGCCGGGCTACACGCCGGCGGCCGTGCCCGAAACGCCGCCGCCCGCGCCGGTCGCTGTGCCGTCCGCTCCCGCCGCGTCATCGGCGGACGAGTATGACGACGCCTCGCTTGACGACCTCTTCGACGACAACCCCGTGCCGAAGAAGAAGGAGGCGCCGAAGCCGGTCGCCGCCGTGCCGCCGCCTCCGAAGCCGGCTGTCGCGCTGCCGACGCTGACGGGCCCGTTCGTCAAGAACGACGCCTCGAAGGCCCTCGTCAAGAAGGTGAACGCCGCGCGCGCCGAGATCGACCGGACGCTCCGCGCCGGCGGGTTCATCTGCTTCGGCGACGGCTACTCGCGCATCGTCGGCGACGCCCGCGCGGCGACCAAGCTGCTGGACGCCCTGCCGGAGATCCAGCTGAAGTCCGAGACGGTCGCCTCTTTCCGTGCCGCCGTGCGCGCCGCGAAGCTCGTCTATCTCCACGAGCTCGTCTGCGACGACCTTTTCCGCAACCGCATCGACAACCGCAAGCTTCTGGAGCATCGCGAGAAGCTCCGCAAGGAGCAGGAGTGGAAGAAGATGATGGAAGCCCCCAAACCCCTTTTCTAAATTCCGTCAACAGACAAGAAGGCTCTCTCGATGAACAAGCTCGCACAGCAACTCAACAAGGATCTCGGCCCCGTCGCCTACACGCTCTCCGCCGCCGGCCGCCGCCTCTACTTCCCCTACGGCGGCATTCTCGGCCAGGGCGGCGAAGCCAAGGGCTGCGACATCAACGCGACGATCGGCATGGCGTTCGAGGAGGACGGCTCGCCGCTCGTGATGGACTGCTTCGCGCAGAACGTGCCGCTCGGCCGCAAGGCGTTCCTCTACGCCGGAAGCTTCGGCCTTCCGGCCCTCCGCGAGCAGTGGCGCGCGATGGAGCTGAAGAAGAACCCGTCCATGAAGGGCATCCGCTGCTCGAACCCCGTCGTCACGAACGCGCTCACGCACGGCCTTCGGATCGCGGCGGAGCTGTTTCTCGACCCGCGCGACGAGCTCGTCACGCCCGACCTCTTCTGGGACAACTACGAGCTGATCTTCCGGGATGCCGTCGGCTGCAAGGTGCGCCACTTCAACACGTTCAAGAACGGGCATTTTGACGCGACGGCGCTGAAGGCCGCGCTGACCGCGCCGGGCATGAAGAAGCTCCTCGTCCTCAACTTCCCGAACAACCCGACGGGCTACACCGCGACGTTCGAGGACGCGCAGCGGATCGTCGCCGCCGTCAAGGCCGCCGCGCAGACCGGCCGGCGGATCATCGTCGTCCTCGACGACGCCTATTTCGGGCTCGTCTACGAGCCGGGCGTCCATGAGGAGTCGCTGTTCGCGGAGTTCGCGACGCTGCATCCGAACGTCATCGCCGTCAAGCTCGACGGCACGACGAAGGAGGACTACGTGTGGGGGCTGCGCGTCGGCTTTATCTCCTTCGCGTTCAAGGGCGCGACGGACGCGCAGCTCAGGGCGCTGGAGGCCAAGGCGGCGGGGAATGTCCGCTCGTCGATCTCCAACGTCTCGTCGATCGGCCAGCACCTCGCGATCGCCGCGTATGCGAATCCGGACTATGACGCGCAGAAGAAGCAGAAGTACGAGGTGCTGCGCGCGCGCTACGACGAGATCCGCCGCATCCTCAAGGCGCATCCCGAATACAAGAAGTCGTTCGCGGTCATGCCGTTCAACTCCGGCTACTTCATGTGCGTGAAGCCGCGCGACGTCGACGCCGAGGCGGTGCGCCAGCACCTGATCAAGAAGTACTCGACCGGGACGATCGTCCTGTCGGGCCTCATCCGCCTCGCGTTCTCGACGATTCCGAAGGCGAAGCTCGAAAAGCTCTTCGCGAACGTCCACGCGGCGATCCGGGATTTTCAGCTAGGCGAAGTCGATGGTGAAGTCGGGGATCTCGCGCGAGGAGCTTGAAAGCTGGGGCGGGAAGGACGTCTTCAACCAGGGGCTTGCGCTCTGCAATTCCGGCGACGTCACGGACGTCCGCTACGACGACGAGACGCTGACCGTCTCGGGAAAGATCCTGCAGCGCGGCGGCTGGGCGATGCCGGTGAGCTTCACGCTGGAGCGCGCGAGCTGCATCCGCTCGCACTGCCCCTGCGCCGCGAACCAGCGCTACGGACGCATCTGCGAACACGTCCTCGCCGTCGGCATCGCTCTCTGGGTCATGGAGGCGGAGGAGGACGAGCTTGCGGCGGGCGGCGGTGCGGCGCGGCACACGCCGCCGGGCGATGATTTGGACGCGGACGACGCGGCGCCCGGCGACTTCATTGAGGTGCCGATGGCGCCGAAGTTCTTCGCTTATCTTTCTGGCTCGCGTGCCGCGCTTTCGATTGAGCTTGACGCCTGGTATGGCGACATCGACTTCCCCGCCTGCTCCGTGCAGACGGCGCACACGGTCTACCTCGAAGATCCGGACGACAATCTCGTGCGGCGGACGCGTTCGCTGAAGGCGGAGCGCGAGGCCGTCGCGGAACTCGCGAAATGGGGGTTCGAGCCGGGCTACCGCGAAGGGGATCTGAAACTCTACCTGACGAATCCCCAGAAGGTCATGACCTTCCTCGGCGCGGGCTATCCGAAGCTGCGCCGCCGCGCGGACTGGGAGTTTCAGCTGTCGGACCGGCTCTCGTCGCTCATGGACACCTTCCGCACGATTGTGCCCGTCGTCAAGGTGAAGGACGCGCCGGGCGGTGCGTTCGACGTCGCCTACGAGTTCGACGCGCAGGGCGAGGACATCGCGCCCGCCGAGATCCAGGCCGCGCTGAACCGTGGCGACGGCTGCCTTCTCAAGAACGGGCAGGTCTATCTGCTCGACGGCGACGCCATCGGGCGGATGCACGACATCTTCACGGACTGCGCCGCGACCCAGGGCGGCGCCGCGCGCGGCTGGTTTCGCGTGAAGGGCGTCTACGCGCCCTACGTGCGGTCGTCGCTCGAGTCGATTCTCGACGCCGTCGACCTCGACGACACCGCCGCGACGGCGTGGCGCGAAAACGCCGCGAAGCGCGGCGACCCGAACGCGAAGTTCGAGCCGGTCGCGCTCGGCGCGCTCGACAAGGTGCTTCGCCCCTACCAGAAGCAGGGCGTCTACTGGATGCGCTTTCTCGAAGAGGCGGGGCTGTCGGGGCTTCTCGCCGACGAGATGGGCCTCGGCAAGACGTTGCAGACGCTCACTTGGCTGTCGTTGCCGACAGCCCACGGGACAGGACACCGCCCCGCAACGCCCAACGCTGGCCCCGCGCTGATCGTCTGCCCGACGTCGCTTGTGCGCAACTGGGAGGCCGAGGCGAAGAAGTTCACGCCCCAGCTGAAGGTGCTCGTCGTCTCGGGGCCGGAGCGTGCGCGCGACTTCCGCCGCATTGACGCGGCCGATCTTGTCGTGACGTCCTACGCGCTCCTCCAGCGCGACTTCGACGCGGCGTATCTCGGACGGCGGTTCAGCGCGGTTGTCCTCGACGAGGCCCAGCACATCAAGAACCGCGAGACGAAGAACGCGAAGGCCGTGAAGCTGCTGGCGGCGGATCGCAAGCTCGCCCTCACGGGCACGCCCGTCGAGAATTCCGTCGCGGACGTCTGGTCGATCTTCGACTTCCTCATGCCGGACTATCTCGGCGACTACGAGACGTTCAAGCTCAACTTCGAGAACCCGATCCGCGAGTCGGGCGACGCGGCGGCGCTCGCGAAGCTGAAGCGCAAGATCGCGCCGTTCATCCTGCGGCGCGTGAAGAAGTCCGTCGCGAAGGACCTGCCGGACAAGATCGTGAAGGTCTCGTACTGTCCGATGTCCGACGAGGCCCAGCGCGAGTATCTCGCCGCGCTGGCGCAGACGCGGCGCGAGGCCGGGTCGGTCGTCAAGGCGAAGGGCTTCGCGAAGTCGAAGTTCGAGCTGCTCGCGATGCTGATGCGCCTTCGCCAGATCGCCTCGCGCGCGAAGGTCGAGCCGTTCCTGGAGCAGCTGTCCGACGCCGTCGCGGGCGGACACAAGATTCTCGTCTTCTCGCAGTTCGTGAAGATGCTGAAGATCCTCTCGGACGAGCTGACGCGCGCCGGCATCCCGTTCTGCTACCTGGACGGTTCGACGAAGGACCGGCTCGGCGAATGCAACCGCTTCAACCGCGATCCGAAGATTCCCGTCTTCCTCATCTCGCTCATGGCCGGCGGCACGGGCCTCAACCTCACGGGGGCGGACATGGTCATGCACTACGACCCGTGGTGGAACCCCGCCGTCGAGGACCAGGCGACGGACCGTGCGCACCGCATCGGGCAGAAGAAGACGGTCTACGTCATGAAGATGATCGCGTCGGGGACGATCGAGGAGAAGGTGCTCGCGCTCCAGCGGCGCAAGCAGGCCGTCATCAGCGCGACCGTCTCGACGACCGACGCGCAGGTGATGGAGTCCCTGACCGCCGCCGACTTGAACGAGCTGCTGTCGTAGCCGCGCGCGCCTTGTTGAAGCGCCCCGCCAGTCGTGTGCGCGTAGGCTGCGCGCCGTCCCGTCTTCTTTTGATATAATACGCGACATGAAGCGAAGAACACCCTGCTCCCGAAGCGATTCGACAAGTCGTTCGGATGCGCCAGACTCGGCTGCTCCGCTGGGTTTTGCAGTCGATTCGGGGCGGCCGGAGTCCCTGACGGCGCAGGTGTCGCAGGGGTTGCGGGCGGCGATTCGGAACGGCGTCCTGAAGGTCGGCGAGCCCCTGCCGTCGCGCGAGGAACTGGCGCGGCGTCTTGGCGTGAGCGAATGTGTGGTCAGGGCCGCGCTGCGCGACTTGGCGTCCGATCGGCTTGTTGCGGGCAAGCCCCGGCGCGGGCATGTCGTCCTCGCTGTCCCGCAGGAACGCCGCCCGAAGCTTGTCCTTGATGTCGAGACCGCGAGCTGCGGCTCGTTCTGCTCGCGCATCAGCATGGTGGAATGTGCGCATGCGATTCAGAGCCAGGGGCATCGCGTCCTGTCGGTCGTGCTGGGGGCCGATTCGCGCGAGACGCCGTACCTGAGTCCGCTGCAGGAGGCCCTGCGGCAGCGGCCCGACCTGGTTGTCGTCCGCGTCTCGTCGAGCCGGCGCGCGGTCGTGACGGGCCTTCTGGCGTCCTGCGGCTGTCCCTACGCGACGCTCACGCTGGGGAACCGGGCGCGTTCGCCGGGGCGGTTCGCGGGCAACCTCTGCCACAATGTGGACGACGCGATTTCGGACATGGTTGCAGCGTGCGTGCGGACGGGCGTTCGCTCGGCCCTGCAGGTTGACTTCGGTGTGGACACCTACATCCGCGCGGATCCGGCCTTTGCGCACGCGGGCATTTTCGTCGAGCGCCTGTCCGTGCCGCTGTCCGTGAACGCGTCGCTCGACGACATTGCCGAGGCGGCGCGCGTCGCGACCGAGCGGCGAGTGTCGCACGGTACGCTCCCGGACGTGGTCTACGTGAGCGATGACTATCTGGCGCAAGGCGTCTGCGAGGCTTTCCGGCGGCGGGGGATTTCCTGTCCGCGCGACACGCGGCTCGTTGTCTATGCGAACAAGGGTTCGGGGCTGTTTCCGTTCGGCGACTTGGCGCGGATCGAGTTCGACCCGCGCCGGGACGGGCGCGAGATCGCGCGCTGCGCGCAGGCGTGGCTGCGGACGGGGACGCTGGGCCGCTACGACAATCCGCATCGTTTCGTCAGCGGCCGAAGCTTCACGGCGTAGAAGGGGTGCTATCCTTTATCGTCTATCGTCGGTTCGTCGCGCCATGCCTGTCGCTGGCCGACGTGCGGCGCGCTTCGGGGCAACGGGCCAATTCGTCAAAGCAGCTCCGTGCCTTCCAACCTCCACCTCCTCCGTGTTCAGCGAAAGCAACACGCTCGGCATGCCCTCTGTCGGGCGATTCGGATGATTTGGATGGTTTTCTGTTTGTTGCGGGAGACCGTCGTACTATGCTATCATTCCGAATGTCCAATGAAAGGATAACGAAAGGGCGTCTCATCTATGACAACGAAAACCTTAGTGTCGCGGATCTTGGCTGGTCTTGCCGTCGCCTTTGCGCTCGGCGCGGGCGTGACCGTGCGGGCGGCGGAAAATGCGCCGCTGACGGGCGGGGGTGTGCGCGTCTCGGCGGACGTGCCGCGCTATTTTGCGGGTGCAGATGGGAAGGCCTGGGTTCCGATTGGCCTCAACATCTGCTTCTCCCGTACGGAAGACGGTCTCCCGACGGGTGCGAATCTTGAGGCGCTTCGCGCCGAATTCGAGGGTTGGCTTGACCGCTTCGCGGCGGCAGGGGGCAATTACGTCCGCCTTTGGCTCGGCCATGCGTTCTTTGAGATCATGCCGGAAAGACCCGGCGAATTCGACCCAACGGCCGTCGAAACCCTGATGCGTGTCGTACGGCGGTGCGAGCGACTGGGGCTGAAGCTGAAACTGACGCTGGAGAGCTTTCGCACGGTCTTCCCGAAGGGACAGGAGGGCACGGGACGCTACGCCGCGTTCTTCAACCGTTCGCTCTATGCGCCCTACGCCGCGGATCTGCATGCGTTTCTGCACAGTGAGCGATGTTATGAGATCTATATGGGCAAGGTGCGCGAGCTTGCCCGTCTCGGTCTTGGCGATTCGCCGGCCGTCATCGCCTGGGAACCGTGGAATGAGATCGGTTGCATTGGCCCATGGCGCAACGATGTGGGGCCGTGGAGCGATCGCTTGATGCGTGACTTGCGCCGGATGTTCCCCCGTCAGATGACGACACAGAACCTCGGCAGCTTTTCGAGTCCGGACATGTTCGACTACTACGACTATCTCTGCACGATGGAAGGCAATGACTTTCTGCAGGTGCATCGCTATCTTGATTGCGGTGGCGAGTTAGACGTCTGTCGCGGGCCGATGGACGTTCTCGCGGCCGATGCGGTGCGGGAACTCCGCGACCGCAATCCGAGCAAGCCCGTCCTTCTCGCAGAAGTCGGCGCGGTGAAGCCGAACCATACGGGCCCCTCGATCCTGTACGCGCAAGACCGCGAGGGGACGCTGTTGCACGACGCGCTTTTCGCGCCGTTTTTCGCCGGTTCCGCCGGTTGCGGGCAGTTCTGGCATTGGGATAGCTATGTGGCGCCAAACGGCCTTTGGCATCACTACGCGCGCTTTGCGAAAGCCATTGAGGGGCTGGACCCAATCGCTGAGGACTTCCGCCCCTTCAAGACCGAGACGCGGCGCGTGCGGATCTACGGGCTTCGGGGCAAGCGGACGACCGTTCTCTGGTGTCGCGACAAGGCGAGCGACTGGCGGTCAGAACTGGTCGAGGGGAATGAGGCGAAATCGGTCGCGGGCGAAGTGCTGCCGTCGCCCCTGATGGGGGAGATGACGTGCTACCTTCCGTGGGAGGATCGGCGCGTGAAGGTTCAAGGCCCGACCCTTCCCGCCTTCCGACGTTCCATCGTCGTGCGCTTGCCGAGTGACGTCTGGAACTGATGGCTTTTGGTGAAATCACTCACTGACTAAAAGAAAGGATGCCATGAACATGAATAAGACGAATACGAAGAAACGTGCGATTCGGCGCTTTGCGTTCAGCGCGTGGACGTTGGCGACCGCTTTTGCGGCGGAAACGGCTTTCGCCGCCGGCGCGTGGAACTGTCAGCTGCTGACAGAGTCGAATCCCCTGCCCAAGTCAGTCAACCTGTTGCGCGGACGGTTGCCGACAGCTTCGTCGAGAGATGGTACGACAGCCTTTACGGAAAACTATGCAAAGCGGTTTACGGATGGTCTCATCACGATTGGTGACAACTATGGCTGGAGCCAAGAGTTCATCGGAAGCGGCGGTGCCTATGTCTGCTATTCGGTGACGGACGATTCGGCGGGCGTAGCGCTCGCTTCCGTACGCTTTACGACGACGCATTCCGACAAAGGCCGTTCGCAGGTTCGCATCGCCAAGCTGAGCGTTCAGAAAGTGGGACAGGAAGGGTGGATTGAACTTGAAAACTCAAGCATCATCGGGCCAGAGCCGCAACTGGGGGACACGAACTTTCAGGCGGTGTATGCGGACGCTGACGGGAAGCCGATTGCCGACGGCGTGACAGCCATCCGGCTCGACTTTGACAAGGAGCAGCAGGCTGATGGCGTAGGCTTTGGCGAAATCGAGGCGACGGCGTTTTGTGCGTCGGGCATCTGGACGTGTCGACCGCAGAAGACAGCGGCGCGCGCGCTGTTGCCGTCCGCGAACGTCCTGCGCGGCATGACGCCCGCCGTTTCGTCCGACACGGACGGCACCACGTCGGTCACGTATTCGGCTCTGCGTGACGGCGGTCTCGCGCTGGGAAGCGTGCGCGTCACGTCAACAGCGGCTGACGGCTCGGCGATTCGGATTGGCTCCGTGCAGGTCAAGACGGCCGTGACGGGCGAGGCGTGGTTCACGCTGCCGGGCTCCGCCGTTTCCACGAACGCCGCCGGAGTCTCGGTCTGGGAGGCTTTCTACGCGAATCCCGAAGGTCAGCCGCTCGTGTCCCGCGTGACCGACCTGAAGGTCGTGTTCACGCCGGGACTGGGAACGGCGCGTCCCGTGATCGAGGCGACGGAAGCCGGAACGGCGAACTGGACGTGCCGCCCGCTGTCGGAGGAAAATCCGATGCCGGCGAAGGAGAATGCGCTGTTGGGTCGCACGGCCACGGATTTCTCGTATGACGGCACTTGGTCGGCGGGTGTGCAGACGAACCTGTTTACGGATGGAAAGATTGACCTCAAGGTAGAATGTTGGGAGAGGCGCATTGCGGATGGCGGGGGCTTCGTCAGCTATCGTCTCTGTGCGGCGGGCGATCCGAACGGTGTGCGTCTGCGGAACGTGCGCGTCACGACGACGCATAAGGACAATGGCAGATCTGAAGTCCGAATCGATTCGCTGCTCGTCAAGACGGTCGCGGGGGAGACGTGGTTTGCCTTGCCCAACGCCAACATCGTTGGGCCGGACGAAAACGTTCGTCTTTCCAACAACCAGGCGACGTATGCGCGCGCAGATGGGGCGTTTCTCGTTTCCGACGCGACGGACATTCGGATAGAGTTCAGCACCAAACAGCAGAACAGCTATGTGGGGATTTCGGAGATCGAGGCGTCGTGTAAGCCGTACAGGGGGCTCGCCGTCATCATCAGATAAACGAAAGAAGAAAGAAGAACATGAAGCGGATTTGGATTTCGAGAAGGGCTTTTGTCGGCGCGGCAGCTGTCGTCGGCGTTCTGACCTCCTGTCTGGGCGGCGAAGGCTTCCCGCTGTCCGGCACGGGCGCGTGGCAGCGTGACGAACGCGTGTCGATGGCGACGGCGCAGCCGTTCGGAACGGGCTTTGCGCGCGACGGCGAGGCCGCCGTCTGCACGAACGCCGACGCGAAGGGCGCGAGCGGACTGGGCTGGTCGCTGTCCCTGAACCAGGCGGTCGCCGCGCCGGTGCGGCTGTCGGCCGAGGGCTGGGCCGAGAAGCCGCCGAGCGGCGGACGCTTCGAGCTGTTCGCCGACGTCGACTACATGGACGGCACGACGGAGTGGGCCCTGCGGGCGCCGTTCTGCGCCGACGCGACCGCCGGCTGGACGCGGCAGACGCTGACGCTGGACGGCAAGGCGATCAAGCGCCTCTCGGTCTACGCGCTGTTTCGCGGGGCGGCGGGCGTCGTGCGTTTCCGCCGTCCGGAACTTGAGGAAATCAAGCCCGAAGGCGGCGCGCGGCTGGACGGCGTCTTCGTGCGGTCGGACGCGCGGCTGGCGGATGCGGCGCTTCTTCTGCGCGATGTCGGGCGGAACACGGGCTTCGCGCCGTTCCGTGCGGGCGTCTGCCACGGGGTGAAGGCCGTTGAGACGCAGACGCGGGAAGCCTCCGGCGCCGTGCGGCACCGCGTCCGCCTGGAAGTCGCGCCGACGACCGAAGACCGTGCGCTGACGCTTGTCTACGCCCTGCCGCTCGAACCGGGCGAGCTGACCTGGTTCGCCGATCCGCGCCATGCGCGCGTCGTGACGGCGAAAGACGGCGAGCAGCGCGTGACGAGTCCTGTGCCGTACGGGCAGCAGGCGCTTTCGCTCTGGCCGTTCGCCGCCTGTTCCGTCGCGGGGCGGGGTCAGGCGCTCGCCGTCGATCTCGCGGCGCCGGCCGTCTACCGCGTGACGCTCAATCCCGAGCTGCGTCTCCTCTACATCTCCTTTGACGTGGCGCTTGCGCCGGAGAAGAACACGGCGGAAGTCGGCTTCGTCACGTTCCCGTTTGCGGCGCGCGACGGCTTTCGCGGCGCGCTGGCGGCCTGGGGCGCGCTGGAGCCGTCGGCGGTCGAGAACCGCATGGAGAAGATCGGTCTGTGGGACGCCTTCTCGCGCGTCGAGAAGATTCCGCAGTACGAGGACTTCCATTTCGCCTACGTCGAAGGCGACACGGATCACGCCGCGTGGTACGATGACCACGGCATCTACTGCTTCAAGTACACCGAGCCGTCCTCGTGGTGGATGCACCTGAAGGGGAAGGACGGGGGCCTGCCGACCTACGCGGAATGCGTGGCGGAGGTTGCGCGCTTGGCCGCCGAAGAGCCGGCGGTTGACTCGGCCACGTGGTCGAAGCACGCGGCGGCGCTGGCGTGGCAGACGAGCGCGGCGATGGATGCGTTCGGGCGGCGCGTCGGGCACATCCAGTCACAGGCCTGGACGCCGTCCGGCATCATGTGGAGCTTCAACTCCGCGCCGGGCATCAAGGGCGAGGTGACCGACTACAAGA
>CAKURH010000031.1 GCA_934675625.1 uncultured Kiritimatiellota bacterium
CGTCAGGCGCAGCGGTAGCGGAGCACCTTTGACAGCTGTCGGAGTTTCTATACCCCGCTGTTCAGTGACCCATTACATTCCCGTCAATCCCAGATGGCGAAATGGGGGCCTGTCCCCCGCAATTCTATGGCCTGTCCCCCGCAATTCCGCCAACCCTACCACTCGAACCCTACCACTGGGGTCAGACACTCGTTACACGCGACCAAAAGGCCGCGTGAAAGCCTACACCGCGGTCCACGTGCAATCAAGTCGTCGAGGATTTGTCCGAGGCCATGGCGCGTGAAGCCGCGCGACTCATCCAGTTGCAGTGCGCCGCCGCCGTTGCCAAGCGTCTCCATCCACGTGTTGGAACCGTCGTCCGCCACGCTGTAGCCGCCCTTCGCAACGGCGAAGAAGGTCTCCGCACCCGTCACCGCCGCCAGCACGGCAATCGGATCCCACGAACAGTGGCCCCCCTCCTCGCGATCCCATGCGCCCGGCTTGTGCGTGTCGGCACGCGAAGGCAGGCAACGCCCGTAGACATCGTGCACGGGATTCGGGTACGCATACTGCCGTTCCGCCGCCATCCGCCCCGAATAGACATCGCGTCCGAGGTTGAAATCGGCCACGTAAATCGGCGTCGGCCACTGTGCGAACACGATCTTCGCCGAGGCCGCGTCATGCTGGATGTTGTACTCGCGCCCCTTCGGATAGTCACCCGCCATCGTGTAAAGCGCCCGCACTTTCTTCGCAACAAGTTCCTTTCCGTTCAGCGGCGATGCCGTGTCTGGCCCCGTCTCAAGAAGCCGGCGAAGGTTTGTGAGGAATCCGACACAGCAGATGACAACGCTTCCATCCGGCGCGGCGGCGAGCGCCCTGCGATAGACTACGTTTGCGTCCGGTGCGGCATCCGAATTGAAATGACGGACATCCCGTGCATACCTCTGGGCCAGCCAAGCGTAGGTGCCGTGCCGCGCCATGCGGTCAGGGCCCTCCGTCGTGCCGACAACGCCGATTCCCTTGGCACATCCGACGGGAATGTCGGGCCGCCCGTAGGCGGCGTTGAGAATTTCGACGGCGGCGACGGACTGGTTGCCGCGCGTTGAGGAAACCGTCGCGAGAATCTCGCATTTCCCCTCGTCCGCCAGCGCATGCAAGGTTGCGAGCGCGCCCACGTCATCGTAATCCTCGACCATGTCGGTATCGAAGATAACCTTCGTACGCGGCTGATTGGCCAATCCCACCACCGCCCACGCAATGGCCATGCCCAATGCCATCAGAAGTCGCTTCATCTTTCCGCCGTTCCCCATGCCTTGTTCGGGCGGTTCCCCATTTCGACGCGGACGCGCGCGCCGCGCACGATGTCCGCATGGCCCAGCCACGCGCGGTTCGACGGCTTGCCGTCAATCGTCACGGACTGAATGTATTTTGCCGCGCGCGAGGAGCCGGGGGCCTCAAGGACGAAGGTCTTCCCATTCTCAAGGGCAATCGTCGCCTTCGTGAAGACGGGGCTTCCCCAGGCGTATTCGGGTACGCCCGGCGTGACGGGGAAGAACCCCAGCATGGAAAGCACCGCAAACGAACTCATCGCCCCGCCGTCCTCGTCGCCGGGAATGCCCATCAGGTCGTTGCGGAACCACGCCTCCAACACGCGGCGGATTGTCTTCTGGGTCTTCCACGGCTCGCCCGCGTAGTTGAAGAGATAGGGAATGTGGAAGCTCGGCTCATTGCCCATCGAGAACTGGCCCATCATGCCCGTGGAGTCCGCGAGCTGCGCGCAGAACTTCGGACGATCCGTGCCGAGCGACTCGTTGAAGAGCCGTTCCAGCTTCGCGACGAACGGCTTGCGTCCGCCGAAAAGGCCCATCAGCCCCGGAATGTCGTGCAGAACGTCCCAGTTGTAGGTCCAGCCATTGTTCTCGTCGTAGTAGTCGCGTGCCGCCGCGCCCCCCGAAAGCTTGTAGTCGAACGGCTCGATCCACTTCCCGTCCGCGTCCTTCGGATGGAAGAAGCCCGTATCCGACTTCCACAGAAGCCGATAGTTCTTGGAAAGCCGCTCCCATTCCGCAATCTCCGCCGCCGGACGCTTCAGCTCCTTCGCGAGTTCCGCCATGCACCACGCATCGTAGGCGTGGCCAAGCGTGACGGGCACGGGCTGCCGCTTCTCCCACGGCACGATCTGCTCGCACGTCTCCTTCTCGCCCTCCTTCAGCGCGGGGAAGTAGCCGTGCTCGTCGAGAAAACGGTCGAGTTCCGTCTTGGCACAGCGCTTCCACGGGATGTAGCTCGCCTCCTTCAGCGTCTTCGCGCACGCCGCATAGGCCGCCGCAAGGTCGAAGGTGCGGATGCCCTTGCGCCAGGCGTCAAGAAAGAGCGAGACCGTGTGGAAGCCGTTCATGCAGTGAGCATCCTCCCCCAGCGCGGGGAATGTCGGAACCCACCCCTCCTTCGTCTGCGCGGCGAAGCGCAGATAGCTTGTCAGTTTCGCGGCCTGCGCTTCCGGCTCAAGAATCGTCATCAGCGGATGCGCCGAGCGGAACGTGTCCCACGACCAGTCGTCCGTGTACTGGCGAACGCCGTCCGCGTCGTGAACCTTCTTGTCCCACCCGCAGTACCGGCCGTCTTCCGTGATGTCAATCATGCGCTCGTAGCAACGGTAGAGAGCCGTGTAGAAGACGGTCTTCTGGTCATCCGTGCCGCCCTCGACGCGAACCTTGCCAAGCCTCTCGTTCCACGCGGCGCGTCCAGCGGCGGCGATCTTGTCCAAATCCCAGCCGGGAATCTCGCGCCGCAAACTGGCTTTCGCCTGTGCGGACGAAATGAGCGAAATCGCATAGCGGAAGCGCACCGTTCCCGGTTGCGAACCGAACGTGAAGACGCGCTCCTTGCCGTCGTTCACAAGCGCCGACGGCTTTCGGTCGAACTCGCCGTAAAAATAAATCGTCGTGCCCCAGTGAACCTCGAAGCCCGTCAGCGCACGGCCGTTCCACTTCAACTCGCCGTCCTCGCTTGTGCCGACCGTGACCGTCTGCGGCCCCGCCTCCTCGAAGGCGACGGAAATAATCGCCGACTTCTCGGCGGGCGCGAGCGCGATCTGCGCAGCGGCGGAATCGATGTAGCCGTCATAGCGGTAGGGTTTTATGACCTGCTGGTCGAACGTCATTGGCGACGGGCCCGGACGGAACGTGAAGCGTCCCCAGTAGTGGCGGTGCGTCGCCACGAGGAGCTTGAAGTTCGCCACCCGATCCTGCGTGTACTGGTCGTTCGGCGGGAAGACGCGGAGCTGCCCGTTCGGACGCCCCATCGTCGGATAGACCGGCGTCAGCAGGTGGCTGATCCAGCCGATTTCGGTGTTCACCCAGTCAACGGGCTCCTTCGCCTCGGCGAACGCCACAGACGCAAGAAGCGCGGACAGACCAAGGAACAATGCCGTGCGCATGGCGAATCCCCTCCTTTACTGGATGACCACCGCAAGGCCGCGCGGATCGAACGGCGACGGACGCTTCACGACAAGCGCCTTGCCGAGCGGGGCCTCCGCCCTGCCGCGATACACGCCCAGGATCTCCTCGCCCGGCAGCTGTGCCCGCTCGGCCTCCGAGACGGCCGTGTCGATGTAGGGCGTCCCCGACCACATCAGGGCGGAGACGCAGATGACGACCGGCTTCTTCTCCGCCGCCTCCACCCCGGACGTCAGGGCCGCGAACGCCTCGCCGTTGTCCGCGACCGCCGGACCCGTGAAGACGATCTCGCGCGGCGTCGAGCCGCCCTCGAACGGCGCCTCGCCGACGGTCAGGCCCGCCGCGTTGTGGACGCGGAGCGACCGCAGCCTCGGATCGTGCGCGAAGGCCCGCGCGCCGATCTCCGTCACGTACGTGCGTCTCTTCCGCCCGCCCAGCTCGACCGCCTCGACGTTCGGCATCCACGCCAGCGCTTCCTTCTGAACGACGCAGAGGGACGGCAGGCGCAGCGTGCCGGACGCCTCCATATGTCTGCCGTAGTCGTTCGCCCACGCCTGGCTCGCGAGGGAGGCCAGTCGCGGGAGGTTCCACCAGTCGAGCTTCGTCTCGGACAGCGGCATGCCCCAGAACGCATAGTTCTGGTCGAACGCCGCCGTCAGCGAGGGGGTCTGGAGAATGAGCCGCGTCAGGCTGGCGTGTCCGTTCCAGTTGCACCAGAGGCCGCCCATTTTGGGCTCGTCGAAGACGACCGTGCGGTAGGAGGCCTGGCCCGACTCGTCCACGGCGAAGAGCTGCGCCCACGAGAGGTCGGTCAGCGTTCCCGGCGTGAAGAGCGTCGTGACCGCACCCTTCCCGTTCCTCTCCCGCACGAGAAGGCTGCCGCACGCCTCCCACACGACGAACGTCCACGGCGTCCCGTCGCCCGGAAGGAGGACGTCGCCGCCGAGGTCGAGCGTCCCCACGCCCTCGTCCGAGTCGGCGAACAGCCCGTGCGCCGTGCCGTTGCCCAGCCCCAGCGCGCGGTTGCCGTCCTTGACCGTGACGTTGATCGTGAAGTTGCCGTTCGACGCCGTCTTGAGGTCTTCGGACAGCGTCCACGGGTGCGTGAAGCGCGCGAGGACCCACGTGTCGTTCGAGACGACGAGCGTCAGCGGCGTTTCCGCGCACATCCCGTTCGGCACGTCGCCATACCACTTGTGGAAGGTTCCCGTGGCCGAGGGCTTCGGCGTGAGCGTCAGCGTCGTCCCCGCCGCGTACGAGCCGTCCGAACCCGGCGCGAGGTCGGACGAGACCTCGACCGCGTCCCCGAAGAACGCGTCGTGCTCGACCGTGACCCGGCACCGAGCCGCCTCGGCGACGTCGCAGACGTACTGCTCGTGCACCGTGCGGAAGGCGTCCGCCGCGACGACGCCGAACGGCATCGGGCGGTCAGGGTTCGCCTTCTGAATCGCACGGCGTTCCGCGTCGGAGAGCGGCGTCACCTTCCCGGCGAGCGCGGTCTCCCACGCCGCGTCGCCGCGCGGCACGGCGAAGAACACCGTCCGCGCCGCCGCGTCCGCGAACCGGAAGCCGTCGGCGAACGCCGGCACGCCGCCCGTGAAGACGACCTCCTCCAGCGGCTGGCCGCCGAAGGCGTTCGCGCCGACCGTGAAGCCGTCCGCGCCGCCGATCACCAGCCGCTTCAGCCGGCCGACCGCGCGGCCGGCGCCCATGTCGCGGGCGATCAGCACGTTCGCGCCAATGGACTTGACGGACTTCGACGTCTCGCCCAGCCGCGCCTCCGTCAGGGAATGGCAGTCGCCAAAGGCCCAGTCCGCCAGCGTCTCGACGGACGGAAGCGAAAGGGTTCCCGAAAGGCCCGTGTTCCAGAACGCATAGCCGACGGACTTCAGGGCCGGAAGGTTCCAGTGCGACACGTCCGTCTCGCCCAGCGGATAGTAGCCGTCTCCGAGGAACGAACCTTCCCCTATCGCCGTCAGGCCTGGCATCGCCAGCACCAGCCGCCGCATCGTCGGGCAGCAGGACGTCCATGCGTGGATTGCCTCCTGGCGGCCGGACATGACGACGAGTTCCTCGGCCGTCGTCCAGCCGTAGGTGAACTGCGTGACGAGGGTCGCCTCCGGCGAAAGGACGATGACGCGCGGCCCCTTGTCCGCCGGTGTCGCAAGGGCCTGGTCGATGTGTCCGAGAATCTTCATCAAAGCGCCGCTCGCGGCATTCGTCGCGGAACCCGACGAGAAGTCGAGGTATTCGCCGACGTAGTCGTTCGCGAAGGCATTCTCCGTCGTCCAGCCCGTGCCGATGATGACATTGCCATGCTCGTCCCAACAGCGCAGCTTCCAGTTGCCGTCCGAGACAAACTGAGATCCGTCCTCATCCTTCGTATAGCACCAGACCTTCGGCTCGTGGCGCACGACCGCGAGCGAACCGCCCGCCGCCGCGAGGACAAGCGTCGCGCCGTCTGCCGACACGTCGAACGCGGCGACTTTCGCGCCCACCAGCGCACGGAGGTCATCCGCCGCGACGGTCTTCGTCCACGTCGAGTCGATCTCCAGCGCATCCGCCGCGAACACGTAAACCGTCAGGTCGCCCGCCTCCGTCAGCACGTAAAGGCGCGGACGGAAATCATTCGCGTGGCTCAGGCGCACTGCGACGATCGGCGAGGCGAGATCCGAGAGGAGCGTCTGCCGCGCACCGCTCGCGAGATTGACGAGCGCAACCGTCGTACCATTCCCGACAAGCGCATAGTCGCTACCGCCTATTGTGTAGATTGCGAAGTCCGTAATCGACCCCAACCCCGTGGCAACCGTCGTCGCGGACTTCGTCAGCGTGAGCGACCCTGTGAGCGCATTTCCCGAAACGGACCAGCGAACGAGCGCACCATCCGTCACCGACCACGCGCCCGTCCCCTTTCCGTCCAGCACGACCGTTTCCGCCGCGCCGTTTACGGTTGCGCCAACGGGTTTGAACCGCTTGGTCCAGGCGCGGTAGGTGAGCGCACCGTTCGGCAGGGCGCGGGCGATGCCTTCCGAATTCCACGCAACCGCCGCGCCAAGCGTCCCCGATGGGATGAAACCGAATGCGCCGTCGCCGAGGCCGAGATCCGCCGTCGCGGCAGAAATGCCCGCATCCGCCGTCACCGTGTCCGCCGCATCGAGTGCCGCGAGGTCGGCCATACGGAACGCGGCGATGCGTCCGCCCGCCTCCGTCGTGGCGGAAAAGCCGAGCCAGTCACCATCCGCCGAGAGCCGCAGGGCGGGCGCGGTGAACGTCTCCGCGCCCACGCCGACCTTCGCCTTCACCGTCGGGTTCACGTACCAAGGCAGTGCCCCCGAACTGGCGTGCACCGTCATTCCCACGATGAGCAAGAATCCCCAGAGTAATCCGTTGCTACAACTTTTTATCATTCTCATGACGAGTTCTCCTTGTTTTTAGTGTTTGACAGAAATTGCCTTTTCAACCGCCGCGTCCGTTCTTAACCCCTTCTCTTTCTTTGCTTCATTTCTCCATCGAGATGCCGTCCCAGACGCCCGTCACCCGCAACTCCTCGTCATACGGCGAGAGCGTAAAGACTCGGTAGGACGCACCGCCGGGCGCGACCTTGACGACCACGTGCCCGCCCATCGGCGGCAAATCGCGCCACCACGGCGCGCCCGCGTGCTCGACGCGCGAACGGTCGAAGACATAGGTGGGGAAGACCATGCGCGCGCCCGGATAGAGCGACCTGTCCGTGAGCGTCTCCATCTGCTGCGCCTGGAAATGGAACGGCTCCCAGACGTTGTCGACATAGACGGCCGCGCGGACGGCGCGCACGAACGCCGGCGGCATCGTCTCGCGCCAGCCGTGGTGATTCTCCTTGCAGACATCGACCGGGCCGACGACCGGGCCCAGCAAAGTCTCGTAATCCGTCCAGGCGTCCGGCCCCGTCTTCCAGCCGCCATTGGCGTCGCCCGCCGAGCAGAAGCGAAACGGCCCGTAGGAGATGACGACCCCCAGGCTGAGGAGATTCTGGTCAGGGTTGTGCCCACCGGCCTTCAGATGCGCCGCCGCAACATCGCGCGTCTCCGTGCCGCGCCCCGTCCACATGACGCCATTTGCGCACAGGTTCCGCACATGGAACAGTTTCGCGAACGCGCCGTTCGCGTCGTGCCGAAGCGCGATCTGGTCAAGCGCGCCCACGCGGAACGGCTCCTGAACCGTTCCGTCCCGTGCCTTCGCCCGCGCAACGAACGTCTCCATCATCTTCATGACCGGCGCCTCTTCGGTGCGGTACTTGCCGTGTTCGGGATACTCGTGGTCGAAGAACTGCCCGATGCGGAAGAACTCGCCGACCGTCGCCAGCCCGCTCGTCTTCCGTCCGTCCGCCGTGACATAGGCATACGTCGGATCGCCGCAGTGGTCGCTGTGCCAATGGGTGGCGATCATGTAGTCGATCCGCGTGGGATCGGGCGAGACGCGCCGGATGTACCGCGCCATCCATTCGCCGCCCGTGCGCGCGGCGGACGGGAGTTTCGGGATGACGTCGGACTGCGAGGACTTCGCCCAGTCGCCCGTGTCGCAGACGACGGTCGTGCCGTCGGGGAAGATCCAGAACTGGTTCTCGCCCGTGCCCGTGTAGACCGAATGAAGTTCGAGTTCGCCCTTCTGCCACGGCGGCAGACGACGGCCGACCGCCGGGTCATCCGGCGCGCGGACGATGCGCGGACGCTCCGCCGCGACCGCCGTCCGCGTCCATCCGCGCGGCAAGACGACCTTCTCCTTCAATTTGCCGCCTTCCCGCGTCCAGAAATACGACAGCCGTCCGTCCGGCGTCGGCACCGACAGGCTGGCGCGCGTCAGCCCGACGCCCTCTGGCGCGCGCAGCGTCACCCGCTTGGCGCGCAAGTCGATCGCGCGGACGCCCGCCGCGCAGCTCGCCAGGATGTTGGCCAGCGAACTGGCGTAGCCATGGCTACAGCTGTTCTTCCCCTCCGCCACCAGGCCCTCCCACAGCGTGCCCGTGCGGTCGGCCATGTGCAGGAACCATCCGCAGCAGTCCTCCAGGGCCTTTCGGTCAAGCCCCTGCCGCGCGAGGACGTTCAGCCGGAACACGATGCCGACGAACGTCTCGGACGGCGGCACGTCCGGATAGAGGCCCTTGGACACGCGCGCGGGGCCGAACTCGTACACGAGTTTCCGCCAGAGCTCGGGATGCGACTGCGGCGTCGCCACGGCGAAGTAGAAGGCGTAGTACTGGCACGTCTCCGTGTGATGTTCCGTGCGCACGAGCCGCCCGTCGGGCTGGCGCACGGCATTGTCGTGGAACCACGTGCCGTCCCAGCTCTGGCGGCGCACGGTCGCGCGCACGCGAGCGGCCTCTTCCGCGCAGGCGGGCAGCCCGTAGAGCGCGGCGACCTCGTCGAGCGCCTTCGCCCAGAGCATGTTCGACGGATAGTTCACGTCCTGCGCGAGCGACTGGGCCGCATCCCACGAGATGAAGCACCAGAACGGACTGTCGGACGGCAGCTTCTCCAAAAGGCCGTCCGCGTTCCTGAAGCCGCGCAGGGTCTCGACCTGCGACAGGACGCGCGCCTTCAGCGCATCCGCCGTCGCGCGGTCGCCCGTCTCGCGGACATAGTTCGCCAACTCGACGATGAACCACATCGACCAGTTCGGTATGATCGCGCCGCCGGTGCCGGGATAGAACGACGGAAGCCAGCCCGGCGGACAGCCCGGATAGGATTCCGCCTGCGCAACGCCCTCCATCGCCAGGCGCGCCATGCCGTTGTTCCCGGCCAGCAGACGGCTCGCCGCCGTCACGAACCACGTGTCGCAGCGCGCCGCGTTGCGCTCGCGGCTCGGGCAGTCCATCGGCATGTCCATCGTCGATTGCGCGCACGTCTCCTGCGCGGCGGCGAAGAGCCGCTCCAGCCGCGCATCGTCGCAAGAGAAGCGGGCGGCGTAAGGTTCGGGATTCTTGTACTCGCGCATCTCCACGCTCGACACGGTGGCCGCGCCTCCCGACATGAACGCATGGACATAGCGACACGCCGTCGCCTCGAACGCCTCCAGCTCGTAGGTGCCGGGCTGCGTCAGCTCCCAGACGGACACCATGGGGAAGCCAAAGCGCCGCAGGGGATCGGGCAGACCGTCGAGCAGCACCTCGTCCATCACGAGGAAGAGCGTCCCCGGCTCCGAACACGAGACCGTGCAGCGCACGAAGCCCGCGTCGTCGAACCCAAGGTCGAAGATCGCGCCCCGGCCCTTGGCGACGGCGGTGGGCGCGCCGTCGTCCGCCTTCGCCGTGACGCGCACATCGCGAAGCCGCTTGAGCAAGTCCCAGCCGTCAACGGCAAGGGCCGGACGTTCCGGCGGCGTACGGTCGTCAAAGCCAAACGCCGTCTCCGAGATTCGGCGCGCGGCACGCATCCGGAACTCGGGATAGGGCGCAATCCGGCGCTCGACCTTCAGCGCCGCGCACGGCGCCGGCTTCGCGCCCGCCACCGCGCGTGCCGTCCGCCAGTCCGTCCACGCGGGCGTCAGCCGATAGGCCTCGATGAACGGACGCTGGTTCGAGAGCGTGGAGACGTTGGCCAGGCGCGGCAGATCGACCGAGACGAAATCGCGTCCCGTCGCACAGAGCGTCCGCCCGCCCGCCGTCACCTCCGCCCGAAGGAATGCCGGCTGGACCGTGAAGCTGAGGGCCGCCCGGTTGAAGGCGCTGACCTCGACGGCAATCGCATTGCGCCCCATGCGCGCGACAGTATCCAGATTCCACTCGTCCAGACGGCAGACGCCATGGCCCGCGCGCACAGGGCCACACCCGACAAAGCGACCGTTGACGTAGACGCGATAGAGGGTCGAGGCGGCGATGCGCAGCCGGGGCTTCTCGCCCGCCGCGACCGTGAAGTCCGAGCGGAACCCCACGAAGTCGTTGGGCCGCTCCGTGCGCCCTTCCGGCCAGACAGGCTGGGCCGACTGAAAGGCGGCCTCGCCCCGCGCCAAGGCCGCAAGGCCAATCGCCACGAAGAAAACAGCCGCCCGCGCAAGCCGAAGCCGCCGAGCATTCCACGGGTCTTCCCGCCTCCTAAGCATCTGAACCTGAACCATCCGACAAGCCCTTTCTCATTTTTGACAGACGCATTGTACCATTATTCGCGCAAACAGGCAATCCAAAATTACGCATTTTTTATATCAGATTTGCGCAAATCCTTCGCGGACAGGGCCACGCTTCCGCATCCGCCACGCCAGGCACTTGTCTTACATCCGAGATTATGGTACAGTATTGCCAAAATGGCAAAGAAAGAGAGAACGTTCCGCGTGGCCGTCGCCTTCCTGCCGTCAATGTCCACGCATCGGGAAATGGCGGACGGCGTCAGCCGCTTCGCGTCCGAACACGGCAACTGGCTTCTCCACACGATCGTGACGCGCCCGGACAACTCGACCGACCTTTCGTCCCTCGACCCTTCCGAGTTTGACGGCGCGATTGGCGACTTCGCGTTGCCGCCATTCAACCGGATCGTCGCCAACGGCGTCTCCATTCCGCTCGTCGTCGTCGATCCCGACCTCCTCGACTACGGCACGCCCGACCATCTGCAGTCCTGCGGACGGCTCGTCTGCGACAACGCCTCCGTCGCGAACGCGGCGGCGGACGCCCTTCTGGCCCGGCAAGCGGCCGCCTACGCCTATGTCGGGCTGCGCCATTCCTGCTACTGGTCCCGCGTGCGCGAGAGGGTCTTCTCGTCCCGCGTGCGCGCGGCCGGAGCCAAATGCGCCGTCTACCGGGCGGCCGAAGGCATCTCGTTCGAGGAAGACGTCGCCGCGCTCGGCCGCTTCCTGAAGAAACTGCCCAAGCCCGCCGCCGCGTTCGTGGCCTGCGACGTGCGGGCGCAGGAACTCCTGTCCGCCTGTCGTCTGGCCAAGTTAACTGTGCCAAACGATCTCGCCGTCCTTTCCGTTGATGACGATGAATCCATTTGCCTGTGCACGACCCCGACATTGTCCTCCATCCGGCAGAATGCCGAACATGGCGGCTATCTGGCTGCAGCCGCGCTGGACAAGGCGCTGCGAGAGTCACGCCACCTTTCACGAAAGCCCATCCGCTACGGCTTCGCCAGCATCGCCGAGCGCGCCTCTACGGCCACAAGCCTCCATTTCGACGCCCTCACCGAACGCACCTTGCGCCTCATTTCCGACTTGATCCAGATGCCGGGCGGCAAGATTCGCGTCGCCGACCTTGTCCAGCCATTGGGCGCCTCTCGTCGTACGCTTGAATATCACTTCAAACAGGCAACAGGTCGGACGCTGCATGACGAAATCATTGCGATGCGACTCCGCCGCGTCAAACAGCTTCTGACGGACACGCACGCAACCCTACAGGACATCGCCGAGCAGACCGGCTTTAGTTCGGCCTCGCACCTAACAGAAACTTTTCGGCGCGCTTACGGCGATTCTCCCGGCGTCTTTCGGCTCAAAGCTTCCCGCATCATATTGCCTTCAGCCCGAATCCAATCGACACGAATGACCTCAAACTGAAAAGGCGGCCTCCGCGCCTCTGCGTGAGCAAAACGAAGGATTGACATCGCGCGGAGGGGGCGGGAAAGGTCGCGCGCGAGGAGCGACGGTTTGTTGACGTCATCAAATCCCGATGGCTTCGCAGAATTGCGCCGGCGTCAAGATGAAGTCCGTCTGCGGGTAGTGCTTCATGTTCCCCGTAACAAGGCGGGCTCCATATTCGTGTCAATTACGGCGTATGTCATGCCCCCACCCTCGGCAACGCACGGCGTTCGCGGCGAGCTGCGGCGATTTCCGCGTCAATCTCATCCATCGTCCATTCGCGATCACAATTGTCACGCATTTCCCTCGCATAGTTCGCGGCAATCCGGCCGCGTTCGCTCAGGCGGTCGTCAATCGCCCTGCCCAGCACATTTCTCGGCGTGAGCCTGTCGCACGTGATGAGAAACGGAATCGCCCGCTGCTTGACAATCTGGCGCAGAAACAACGTCACCGCACAAGACATGTTCAGCCCCAAGTCATCCAGAATGACTTCGCACTCTCGCTTAAGGTCGTCATCAACTCGCAATGTAGTCGTCATCAACTTCTCAACTTTTCGCGGCCAAGAAGCATCGAAGCCGGAACCAGCGCATCGAAGTAACCGCGCGCCGCAACCTGCGGCGACAAGTGTCCGTCGTACACCAAAGCCGTCCGCACCGTATAGTTCTGCGGCACATGCAACGCCGCCACCTTCTCAGCCACTTCGTCTTCAATCTCGATGCCGATTTCGCGTCGCCGCTTGATCTCAACGACATAGAACAGCCGATCCGACTGCAGCAGCAGGTCAATCTGGCAGCCCTTTCGACGGGAGGTCGCCGCCTGTCGATACGGCGCGGCCGATTTCAAGAGAACGCGGCCAAGCCCCAAGAGAGGCAGAAGCAACGCAAGATTGTTAATCACAAGGTTCTCGAACTGCAACCCAAGGATTGCCGACCAGCCCGGCAACGCCTCAAGCGAATTGAATAGAAACGAGTCCACGTCAATCATCGCGCCATTTGGCTCGATGTAACGCAGGAAAAAACGCGTATAGTTGTCACAGATGCGATAGCGACAGATCTTCGCCGACCGCCCCGTCTGCGGGTTGACGCTGCGTTCGCAAGTCACGAACCCGGCGACCTCCAAGTCTTCCAGATGAACCGTGATTCCGCCGTTGCGCTCAACACCCAGCGCCTCGCAAATCTCGCTAAGCGTCCGAGATGCGTCTGACAGGCACATCAGGATACGCCGCTTTGTCACGGCCTCCTCGCCAAAGACGACATTGAACGTCTGGTTGAAATCGTCACGCAGCAGCGCATTCGAGACAAAGCACAGGCGCCGGACATTCTCGTTTGCGGAAAAAGAAGGATTCACCTCCTCCAAATAGCGGGGGACACCCCCCGTCACGGACAGGACGTCAAGAATCTCCGATGTCGCAACACGCGATGCCTTGCGCCCCCAGAACCTGACGCAATCCTCCAACGGCAGTTCCCGCACGACAAGGTTCAGGGAAGCCCGACCGACAAAGCCCGTGTTGTTGAGAATGTTCCTCGAAATCCACGTCGAGACGCTCCCACAGAAAAAGACGATCAGCCGATCATGCTTCTTGAAGAGATTGTCCCATGCGATCTTCAGTTCGCCCGGGAACCCGACATCGTAACGCCCCATCCACGAGATCTCGTCCAAAAGAAGAACCGTCTTGGAGCTTCCGATGCAGCGATCCAGTTCGGCAAATGCCTCGCCCCACGACTTCAGCATCGGAACGGAACGCCCGCATTCCCGCGAAAGCTGCTCGCGAAAGGCTTTCAGCTGAAGGACGTTCGTCATGCGCGGTTCGGGCGCGATGCCCTCCAGTTTCAGGAACACGGCCTTGCTACGCCGGGCGAACTCCTCGATCAGAGTCGACTTGCCGATTCGGCGGCGGCCACGACACGTGACAAGAGACGCAACCGGCTTCGCCCAAAGCGACTCCAGCTGCCTCAAGTCATTCTCTCGACCGACAAACATTCATGAACCCCCTTTTCAAGACAAGGGAAGTATACCAAAACGCTCACTCGGCGCGCAACACCACACCGTCACGAAATCTGCAATCTGCATATTTCGTGACGGTGAATCATGTTACAGCGGCAGAGGGCTCGGACATCTTCTGCCAAGGTGCGCAACCGCGTCTGCGCGGCCTCTACCGCGCGTCCGCGCGGCAGACGCGGAAGCCGATGTAGACGTAGCCCGCGTAGCGCGGCGAGTTGAACTCGCGGTCGCAGGTGCGCGCGCTGCCGTAGTAGCCGAAGCTGCCGCCGCGAATCGAGCGGAAGTCCATGCGCCCCGACTTCGGCGGCCGCACGTCCACCGGGTCCTTCCCGCCCGGCAGGGCGTCGTAGTGGTAGTTGTCCTCGCACCACTCGCAGACGTTGCCGCCCATGTCGAAGATGCCGTCGCGCGACACGTCCCGCTCGTCGGCGCCGCGCGGCCGCACGCGCTTGCGCAGCTCCTTCGGGCGCGCCTCGTCTCCCCAGGGATAGACGCGGCCCTCGCCGCGCCCGGACGCGGCATACTCCCATTCCGCCTCGGTCGGCAGTCGATAGCCGTCCGCCGCGAAGTCGCACGCCCAGCCGTTCGCCTCGTCGTAGGCGGGCGTCAGCCCTTCCTGGCGCGAGAGCCAGTTGCAGTAGGCGCGGGCGTCCTGCCACGAGACGTAGATGACGGGATCGTCGTCGCGCCACGACGTCGCCGAGCGCATCGCGCGGTGTCCGGGGCGGAACGCCTCGAACTCGCGGTTCGTGACCTCGTACCTGCCGAGGCGGAACGGCGAGACCGTGACCTCGCGCGCCGGGCCCTCGTCCGGCTCCTGCGCGTGCGCGCCCATCGTGAACGAGCCGCCGGGGATCGCGACCGTCTCCGGCACGGGCGGCACGACCGTCCCGTCCCACTTCGCGACCGCGTTGCGGACGAGCGCGACCGACTTCAGCTCCGCGCCGCCCCAGTCCGACCAGTCATAGACGAGCGGCGCCTGCACGTGCCGGCCGTCCTTCGTCACCCACTTGCGCGCGTCGCCCGTCACCTTGTCGCAGACGAGGCGAATCGCCGTCGCCCCCTCGGGAACCGTCCAGAGAAACGCCACCTCGCGCGTCGCCCCGCCTGTCGGCGGCAGGTAGAGCGGCAGGATGTGCGCGTGGCTGGTCTTCGCGAGCCACGGCAGGTCGACGTGCAGCGAATAGCGCGCCTCCTCGTCCGAGGCGTTCGCGTACGTGACGCGGAACGAGTAGCTGCCCGGCGCGAAGCCCTTCGGCAGCGTCCATTCCGTCCCGTCCGCCGCGTCGAGCGTCAGCGTCGGCTCGCCCGCGACGGCGCACTGCGTCCACACGCGCTGCGTGCCGTTGTAGCCCCACGCGAGCGAGTTGCGCTCCGTCTCCTTCGCGGCGATCTGGCGGCGGCCCGCCGTCGAGACGACGACCTTCCCGTCGCGGCGGACGGCGAAGGCCGGCGTCGCGCCCGGCACCATCGGCGCGGCGAGCGAACGGAAGCCCGCCCCCACGCGCGCCGTGACGACGTGCGGCGTGCCGTCCGGCCCCGTCTGGGAGATCTCCAGCTCGGCGGGCGCCGTCAAGAGCGCGCTCATGTAGACGTTGTCCTCCACGTCGTCGTGGACCTGCAGGAACGTGTCGCGGAAGTCCCGCCACGGCGTCTCGGACTCAGGGCTGAAGATCTTCGTCAGGCGCTTCGAGCGCGGACGGTACGCGGCGTAGATCTTGTCCTGCGTGATGGCCGGTTCGCGTCCCCGGCTCTTGTAGGCGGCGGCGAAGAAGGCCGTGAGGTCGAGGAAGGCGTCGTCGCGGCACGCCCAGATGCGGCTCTGCAGGTCGTGCGGCAGCTGGCCGCCCGTCCACCCGTCGATGAAGATGCCGGAGTCCTCGCCGTTGTCGTTCCACGTCACGATCTCCACGAGCTCCGGCTGGGAGGCGACGATGCTCCGCCAGATGTCCGCATAGCCCGAGACGCCCCGGAAGTCGCGCAGGTTCGAGCTGTTGTAGGCGGGGCACGGACCGGCCATGAAGATCTTGCCGTTCTTCAGCGACGCGAGGCGCCCCACGTCGAGACGGTCGATGAACTCGTCGACCGTGTTGTCGCACCCGAAGAAGAAGATGCCGTCGCAGACGAAGTTCGGGTCGCGGAAGATGTCGTTCTCCACGAGGTCGAACGTCTCGTACATCGTGTGGTTCGAGACGCCGTAGTGCGGCACGATCAGGTAGTCGCCGACGCCGCGCGCCGCGAGCTCGCGTTTGAAGTCGACGTACTTGTTCGTGAGCCGCGTGTTCCCCGCCCAGCCGGAGATGAACGGACGCCCGCCGTAGCGGAAGAGGTTCGCCCGGTCGTGGAACATCACGCCCATGTCGGGGTGGTTGTTGCGGTGCAGGGCCTCCTTCGAGCCGTCCGGCGAGAAGAACACCTTGAACCCGGTGCCGAGCGCCTCGGCCGCCGCGAAGACGTTGGAGCTCGCCTGCACGTAGCTCTCGTGCGGACGCCATTCGCCGGTCTTCGGGTCCTTGCGCTTCCAGTTGCCGCAGTTGAGCGCCCAGCCCTCCACGCCGTACTGCTGGGCGATGAGGATTTCCTTCTTGTAGGTCTCGACGTCCTTGTAGAAGCACGTCATGTAGTGCGCAAACACCGTACGCTCGCCCTCGACGGCGTTCGCCGTCGCCACCGCCGCAACCGCGACAGCCAGCCCAATCATTTTCTTCATCACAGCACCTTTCATTTCATTCGCTTGACGTTAAACTTCTCGATGCGCACGCCCTGCATGCCCCAGCTGTCGCGCGCGTCGGCGACGAACCACAGCATCTCGCCCGCCTTCAGCGCCACGCCGTCCGCTCGTAGCACGGCGGCCTCGTCTTGCTTCGCCGCCTGTTTATCCAGCGCCGTGCCGTCGCCGCGTTCCAGCGAAAGGCGGAAGCATCCATGCCCCTTGCCGCCAACGGCGCGCGCCGCGAACGCATACACGCCCGCCGTCGGCGCCTTCCAGCCGAGCAGCATCAGGCACTCCTGGCGCGGCGAGAGCGCGACCGTGCCGTTCGTCGAGACGCTGCAGCCGCCGCCGTAGCCGCCCCACGGGTTCTTCGCGTACGTCCCCGCCTGACGCGCCTTCGCCGCGCCGCCGGCCCAGTCCATGACCGTGTAGGCGCCGTCATGCGCAATCGTGCGCTTGGGCCCGAACTTGTAAGCGGCGTACCACCGCGCGCGCCCTTTCGCGTCCTTGAACGGATTCGTCACGAAGACGTCCTCCTTCAAGTCCGTCAGCCGCCAGACGAAACCGACGTCGTAACCCGCCGTGTCCGCGATCAGCGGATTCGTGCGGTCGCGGAACTCCTGCCGATTCGTGCGGCCGTCGCCGTCGGGATCGGCGTTCGGATCGGCCGCCGTCGCCGTGCTCATGCGCGGAAACTCTCCGAAGTAGACCATCTCGAACCAGTTCGGCAATCCGTCGCCGTCGTCATCCGCATTTTCCGTGTAGACGAAGGGGTCTGTCCCCGGAAAGTCGCGCGCCCATTCGTCCGCGTAATTCGACCCGTACGCGGCCAACGTCATGTCCTCGCGCCACGCCGTGCGCGCGACCCTTTCGGGACACGTCCAGTCGAGCACCGTCGTGTCGCCGCGCGTGACCGCGACGCGGATCTCGCCCGCCCGCAACGGGAACTGCTTGAACGAGTAGCCGGCCGGCGCGTCATAGTCCCCGTAGCCCGCGACTGCAACCCGCGCCGGCGCCGTCAGGAACGTCGCGACTTCCAGCACGGTCGGACGCTTCGCGCGCCGTGAGAGGAACGGGTACGCGTCCTCCGTCGAGCGCGCGCGGCGAAAGACCGCGTGGACCTCGTCCTGCGTGACCTTCGGCGCGCGCCCGGTCTTCCACGCCTCCGCGAAATGGCGGTTGACGCGCGTGACGGTGTAGGACGTACCGTAGGCCGGGGCCATCGACGACTCCTCGCCGTAGTCGTTCCACGTCACGAACTGCAAAAGCCGCGAGCCGTTGCGCCGCACGGCGTCCCAGTTTCGCCGCAGATGGTCGAGCCCCGCGTCCGTGATGATACCACCGAGCTTGTTCGAATACTGGAAGAACAGCGGCTGACTCCATTCGCCCCCGGCGGCTTTCACGCCCGCGACGAGATTCGTGTTCATCCCCCAGGCGTTGTCCGTGCCGAGGAAGCCGCCGACCGCGTCGAACGTCGCGCCCGCCCAGCGGCCGATCGCGTCCATCTGCGCCGGCTTCGCGTCCCTGAAGTTCGCCATCGCGTCCAGCGAGCCGTGCAGGAAGACGGGGCACGGCAGCGCCGCCCGCCACGCGGCCCAGGCCTCGGCGATGCGCGCACGCCAGACGTCGCCCGGCTCGCCCTTCGGATGCGGCACGATGCCCTCCGAGTAGTAGCCGAAGAAGAGCGGCTTGCCGTCGAAGCGCGCGAGGTTCGGTGAGTCGAGGTGGCGCAGCACGTATTTCGCGGACGCGATAAACTGGTCGAGCATCGTGCCGTCGTTCGGCCCGTGCGGATGGCAACTCGGATCGAAGCAGACGGTCAGGCCAAAGTCGACCTTCATCTCCTCCGCCGCCCGGAAGAACGTGTCGAGCTGCCGCTTGGCGCTGTCGCCGCCCGCCCAGGCGTCGAAGGCGAATCCGTCGAGGCCGGCGCGTATCGCCCGCGCGATTTCCAGCTTCGCGTTCGCAAGCGCGTTCGTCTCGAAGTCCTGTGGCAGCAGCGGCCAATTGACGATGCGTCCGCCCACCGCGTCATAGCCGTTCTTGCGGGCCTTCGCGAACCGCTCGGACGGCGTCTGCGCCGCGTCCGAACGGAAGGAATGCGGCAGCGCCCCGTTCGCCGCCGGCCAGCACCCCATGAAATGCGCAAACACCTTGCGCTCCGGCTGCGGCACGGACGCATCCTGTCGATGCCACGCCCAAAAGCCACCCGCCACGCCCGCCACAACCAAAACCCAAAAGATCTTCTTCATCACATTTCTTCCGTAATCTCACACGGAGGCACGGAGACACGGAGTTTCTGCAAGATATCGCAACCATTTGCACACCGCGTGTTTTCACCCACTGGGCAAATGGACGCATATGCATACGGGAGAGCGCAGTTTCGTGAATCAACTTGAAATCCGATCATTTCTCCGTGTCTCCGTGCCTCCGTGTGAGACATTTCGAGTTCCTTCTGCTGTTTTAGTTTTATCTATCACAGCACCCGTATTATACCATTAAATCACCGGATGATGACGGCGAGGCCCTGCTTGGCGCCCGCCGTGTAGACGAGGCGCGTGCCATCGTCCGAGACGGACAACGCGCCGTGCCGGTTCGGGTTGTCCGTCCACGTCACGTTCGCCATCAGCTGCTCGAAGACCGCGCGACTGTCCGACGCCGCCTGCAGCAGCGTGACGGACTTCTTGGGGTTCGCCCGGTCGAACGTCCGCGTCGCAAGCGCCAACGAAATCGGACGGCAGTTCTCCGTCGTCGTCGAACGGAACGCCCCGGTCGAGTAAACCGGCGCGCGCGCCACACCGTCCGCGTCATGATAGCCCTCTGCCGGAATCTCGAACGCAACCGTCGCGCCGTAGTTGAACGCCAGACCGGCGGGAGAGCCGTATTGATTCGCCTGCGTCTGCTCCACACGGCTCAACGGGCCGACGACGCGCAAGCAGTTGTTCGAGTACATCTCGATGTCGCCGAACGTCAGATAGCCAACCGTCACCGTGCCGCCGTCTGCAATCAGCGAACTGGCACCAAAATAAGAATCGGTCTTCCAGGCCTGATGGCCGATGCTCAACGTGCCCGGCGCCGTCAGTTGCGCACCGTCGCAGACCGTGATGCTCGAGGCGCTGCGGATGGACAGCAGACTTTCCGCCGCAAGGACAGCCTTGTTCGAGATCACGACATCCGTCCATGACAGACTGCATGAGCCGTTGTCGCCGCTGTAAGCCGAGTATCCAAGGGAATGGCTTCCGCCGTCTAGAAGAAGCACGGCACCAGCGGCCTTGCGGTTGTGCGCACGCAGAGCACCACCGAGAGAAAGCGCGGCATTTTCCCGAAAGGTCAAAAGACAAGCACCTTTACCTTCAAGAATGAGGTCTTTCGCGAGCGTGAACGAGGATGCGTCCGCCGTCAACTCAATAGGGCCCGTCTCGTCGTTCACAAGCGTTAGTGAAGTCAAGTTCCAAGATGCGCCATTGAGCAACTGAATGTAGCTCGTGACCCCACGCGCCTGCTGAACCTTCAGCGCGGACGGCCTTGGCGTTTCCGCCACGTCCAGCGACGCATGGTCGAATGTCAGGTTAGCGCCGGCATAGGCGTTGTAGGCGCGGTTCAGGAAGAAGCCTCCGGCATCTTCGTTTGGCTGCCCCCAGGTGACCGTGCCCTCCGCCGTGCCCATCACGCGCACCGCGCCATCCTTAAACGTCAGGACGGACGTGTTCAGCACGCCGCTATCGCTTTTCACGCTCATGTTGTTCGTGACGGTCAGCGTGTGCCCCGCAAGGTCGACGAGCGTACCGCCCTTCGCGGAAGCTTCGTAAATGAAATTGGAAACGACCGCATCCGCATTCAGCCGAACGGTCTTGTCCTCGCTCGCGCCCTTGAACAGGACACGATCCGCCGCGCCGGGCCCTGTCGTGATGTCCCCCGCCGATTCCGCCGCCCATGTCCAGTTGGCAGGCGTCTCGAACGCCTCACCCGCATAGGCCCATTTCAAGTTGCGTGGCGTCACCGTCTCGTCGTCGGCACGCGCCGTTTCGAACGTCAGGGCGGCGGCGCAGACGCCAAACGCCAATGTCATCTTCCGGGTGTTCATCTGGGTTGTCCTTTCACTTATTTCGAGTAAATCTCCTTGCCGTCCTTCAGGATGCGCAGCGAGAACGGCTTCAGCCCCGCGACCTTTTCCGCCGTGCAGTTGACGAACGTCTCGACGCCGTTGTCGAATGTCCAATGCACGACATCGGGCGCGAACTCCTCAAAGGCCACCGCGTTGCCGTTCTTCAATTCGGGCACAAGTTCATACTGAACGCGATACGGCTCCTTCATGTCGGCGAGCGAATCCTCCCAGTAGTCGCCGATGACGCCCTTCTCCGCATGCGCGACGATTTCCATCCACGGCACGCCGCCGTCGACATACAGGCCGAGGATGCCGCCAACCGATTTGCGGTAGTTGTGCAGGCAGGTCGGATGATACTGGATGAGTCCATGCACCGCGATGTTCCAGAACGGCACGTAGCGGTCGAGCAGTTTCGCCGTGTCGCCCGTGAGCCGCTTGCGCAGCCCGACGCGCGGCCCCGAGGCGCCGTTCCCGCCGTAGTCGATGTACTTGAGCGTGTAGACCGCCGGATTCTCCGTCGCGCTCGCCCCGAAGACGGCGCGCGCCCAGCCGAGAATCTTCTGCTGGCCGAGCGCGAACGTCTTCTCGTCCGCCGGATGCGCCGGATCGAAACAGCGGAACAGCCCCGTCCCCAGCGCGTCAATGTAGTAGACGCCCGCGAAGCCCGTTTCGCGGATGCGCGTGAAGTCGCCGCCGTAGCGGTGGCTCCAGACCTGCGGACACGCCATGTAGGTGAGGCCGCCCGACCACACGCCCATCGGCTGGTATTCGCCGTTCTCGTCGCGGCTGACGACCGAGAGGTCACGGTCCTTCGAGCAGTTGTAGATCGAGTGGATGTTGTCATGCGGCGTCACGCCCCAGCCGAACGACTGGATGGTCGCGAGCAGTTTCTTCAACGCCGCCTCGCCGCCCGCCGCCAGATTGACCGGGTAGTGCGACGGATAGGTTCCATCGTGGCCCTCGTTGATCCACCCGACGAGCGTGACCCACGCCTTCGTGATCCCCGCCGCGCGCACCGCCGTCAGGATCTCCTCCGCCTCGGCGAAGGTCGTGGACGAGAAATAGGCGCTTGAACCGTCCGTGCGGAACGGCGGACGCTTCATGCCGATGAAGACGTTGATGCGCACGGCGTCCAGCATCTTTCCGAGCCGCGGTTCGTCCGCCTGCCGCGCGACAATCGGCTCCAGCCCCCGTTCGCCGCGCAGATACGCCCCGTAGGCGAGCGCGAGCGCCGCGTAGTCCTTCGCGTCGGGCACGGCGCGGAAGAGGATTTCCTTCGTCTCGAATTCCAGCGCGTCCGACGGGATGCCGCGCACGCCGATGACCGCGCGCTGGCTCGCCTTTTCGGGGCCGCCCGCCGTCTCGATCCACGCACGAAATTCGCCGCCGTGGACGATGCCGAGGATGCCGCCCCGTGACGAATAGAGACCGAACGCGTTGATGAGGCCGAACTTCTCCCATTCGTTCTGCTGCATGTAGACGCGGTCGACCGACGTCAACTCCTGCGCAGGGCGGAACGGCGCAATCGCGCCGCCGAAGAGCGGCAGCAGATAGCCGCCCTTCTCGTCCGCCGCCGCGTCCAGCAGCTTCGGCGCGACTTCGACCTGCATGAGCCGCCAGCACGCGCCGAGCGGCTCGACGATCTCGCCCGCGTCAAAACGAATCCGCAGATACGTGTCGTCCAGCGCGAGTTCGACCGGCACGTAGGTCTCGGACTCCGGCTCAAAGCAGTCGAGTAGCACACGGCTCGCCGTCCGCCGCCGCACCTGCGCCTGCACAGGGACGGCCGGCTTGTGCTTCTGTTCGGGACGGTTGTAAAGCCGTAGCGCGATGACGTCGTTCCAACCCAGCAACCCGCGCGGCGTTTTCACGCCCTGTTCCGTAAACGCGAAGCCCTCGGCCGCCGAAGCCGACGCGGCCATCAGCAGCAGAAAGCCCGCGCACGCCACGCGCGCCAGACGCGCGTACAGGCGCTCTGGGGCCTTAGCTAATAATGGGGGGGGGGGGGGGGGTATTAGAACCGTGCGCGAACGCGCCTACGCGGCTTCTGCCGCGTCTCACGAGGGCTTTCCGCCCCACGGCCTCGAAATCAACCTTCTCCGTCATGTGCGCGTATGATACCAAATCCCTCCGCCCCACGCAAGCCGCCCGCCACCACCTGTCAGGGCTTCAGCCTGAAATAATCCGTTCTTTGTAAGTCGTTCGCATCATTGGCCCGTCGGCCCGCCAGCTCGCGCGAACCGTCCTGCGAGGAGTCGCCACCATCGCCACACGTCTGTCGGCTCCTCCGGGCCACAGGCGGCTTGCGTCTTCTCTGCATCAACAAGATTGCTTTCGCTGAACACGGAGATGACGGAGAGACGGAAACACGGAGGCCATTACACGACTCTCAAAGCTTGAAATCAGATCGATGTCGACCTAGCTGTCTGAGGATTGCACCTCCGCGTCTCCCCATCTCCGCTGCCTCCGCGTTAATCGCGCCCCGCCTAGCGGCCCCTTCGGGCTGCTTCGCAGGGGGATAGGCAGGCTTCCCGTGCAGGGCGCCCAAGTCGCCCGCCCGGAAGCGGGAGCACCGTTGCCCCGAAGCGCACCGCACGTCGGCAAGCGACAAGCATGGCGCGACGGGCTGACAGGCCAAAGGCGCGCATCATCGTCCACAACCACCGAGGCACGTCTGCACAGCCGCGTCAATCTGTTCGGGGATTGTCACGGGCAGGATGTGCTCATGTCCCGGCACCCACGTCACGGTCGCCTGAGGAAAGACGGACTGGAGGAAGTCCGCATTCGCCGGGCGCACGATGCCGTCGCGTTCGGACTGGAAAATCGCGACGGGAATCTGAGACAGATGCGGCCAATGGGGCGACTGCGGCAGCGCGCGCAACGCTTCGCGCAGGTCGCTCGTCTGGAGATAGTCGAGGCCACGATTCAGGTTGGCGTCGGCGTAGAGCGGCGAAGGATTGTCGCCGAAGACGAGCTGCGTGCCGAGCCGCAGCGCGGCGAGCCGACGTTCGCTCAGGCCCTTCCAGCCGGCGGCCTTGTCCTCCATCAGGAACGGCGACGTCGAGACGAGGACGAGGCCGCGCACCTTCTCCGGCTGCCGGAGCATCAGCCGCAACGCCGAATTGCCGCCCATCGAGAAGCCGACGAACAGCGCCTCGTCGGTGTCCGCCAGCACGCGCTCCGGCAAGACATCGAGCTGTTCGAGGTAGTCGAAGACCCAGTCGTGCGGGAAGGTGCAGAGCGCCCAGGTTTCAGGCCCCGCCGCCCAGCCGTTGAAGACGAGAACGCGCATCGCAAGCCCCCTTCTCGTCCCGGATCAGGTGTTCGCGAACGTCAGCGCCGCCGTCGCGAGCAGCGCGCCGTCCGCCGGACGCACGATGGCGCAGCGCAGATTCGTGTCGTCCACGATCTCGACGCGCGATTCCAGTTCGTCGCCCGCATGCGCCGCCTGACGGAAGACGATGTCGAGCTCGCGGACGGAACGCGCCCGGAAAGATTCCGGCAGCGCCTCCAGCGCCCATTCGACATAGTGGACGTTGTTCACGTGGTCGTTGAAGTCATGATCGGCGCGGCGCACGCGGATGAGCGCGGTCTGGTCAACCTTCGCGAGCGCGGCGAACTTGCCGTGTCCGTCCGTCGCCGCAAGCGCGACGCGCGCAACGTCCGGCGGCACAACCCGCGCGAAGTCCTCGGACGGCTTCACGATCTTCTGCGCCGCAAGATCGACCGTCAGCCACTCGCTCACGCCTTCCAGAACAGGAATTCTTCCTCCTGGCTGATTCGTGCAAATTCGTGTCGATTCGTGGCTAACACCTTCATCCGGTGTCGCGAAAATCTGGAAGTCACGCAGGGCGACGAGGCGGCCCTTGAGGCCGCTCGGCCACGTGACGACCTTCACGTCCGTCCCCCACGGAACGTCGCGCACAAGCTTCAGGTGCAGACGCGCCAGCATCCACGAAATGCCGCGCGCCTGAAGTTCCAGAATGCCGAAGCCCAGCTTCTCCGCATGCTCGCCCGCCGCTTCCTGAAGGTAGTTGCAGACGGACGGCAGACTGAGACGGTTCCGAACGCCCGTCTCGTAGCTGCGGACACGGTAATCGCATTCAAACGGCTTCATCTCAGAACAGCGCGTCCTCCAACGCCGCGCAGAGCGCGTGGTAGATCGGCAGGTGAAGTTCCTGAATCTTGTAGGTCTCCGTCTCGGGCACGGCAATCGCGGCGTCCGCCAGCGCACCGAGCCGTCCGCCGCCCGCACCCGTCAGCGAAATGACCTTCAGCCCCTTCGCCTGCGCAACGCGCGCGGCGTTGACGCAGTTCGCGCTGTTGCCGCTCGTCGAGAGCGCAATCAGCACGTCGCCGGGACGCCCCAGACCAAGCACCTGCTGGGCGAACGCCGTCTCCCACGCGACGTCATTCGCGAACGCCGTGAGGATGCCGCTCATCGAGACGAGCGAGACGGCCGGCAACGCGCCCTCCAGCTTCGCCGCGAGCTCCGGCGGCAGCTTGGCCGCGAGCGCGGACGGAATCGCGCGGTGCTTGCGGAACTTCTTCATCAGCTCGCCGACGATGTGCTCGGCATCCGCCGCGCTGCCGCCGTTGCCGCACGTCAGCACCGTGCCGCCCGCCCGATAGCACGCGAGGAGGATTTCGCACGCCTTTGAAATGTCGTTCGCGCAGCCCCTCAGCTGCGGATACCGTTCAGAGAGTTCGTCTATGATCTTATTCATGGTTTGATATTGCTTGATATTTCACACGGAGGCACGGAGTGACGGAGAGTCGGAGAGTCGGAATACCCGTACCTGATTCGATGTGTCCGATAGAATTTTCTCACTTTTCTCCGTGCCTCCGTTTCTCCGTGTGAGCATCTACTCTTGCGAAGACGCCGAGCGCAAACAGGTACGCGAGGCACAGCGCGAGGACGCCAACGAGGCCCGCCGGGCCGAACGCGCGCCGGGCCGGCGCGAACAGCGCCGACACGATGCCGCCGCCGACAATCGCCATCACCATCAGCGCCGAGATCTCGTTGGCCTTCGCGGGCGCGCGGTTCATCGCGAGCCCCATGCACATGCCGAAGCTGTTGGCCGTGAGGAGCGCCACGGCGAAGACAAGGACGAGAAACGCCGCCGCGCCCGGCGCGACGAGAATCGCCAGCGTCAAGAGGACGCCCAACCCCATGAAGTACGGAAAGCACGTCGCCGCCGACACCTTCGCAAAGAGGATCGCCCCCGCGAACGCCGCGAGCGTCTTCGCGACGAAATAGACCGTCGGCCCCATGCCCGCGAGATCCTTGTCGACCTGGTAGACATTCTTCAGGTACTCCGGAATCGCAATCGAGAACCCGACGTCCGCACCGACCGAGAAGAAGATGCCGACCGTCATCGCCGCCACAGAGGGGTCTTTCAGCAATGCCAGGCATGACGCGAGACTCGTCCGCCCCGTCCCCTGCGCCGCGTCCGTCCCGGACGCCTCGACCCTCCGCTCGTCCGGCAGGCGCGCCACCAGCAGACCGACCGCACAGGCGACCGTCAGCAGTCCGTAGAGCGGAAAGAGCAGCTTCCAGTCGCCGAGCGCCGTCGCCGTCAGGTAGACGAAGACGGGCGTCAGCGCCGCGCAGACGGCCTTCACGAACTGCCCAAGCGACAGGCGGCTCGTGAACTGGTCGGGCGCGACCACATTGGACATCAGCGCGGGCAGCGCCGCCTGGATGATCGTGTTGCCGATGCCGACCAAGGCGAACGCGACGACGTAGAGCCACCAGCGTTCGGCGGACGCGGCCAGCGGCACGGCCATCGCGACGGTCGTGACGGCGAGCGACAGCAGCACCGTCCGCTTGCGCCCGATTCGTCCGCACAGGACGCCCGTCGGCAGGGAGATGAGCAGGAACCAGCCGTAGGCGAAGATCGGCATCCAGAACCGAATCGCGTCCGCATGCGCGGCACATTCCTCCGTCACCTGGTTCATCACCGTGCCGATGATGTCCCCAAAGCCCATCACGAAGAAGCCGAACAGGATCGGGCCGAGCAAACGGACGTTATCTCTTTTCATTTTCACGGTTTGCCTATTATATCATTTCTACAGTCCCGCCACCGCCAACGCCGCGTAGTCGCCGACGTTCTCGGACAGTCCCGCCGGGACGATTCGGCAGACGCGCCGCGCAAGCGGCAACGCCTCGCGCGCGAGAATCGGCTCGACTTCCTTCAGGAAGCGCTCCGCCTGGCGCATGAACACGCCGCCCAGCACGATGACTTCGGGGTTGAGGATGTCGATCACGTACGCGAGAATCGTCGCGAGATGTGCCGCCGACTCCCGAAAGACCGAGGCGCAGAACGCATCGCCCGCATCGATGCGGCGAAAAAGCTCCTTCGCGCTGAAGTCGTCGGGCAGCGTCACACCCTGCTCCGCTGCGCGGATCTTCGCCAGTTTCGCGAGGCCCGCGCCCGAGCAGAAGCCCTCCGCGCTCCCCGCCTTGTTGTAGCCGACGGGGCCGGTCGGCGCGAGGCGGATGTGCCCGATCTCGCCCGCGTTGTCGTTCGTGCCCGAATAGAGCCGCCCGTCGAGGACGAGTCCCGCACCAAGCCCCGTCCCGAACGTCATGAACACCATGTTCCGCGTGCCGCGCCCCGCACCGAACTTCCACTCGGCGTAGGCGCAGGCGTTCGCGTCGTTCTGCAGGTGCACGGGCACGTGATAGCGGTCAGCGAAGAACGACACGACCGGCACGTCGTCCCACCCCGGCAGATTCGGCGGCGAGAGGATGACGCCGCGCCGCGAATCGAGCGGCCCGCCGCAGCTGATGCCGATGGCGGCGAGTTGAAGGGGCTGGGTTGCGGGTTGCGCGCTGAGATAGGCGTCGAGGCGCGCGGCGAACGCCTCCAGCACCTGCCGCCACGAAAGCCCCACCGTCGGGAACTCCTCGCGGTGCAGGATCTTCACCATGTCCGCCGCGCCGTCGCCGACGGACAGCGCGCACTTCGTGCCGCCAATGTCTATGCCGACTGAAACATCCATTTTCTTGCTTCTCCTGTTCTTTCTTTCGCCGTGCATTCTACCAAAGGCCACGGACGAAGGCAAGACCTGTAAAAGCAGGTCAAGGCCGCGCGAAGAAGGCCGAGACGTCGGCGACGATGCGATCCGTGAGCGCGCCGAGGCACCAGCTCTGCATGTACGACAGCGACGTTTCCGACGCGGAGGCGATCGACAGGAGCGGAATGAGCCCGAAGACGTTCGTCTCGTAGCGCTGGACGTAGTCGTTGTGGAAGACGAGCTTGCCCGTGCGGTTGTCGCGCACGCGCAGCTGCGCCGTCCAGCTCGCGGCGGCGTAGTCGAAGAGGAAGAGCGTGCCGACCTCCCACGCGAGCTGCTTGATCGTGTCGCCGTCCGAAACAATCGGCCCCGTGAACGCGACGTCGACCGTCCAGTCCGGCGTCGCCGCGCCGACGGTGAACCCCGCCCGCTCGAACGCGTCCTTCGCGCGGCGGAGATAGGCGTCGGTCTGCCGGGACTGCGGCACGTAGGCGACCGCCGGAACCGTCTCGAAATACCCCGGATGGTAGTGTCGGCGGCCGTAGAACCCCGGCACGTAGACCGTGCGGAACTCGTGGTAGGCCGCGTATTCGGTCAAGGTCGCCGCGAAGCCGTTGACGCCCAGCGTGACGACGTTCGTCCCCGTCGGCGCGACGGCGATCTCGACCTGCGGATACTCGGTCGCGTTGAACGACCAGCAGCCGACGGACAGCAGGAGGACGAACGAAAGAGGAAGGAGGAAGAGGCTTTGACGTTTCATTTTCAGGTCTCCAGTTGGTAGTAGAGCTTCTGGATCGTGAGCGGGAAAAGGCTCGGCACCTGCGCGGCGAGCGCGTCCTTCAGGTCGGCGCGGCAGCAGGTGAAGCGGACGGGCAGCCCCATCGCGCGCGCGACGGCCGCCGCATACGGCAACGAGTCGATCACCGTCTGCGCCGTCGTCGCGGGGCCGAGGTTCGTGTTGTTGACGATGCCCGTGAACGGCAGCCGACAAGCCGCCTCGATCTCGCGCAGCACCTCGACCGTGTCTTCCGGCGTCTCGGTCAGCGGACGCGACGCGTTGACGACGGCCAGCATGTCGTAGGCGTTCTCGGCCCGGATGTCGTCCACGTAGCGCCCGAGCGCGAGCGCGCCCCGGTCGTCGCCGCCGACGTCAATGACGACGCGCGTCGCGCGGTCGGCGACGAGGCCGTACGTCTCCTTCGGCAGGGCCGGGAAGTCGACGTTCGAGTTCGCGTAGTCCGAGACGACGAGCCCGATGCCCTCCGCCGCGAGCGCGGCCGCCGAGTCCTTCGTGCGGAAGTAGGGGTTGACGATGTCGAGGTCGGCGATGACGCAGGGCTTCACCGCCCGCGCGTAGTTGAGCGCGATGTTGGTCTTGCCGCTGCCGTAGTGGCCGGCGAACAGGGTGATTCTCTTTCCGTTCATCGTCATGGCGTCAAGCCTGATAGGGGTCCAGAAACGCCTCCTTGAAGTCATAGGCGTCCACGAAAGCGTCCGCCAGGTCGCTGTCGTCGCGTCCGAGGCGGCGGGAGTCGACGAGGTTGAACATCATCTCGCCGATGTCCTCCGTGCGGGTCAGCCCCCATTCGGTCAAGACGGTGTAGGTCAGCGGCCCGTATTGGTCGAGGGCGCGCTCCCGGAACTCGTCAACGATGTCCTCGCCCGCGACATGCCGCTTGTCGTCGCCGCTCAAATAGCGAAACACGTCCATCAGGAGCGCATACGCCCGCGCGTTGAAGCGCTTGTCTTTCGCCACGATGTCCGCAAAGTCGTCCGCTGTGAAGTCGATCTCTTCCATATCAAGGCCTCCGAATCGTCCGCTACGCGCGACCGTCCCCCGTCGCCGTCCCGTCTGCGCGCAAGACGCCGTTCTCCAGCGCGAGAACGCGGTCGCAGATGGCGGCGGCCTCCGGCGAGTGGGTGACCATGACCAGCGCGAACTTCGACGCATCCGCCGTGAGCTCGGTCAGGATCTTCAGGATGCCCGCGCCCGTCCAGGCGTCGAGGTTCCCCGTCGGCTCGTCCGCCAGCACAAGCTCCGGATCCGTCACGAGCGCACGGGCGAGGGCCACGCGCTGCATCTCGCCGCCGGAGAGTTCGGACGGCAGGTGGTCGAGGCGGCCCCGCAGCCCCACGCGGTCGAGCAGTTCCGTCGCGCGCCGCCGCCGGTCGCCCTCCTCTCGCCGCGCCGCCGCGAAGGTCGGCAGAAGGACGTTCTCCAGAACCGTCAGCTCCGGCATGAGGTGATACTGCTGGAAGACGAAGCCGATGTTCTTCGGGCGCGTCACCGTGCCGGACGTCTGCCGCTCCAGTCCGCCCAAAATGTTGAGGAGCGTCGACTTGCCCGCGCCGGAACGCCCGACGATCGCCACCTTCTCGCCGGGCTTCACCGAGAGGTTCACGCCCTTCAGCACCTCGATCGGCTTCTGTCCGGGAATCCGAAACCGCTTGCGCAGGTCGATTGTGCCCAACGTCACCATCTCAGCCTCCAAAGTCCAGCGTCGCGAAGTAGTCGTCCAGCGTCTCGGCGCGGCGAATCTCGCGCACCGAGCCGTCCTCCTCCAGCAGCAGCTCCGCCGAGCGCAGCTTGCCGTTGTACTGGAAGCCCATCGCGTGCCCGTGCGCGCCCGCGTCGCAGATGACCACGAGGTCGCCGCGTTCCAAGACCGGCAGCACGCGCTGGATCGCGAACTTGTCGTTGTTCTCGCACAGGGAGCCCGTCACGTCGTAGACCGTCGTGTCGCCCGAACTCTCCTTGCCGGGCACGACGATCTCGTGATACGCGCCGTAGAGCGCCGGACGCATCAGGTTCGACATGCAGGCGTCGAGCCCCGCGTACATGCGGTACGTGTTCTTGATGTGGCGCACGCGCGCGACGAGGTAGCCGTACGGCCCGGTGATGCAGCGGCCGCACTCCATGTAGAGTTTGAGCGGCTTCAGGCCACGCCCCTCGACGGTCGCCTTGTAGGCGGCTCGGATGCCGTCGCTCACGCGCGCAAGGTCCATCGCCTGCTGGTCGGGACGGTAGGGGATGCCGATGCCGCCGCCGATGTTGACGAACTCGAAGTCGATGCCGAGCTGCTGCGTGAGGTCGGCCACGAGGTCGAAGAGCATCTTCGCCGTGTCGACGATGTAGTCGGGGTCGAGCTCGTTCGACGCGACCATCGTGTGGAGACCGAAGCGCGTGACGCCATAGGCCTTCAGCTTGCGGTAGCCCTCGAAGAGCTGTTCGCGCGTGAAGCCGTACTTCGCCTCCTCCGGCTTGCCGATGATGGCGTTTCCGCCCTTCAGCGGCCCCGGATTGTAGCGGCAGCAGAAGACGCGCCGATCGGCCTCCGCCGCGATCTGCGCCTTGAACGCGGGCACGACCTCCGCGAAGTAGTCGATATGCGAGATGTCGTCGAAGTTGACGATCGCCCCCAGGTCCCACGCCTTCTGGAACTCCTCCGCCGGCGTGTCGTTCGACGTGAACATGATCTTCTCGCCGACGTTGCCGACCTTTTCGGCGAGGACAAGCTCCGCGAGCGACGAGCAGTCGCTGCCGAAGTCGAATTCCTGCAGCAGCTTCATGAGGTGCGGGTTCGGCGTGGCCTTGACCGCGAAATACTCGCGAAAGCCCTTGTTCCACGCGAACGCCTTCTTCAGGCGCTTCGCGTTCGCGCGAATCGCCTTCGCGTCGTAGATGTGGAACGGCGTCGGCCACTGCGCCGCGATCTCCTCAAGTTTCGCCTTGTCAAACGGAAGCGTTCTCATGTCGTCTCTAGTTGTCCTCAATAGATGGGACATTATATCAAAATTCGCTGTCCACGGGCTCATGCCGCCCGACGGGCCAAGCGGTCGCGAGACCGCAGACTTCGGGTTCGAGCGTCACGCCAAACCGAAAGCGGACGCGCGCCGCCATCAGCTGCGCGAGCGCCAGGACGTCCGACGCCGTCGCGTCGGCACCACGCACGATGACGTTCGCGTGCTCCGACCAGACGTAGGCGCCGCCGACACGCAGCTCCTTCGCGCCCGCCGCCTCCAAGAGCCGCCCCGCATAATCGCCCGGCGGATTCTTGAAGAAGCTGCCATAGGTGCCCGCCGGGAACTTCTTGCGCCGCGCAAGGTAGGAGGCAGGGCCTGTTAGACGTGAGGGGCACGAGGGACAAGCGGAAAGAGAGGAACTCACGTCACTCGCGCCCCTCAAGTCCCTCACGTCCTCCGGAGCCTTCAGCCGAAAGTTCTGAATCTCGCCTTTAATCGCGCTCGTGCGGTAGCCAAAGCCGCAGTCTTCCGCCTTGATCCAAGCACCATCAATCTTGACCGCCGAGAGAACTTCGGAAATCGAATGGCCGAACGCCCCCGCGTTCATCTTGATCCAGCCGCCGATTGTGCCGGGGATCCCCGCCATCCACGGCAGAAGCGTCGGATGCGCCGCGACGAGAGACGCCCCCGGCGCCCCGGCGGGGCCGGTGGTCGGAACGTAGTCGACGGACAGGTTCAAGTCCGATTTCCACGTGTTTGTGCCCTGCCCGATCCAGATACGGCGTCCGGGGAAACAGGGGCTCGGCTTTTTGTCTGCCATCCCATTCGGTTTCTCACACGGAGAAGCGGAGACACGGAGGTCAGACTGGATGTGCGGCACGAGGCGGATGATGTCGCCCGCGCCCAGCAGCAACGTGACGTCACCATCCTGCATCGAATTACGCGCATGCTCCCACGCCTCATCACAGCTCCGCGCCAGAAATACCTTTCTCTCTCCGTGCTCCCGACACGCCGCATACAAGTCGGCGACGTCGCCGCCCTCGACCGGCGCCTCGAACGCCGCGTAGGTCGGACACAGCACGACTTCATCCGCCCCCGCAAACGCCGCCGGAAAATCGCGAAGCAGCGCCTTCGTCCGCGAATAGCGGTGCGGCTGGAAGAGGACGCGCAACGTGCCGCGACAAACTTGCCGCGCCATCGCGACGGCGCATTTCATTTCCGTCGGATGATGCGCATAGTCGGTGTAGACGCCCGGCGCAATCGGCTGAAACCGCCGGTCGGGAAGCTGCGCGACGATCGCCGGCAGCGCGGCGGCAATCGCCGGGACGGCGTGTCCGCGCCGCCGCGCGACTTCGGCCGCCATCAGCGCGTTGCGGCGGTTGTGCGGCGCGAGGCCGAGCGCATCGAGGCCAAGCGCGGTAGCCAGCGGCTCCAGGCCGTCCACGGAATCGAGGACGTCCGCCGCCTGCCGCTTTGCCGCCGCGAAGCAGGCGAGGTAGGCATCGCGCGTCTTGAAGTGGTCGGGGTGGTCGTATTCGCAGTTCGTGACGACGAGCGTCTTCGCATGGTAGCGCGCCAGCGTGCCGTCCGACTCGTCGGCCTCCACGACAAGGGGGCCTGTCCCCACGCCCGCGACGGGAAAGTCGCCCGTCTCGCCGCCGATCGCCCACGAGACGGACTCGCCGAGCGACCGAAGCAGCCGGGCAATCCACGTCGCCGTCGTCGTCTTGCCGTGCGAGCCGCAGACGGCGATGGCATCCGGCGCCGCGCTCACGAGCTCCGCGAGGACGTCGCCGCGAAAGCGGATGCGTCCCGCCGCCGCGACGCGCTCGGGGTTGTCTGGCCGAACGGCCGGCGTGACGATGACCGCGTCGGCCGCCGCGACGTGCGCAGGGTCGTGCCCCACGAATACGCGGATACCCTGCGCCTCCAGCCAGCGCGTCCGCGCGCTCCGATGCAGGTCACAGCCCGAGACCGCGTGGCCCCGCGCCTTCAGGAGAACGGCGAGCCCGGCCATGCCGACGCCGCCGATGCCGATGAGATGAATCCTCCGTACGCTCATTTTCCGCATATTATAGCACATCGTTTTTGGTATAATAGCGGGGATGAAGAAAATTGCAGTTTTGATGGGCGGAAAGTCGAGCGAGCGCGAAGTCTCGCTCGCGTCCGGCCGCAATGTCGCCGAGGCGCTCGCGTCGCTCGGCAAATACGAGGTCGTCCCGGTCGACCTGGCGGAAGAGAGCCTGAACGCCCTGCCGCCGGGCGTCGATGCCGTCTACATCGCCCTCCACGGCGGCTGGGGCGAGAACGGCGGCGTCCAGGCCGCGCTCAACGCGCGCAAGATCCCCTACACGGGCCCCGGCGTCCTCGCCTCTCAGATCGCGATGGACAAGATCAAGACGAAGATGGTGCTGGAGATGAAGCGCGTCCCGACCGCCACGTGGGGGCTCGCGAACGCCGACACCCCCGCCTCGCCCCTGCCGTTGCCCGTCGTCGTGAAGCCCCCGTGCGACGGCTCGTCCGTCGGCATCTCGAAGGTCTCGAAGGCCGATGACTGGGCGCGCGCGCGCGACGCCGCGTTCGCCTGCCAGTCCGCCGACAGGCCCATTCTCGTCGAGGAGTTCATCCCCGGCCGCGAGTTCACCGTCGGCGTCATCGACGGCGAGCCGCTGCCCGTCATCGAGATCGTCGCCAAGGGCGGCTGGTACGGCTACGACGAGAAGTACAGGTCAGACGAGACGGCCTATCCGTTTCTCGCCGACGACAATCCCCTGTACGCCAAGCTCCAGCGGCTCGCGCTTGACGCCTACACGGCCGTCGGCTGCCGGGGCGTGACGCGCGTCGACTTCCGCGTCTCGCCGCTCGGCCGCTGCTACGTGCTGGAGCTCAACACCTCGCCCGGCTTCACGTCCCATTCGCTCGTACCGAAGGCCGGCATGCGGACGGGCCTCACCTTTGCGGGCGTCTGCGACCGCATCCTCTCCTGCGCGGACTACGACCGATGAAGGAGAACAAGATCGCGCACCGCAGCCGGGGCGGGCTCTGGGTCACGCTCGGCGTCATCGCCGTGACGGCCCTGCTCGTCGGCCTCGCGGTCGGCTACGAGAAGCTGCGCACGCTCTATCTGGAGCAGTGCGTCATCACCGACATGGCCGAGCAGGTCTCGATCGTCTCGGGCAAGATGGTCAAGCCCGACGTGCTCGCCGAGAACTTCGGGCTCCGCAAGGGCGCGAACATCGCGCTCATCGACTTCGAGGCAAAGCGCGCGGAAATCCTGCGCAAGATCCCGACACTGCGGACGATCTCAGTCGCGCGCCACCTGCCGAACCGCGTCAGCATCCGCGCCGAGGAGCGCACGCCCATCGTGCGGCTGAACATCTGCGGACGCCGCACCGCCTCGGGCCGCGTCGCCGATTCCGAGGGCATGGTCTTCTCGTGCCTGCGCGGCACGCAGACGCTGCCGACGATCCGCGAGCCGCGCGCGCCCGGCACCGCCGCCGGGCAACCCCTCAAGGGCCGCGCGCGCGCCGCGCTCGACCTCGTGAAAATCTGCCGCGAAAGCGAGTTCGCCGAACTCGGCCTGCTGGAGGTCGACACGTCCAAGACGGACTTCCTCGTCGCGACGCTCGGCGACTATTCGCGCGTGAAGATCTGCTGGGAGGGCATGGACGAGGCGACGCCCGCCGCGCGGGCTGCGCTCGGCGCCCGGCTCACGCTGCTGCTGAAGGCCGTCCGCGCCCGCTGCGAGGGCCTGAAGACCGTCATCTGGAACGCGACCCTGCCCGACTACGTCTTCGCCGACACGCAGGAACGGCTGTAACGCGAGGCTTACAGCTGGCCGTGCGTCGCGATCGCTTCCAGCACGTGCGGGAGCGGGTCGTCCGGCGCCAGGGCGGAGCGGTCGTAGTCCATCACGCCCGCGACGGTCTCGCCATTCACCGTCCGGTCGAGGAACGCCGCGACGTGCGGGTTCGCCTTCAGGTAGGCCGTGAAGAACATCCGCATGGACGT
>CAKURH010000032.1 GCA_934675625.1 uncultured Kiritimatiellota bacterium
GGCATCATGTCCACGGCGACGTCGGTCGGCATCACGGCGCGCATCCTCTCCGAGAAGAAGCAGATGGATTCCGAGGAGGGCGTGACGATCATGGCGGGTGCCGTGATTGACGACGTTCTCGGCCTCATCGTGCTGGCGATCGGCAACGGCATCATCGTCGCGAACCGAAAGGCGGCGGCGGGCGGCGTGGCGGGCGCGATGGACTGGGGCGCGATCGGCCTCGTCGCCCTGAAGGCGTTCGGCGTCTGGCTCGGCGCGACGGCGGTCGGCCTCCTCGCGGCGCGCTGGATCGCGAAGTTCCTGAAGGCGGCGTTCAAGAGCCCGGTCGTCATCGCGACGATGGCCTTCGGCCTCGCGCTCGTCCTCGCGGGCTTCTTCGAGTTCATGGGGCTGGCGATGATCATCGGCGCGTACGTGATGGGCCTCGCGCTCTCGCGGACGGACCTCAAGCACCCGATCCAGGAGATGCTGACGCCCGTCTACACGTTCCTCGTGCCCGTCTTCTTCTGCTCGATGGGCATGATGGTCGACGTCACGGCGCTCTGCTCGAAGCCGGTTCTCGTCTTCGGCGGCGTCTACACGGCGCTCGCCGTCGCGGCGAAGGTGATTGGCTGCATGCTGCCGTCGCTCTGCTGCGGCTTCAACATTCTCGGCGGCCTGCGCATCGGCGCGGGCATGGTGCCGCGTGGCGAGGTCGCGCTCATCATCGCGGGCCTTGGCCTGTCGAGCGGCTTCCTCACGCAGGAGATCTTCGGCATCGGCATCCTGATGACGCTCGTCACGACGGTCGTCGCGCCGCCCGCGCTCGTTGGCCTCTTCGCGCCGAAGCGCAAGGGCGTGCGACATCCGAAGCAGAACCACGACAACTCGCGGCCCGTCGTCTTCGAGCTTTCGTCGCCCGACGTCGCCGCGCTCGTGCTGGAGAAGCTCGTCGCCGAGTTCCGCGAGGAGGGCTTCTTCACGTCGCTCCTCTCGAAGGAGGACAGCATCTGGGAAATCGCGATGGACAACATGGAGCTTTCGGTCGAGCGCACGGGGAAGGTGATCAAGGTCTCGTGCACGCCGGCCGAGGAGGCGATCGTCATGACGGCGTGGATGGAGGTCGCGTCCTCGATGAACGACCTCGCGCGCCAGATTGCGAAGCCCATCCGCCGCGAGGACGTCGACCGCATGCTGACGGAGGAGCCAGCGCCCCAGAAGAAGCACACGAACGTCGGCCGCCATCTCCAGCACTTCGTGATGCTGCCGAAGTTCAAGGCGGCGTCGAAGAAGGAGGCGATCGAGAAGATGGTCGCCGAGATTGCGGCGGCGTGTCCGTCTCACGTCAAGGACGTCGCGGCGGCTACGGCGGCCGTCCTGCGTCGTGAGGCGTCGATGCCGACCGGGCTCGACCACGGCATCGCCGTGCCGCACGGCCGGTGCGCGGAGGTGGAGGGCATCGTCGGCGCGGTGGCGATTCTCGACAACGTGGGCACGGCGAACGGCTGCATTCCGGACTACGAGACGATTGACAACTCACCGCTCTCGATCATCGTCCTCACGATCGCGAACGACTCGACGCAGACGCCGTATCTGCAGCTGATGAGCTTCATCTCGAAGGCCCTGCGCGGCGACAACGGCTATGAGAAGCTTGCGCAGTGCACGACGGCGGAGGAGATGCGCAAGTTCTTCAAGAGCGTCAAGTGAGTCAAGAGACCATCGCCGCGATTGCGACCGCGCCCGGCCCAGCCGGGGTCGCGGTCGTGCGCGTTTCGGGGCCGGACGCGTTCGCCGTCGCCGACCGCCTGACGCGCGGGCGTGCGGCGTGTCCGTCAGGCGCGCAACCGCGCGTGCGCGTCTGCGCGCTCGTGGGCGCGGCGGACGAGAAAATCGACGAAGCCGTCGTTCTCGCCTTTCGCGCGCCACACTCCTACACGGGCGAAGACGTCGTCGAGTTCCAGTGCCATGGCGGCGCGGTCACGCCGCGCCGCGTCTTGGAGGCCTGCTTCGCCGCCGGGGCGCGACTCGCGCGGCGCGGCGAGTTCACCGAGCGCGCGTTCCTGAACGGCAAGCTTGACTACGATCAGGCGGAGAGCGTCCTCGACCTCATCCAGGCGAAGACCGCGCGCGCGGCGGATGCTGCGCTGGACGGCCTCGCCGGGCGTCGTGCGCGCGCGCACCGCGACCTCTATGACCGTGCGCTCGCGGTGTCGTCCGAACTGGAGCACGCGCTCGACATCGACGAGGATGAACTGCCCGCGAGCTTCTTCGCGTCGGTGCGCACGTCGCTCGCCGCGCTGGACGACGCGCTCGGCGCGGTCGTGACGCGGACGCGCGCCGGACGCATCCTGCGCGATGGCGCGCGGGTCGTCCTCGCGGGACCGCCGAACGCGGGCAAGAGTTCGCTCATGAATGCGCTCTTGGAGGAGAACCGTGTGCTCGTGAGCGATGTGCCGGGCACGACGCGCGATGCGGTCGAGGCATGGCTCGACCTGGACGGCTGGCCGATTCGGCTCGTTGACACGGCGGGCCTGCGCGAGACGGGCGATGCGATCGAGGCCGCCGGCGTCGCTCGCGCCGAGAAGCTGATCGCTGCAGCCGATGTCGTGGTTGACCTGTCAGGCGAATCAAACGTTCGTCCCTCTGTGTCCCCTGCGTCTCATTCGGCTCTCGTGTCCCCCGCGTCCCTCCAGTCACGCGCGTCCGAGGCTGCCGCACCCTCCCTCATCCCCATTCACCCCAAGTGCGACCTGGGGCGCGGCGAAGGGCTGAACGTGTCGGCGAAGACGGGCGAGGGGCTGGACGAGCTGAAGCGGGCGATCGTCGCCGCGCTCGAAGCCCGCGCGGCGTCCGGCGCACCCGAAGCCGCGTCGTCGTCCGACGACCGGACGCTGTCCGTCCTGTGCGCGGCACGTGCGCACCTCGCGCCGCTCCTTCAAAACGCACCGCTCGACCTTGTTTTGGCGGGGAACGCGGTGCGCGCGGTCGCCGAAGAGCTGGGCTCGCTTGTCGGCGCGACCTACGCGGCCGACCTGCTCGACAGTCTCTTCTCGCGCTTTTGCGTCGGCAAGTGATTTTCACGTGACCGCTTGCGGGATTCTGAGGAGATGTGGTATAATGCGCCAAGAATGAAAAAGGGCTTTACACTCGTCGAACTGCTGATTGTCGTCGTCGTGATTGTCACGCTGATGACGATTTCGTTTCGCATCACTGGAGCGGGGGGTGATTCCTCGGCGCGCAACGCGACTGTCAACCGTATGCAGCGACTGGAGAACTGCCTCTCCGGCTACTACGCGGCCTATGGGTGCTACCCGCCGGTTCGTCTTCACGGCAGCCGCGACTACATGGTTGACGTCGACGAGCACGGCATTCAGCAGGTCGGCAAGAAGAATCCGGGTCTGAAGGGCGACAGCTCGTCGGCGGGCAGCGTGTCGCGGGCGACGGAAATCAGCTGGGAGCGCGTGGAGGCAGCTTGCAAGTCACAGCCCATCGGCATGAGCTATCCGTTTATCAAGCCGGGCATTGCGGACTACATCAAGAAGGTTTCGGACATGCTGATCAAGCGGTCTCAGTCGGATGATCCGAAGGACAAGGAGTTCAAGGACAATCCAGTGCTGGCGAAGGGCTTTCGCGCGATTACGGACGAGGGCATGCTGTCGTCGAAGCGCGACGACGAGGAGTGGACGGACGCGCAGATCTTCAAGTTCGGCGTCCTCAGCTATCTGCTGCCGCGCTATCTCATCATGCTCGGCGGCGAGTCGAACATGGATTCGCTCTACCAGAACCAGAAGTCCTGGACGGCGAACAACCGTCTGCCGTGCCGCTTTGAGGACGGCGTGACGTATTCGAGCTGGGGAGCGGTGAACGACGACGTGCGTCGCTACAGGTGGAAAATCGCCGCTCTCTCGTCACAGGCCGTGTGCGCGCGCTGGCTGCCGAATCTCGAAAAGTCGCTTCGCATGCAGTATCCGTTCGAGGTCTACGGCGTCCAGCTGCAGGATCCTGACAACTCGTTCTCGAACATCTCGGCCAACAACCCGCATCCAGAGCTGTATTCGACCGAGTCGCAGGGCGGCAAGGGCAGCAACAGCGGCGACCAGTATGTTCTGGACGGCATGACGGTCGTGGATGGCTGGAAGAACGAGTTCTACTACTATTCGCCGCCGCCGCACCAGAATTACATCCTCTGGAGTGCAGGCAAGAACGGCATGACCTTCCCCCAGTGGGTGTCGGATGAGGAGATTCGCAAGCTCAATACCGCCGATCAGGCGAAAGTGATGGAATGGAAGGGCGACGACATCGTCAAGATGAGCCATTGAGAAAGGAATCAAGATGAAGAACAAAGGGAAAAAAGGCTTCACGCTCATTGAAATGCTGGTGGTTCTCGGCATTCTCGCGGTGCTGATCGGCGCAAGTCTGGCGGCGTTCACCTCGTCGACGAAAAAGGCCCAGAAGGCGAAAGGACAGGAACTCGTGCACAACGTGGCGACCGCCCTTGAGAAGATCTATCAGGAAGAGGGGTCATGGCCGCGACGGATTCTCGCCGGCAGCAACAATGAAAACGGCATCGACGAGAAGATTGCCTACACGATCGCGAAACACAACGGACTCTCGCTTTCGTATGACGACACCAAGAAGGAGACGACGGCCCTCGACCAGTGCGGCGTTGTCTCGCCGTGGGCGCAGGACGTGATTCGTCGGATGAAGGGAATGGGCGTCAGCGAGGGAACAAAGGTTCCGTCCGGCGGCTCGATCAAGACGCATCGTCTGCGCTACGCCGTCGACACGGATGGGCGCGGCTTCGTGACGGCGAACGTCGAAGGCGAGTCCGTCACGATTCGCGGGTCGGTCGCGGTCTGGTGCGCCGGCTATGACGGCACGTTCGAGAAATACAAGGTCGGCCTTCGCAAAGACGACATCTACAGCTGGGGTCGCGAACAGGTCAAGGAATAAGGAGAAGTGGAAATGAAGAAGGGTTTTACGATTGTCGAACTGCTGGTCGTCGTGGCCATCATCGGCATCTTGCTGGGCATCGTCTCGACGGCGACGATTGGCTCCATCCGCAACGGCCGCGCCAAGCGCGCCTCCGCGATGGCCAGCGTCCTCGGCCAGGCGATTTCATCCTATTACGCGCAGAAGGGCGAATGGCCGGCGGCAATCGAGGCCCATGCTCAGAACATGGGTGAGAAGGAAACGGTCACGCTGACGGCCAGCGAGGCTGACAGCGTGTTCCGTGAGATCGTCAAGAAGTCGGTCGGTTCGGGCGCGACGATGCAGCTTGTGGACGCGCAGGCGCTGTTCGTCGCGGAGGCGAGCAAGGTGAAGAACAACAACGAAGGCTGCTACGACAACCACGACGACAAGACCTACGACTCCTATTGCGGCGACAAGCACTGCGTCAACGGGCAGGACTTCGCGACGGCGACGCGGGCGGGGGCGAAGAACCGGCTTTCGGTCAATGACATGGCGTTCGGCTATCAGGGCACACGGGCTGGCAAGTTCAGCCGGTTCTGGATCACCTACAACGGGCGCACCGATTCCGTGAGCGTGTCGCGGCAGAATCCGGGCAAGCAGTATCCCGAAGACTGGGAATGAGCGATGAGAAAAGCCTTCACATTGATGGAGCTGATGGTCGTCGTGGGAATCATGTCGTTCCTCGGCGTCGCGGCGGTCGGCGGCTACAATGCGCTTCAGCGCGGCATGTCGGAGCGCGGCGCAACGGCGGTTGTGACGTCCCTCCTGCAGGCGGCAAAGGAACGGGCGATGATTGACCGCTCTCCGACGGTGGTCTATTGCTACAACCGGCTCGTGCGCGAGGCGACGGATGACGAGAATGCCATTGTCGTCGGCGAGGCGGTTGCGGTGCGGCGCGCGGGGCGCGTGACGTGGGCGCAGGGTGCCCTCATCGCCGACGAGTTCGCCGACCTCGCCAACAGCTACGACGTGGTGACGGACGAGAACGAGGCCAAGGAACGCAAGGGCATGAAGCTTTGGCGCTTCGACGACAACCGCATCAGCGACATGAGGTATTCGGTCGTCTCCGATGCGGTGATGATGAACGATGTCAACGGCACGACGTATCGCGGATGGGCCAACAGCGCGGACGAGTCGAGCCAGACGGCTTCCGGCCAGACCATCACAGGCCCTGCGGACATGCAGGATTTCAAGTTCGCGAGTTCTGCGTCGGGAGAGGGCGAGCTGAACATCCGGGTCTATGCGTTTGTCAACAAGGGGACGAGCGCGTATGAACCGTCCCAGTGGACGGTGGGCGACGGCTACGGCTTTGAGTTCGCGAACGTCCAGCTGCCGAACGACTTCACGTTCGGCAGCGGGAACGTGCCGAGCCGCGTCGGCGACGTCAGTTTCGTCAAGGCTCTTTATTTCGATCCGGATTCGCCGAGCAGCGACGAATCAATCGACGTGTACTTCTGCCGCCCGGATTCCGGCGGCAACCCCAAGCCTGACCACAAGGCCGGCACGGCGACGAGCCAGGAGGATGCGAAGATATGACGGTTTTGAAAAAGGGTTTTACGCTCATTGAGGTCAACCTCGCCATCTTCATCATGGCGACGGGCGTCCTCGCGATGGTCTCGCTCTATTCGCTCGGCATGCGCGAAAGCCGCCAGTCGACGGAAGACGTGGCCGTCGCCGGTTATGCGGACGCGGTTTTCGCGCCGCTTGTCGCGAAACTTTCGGCAACCAACCTGACATGGCAGGGCTGGACGTCGATCGGCAGCGAACCGCAGGGCGAGGGCTCCAAGGTCTGCGACGGCATCACGCAGAGCGGCAAGGGCTGGGCGGACTACATTCAGAAAGTCGGCTCTGACGCTTCCGGACTCTACCGGGTCGATTCCGGCTGCACGGCGAAGGCCAAGCAGGCGTTTCAGGAAATTGCCGGTGCCCAGACGAAGGGCAGTCCGAGTCTTTCGATTACGTGGCCGTCGGCCTTGCCGAGCGAGTATTTCTACGGGTTGGTGGCGACGCGCAAGGGGGCGACCATTTCGCTCGCGTTCCGGGCTTCGCGTCGGCGGGATGCCTTGATGAGCCAGCCCGTCTACTACACGGAAGTCCGCTATCAGGGAAGGGATGACGAATGAAACGCGGCTTTACCATACTTGAGCTCCTTGTGGCGTCGCTGCTCCTGTCGATGCTCGTGACGATCCTGACGATGCTCTTCAACCAGTCGTCTGTCGCCTGGACGTCGGGGTTGGCGAGCGTTTCGGACTTGAGCGAGGAGCGGATGTCTCTCGGCACCTATCATGACGTGGAGGACGATCTTCTGCCCGGCATCACCCAGAAAAACGCCCAGGGCGGTAATTCGGACAACCGCGAGCTTCAGTATCGCACAGTCTCAATCTGGAAGAAGGGCTCGGTCAATCAGTTGCGCCAGAACGAGCGCGCGTTTGATGTCGTGAACTGGGGGCAGGCGTCCACGAAGGTGACGGACATCAAGAGCGCGGCAAACGGCGCGGCGCAGACGTCGGGGTCGAGTGCGCGTCACCCGAATCGCGAAGGCGGGGTGGTGATTGGCGTGTGGAGCGCGGGCCCCGATCGAAAGTGGGGCACTTCGGACGACATCAACACGTTCCCGGAGGAGGTGAACTGATGAGACGGGCCTTTACGCTGTTGGAGCTTCTTGTCGTGATCGGGATGATTGCGGTTCTCGTCGGGGCGGTCGGGTCAAGCATGGGCCAGGCGCGGCGACGCGCGAAGATTGCCAAGGCGACGCAGGACGCGAAGGAGATCACGAACGCGATTCTCGGCTTCCGCAACTATGCCAAGAACCGTTCGCTTACGGACTATGACACCGGCGGCTGGAAAGATGCGACCGAAGGCAACCTCAGCATGATTCTCGGCAACGAGAAGTCAGAAAGCGGCGACGACGTGCCGGTTCTCTACAACGCCCAGCTGCGCGGCGGCAAGGTCGTCGATCCGTGGGGGCAGACATACAGGTTTTGCATCCGCAAGCTGAATGGCGAAAGCGAGACGTCGGGATCGACCACGTTTACGCGCGCCCCCAACCTGCCTAACTTCTACCGACTGACGGACGAGGAGCGTCAATGAGAAAAGGTTCTGCACTGCTGATTGTGCTTGGTCTGCTGTCGTTCATGGTGGTTTCCGCCGTGAGCTTCTCGATTTACATGAGGCAAAGCCGCCTGCCGTCGAGCTATCTCCGGCGCAACATCTCCGCGCGCTACCTCGTGCGCGCTGCGCTGGCGCGGGCAATCGACGAGCTGGATGGCGCCTATAACGACGACGAGAACTGGGGCAAGTATGAGCTGTCCGAAACGGATGTCCGCAAGGGCTTCTATGGCGTCTACGATGACCCGTATCCGGGCTGCGGCTACAAGGTCAGCTCCGACAGCCGCGAAGACGGCGACTTCTGGTTCCGTCGCGTGTTCATGCCGTTTGGCCCGACGAAATATGCCGAGGCGACGGTGCCGACGCTGACGCTGGAGGCGCTCGCCTACCTGCCGCCCGCGCTCATCGACGACGTCCGCAAGTTCTCTCGCTACACGCGCACGGCGGCCTGGCGTTCGTTGCCGTATGAGGCGGGGCGCTACGCCTACACGGCGGTCAACGTCTCCGACCTCTTCGACGTGAATCGCCTGTATGCGGCCGATCGCCGCGACTCCGGCCCGAAGCGCATCACGCTCGCGCCGCTCTGTTCGCAGACGGCGGGCGACCCGTTCGACATCGACACGGGGGTGGCGACGACGCTTGACATGCTTCAGCAGAAGTGGTCGTCAAGCGGTTACGACACGCCATTCGTGTCGCTGGCGGACTTCAACCTGCTCGCGGGAACGTCGGGTTTCACGCCGTTCATGAACTACATCGGCAAGACCTCGACGAAACTGCTGAAGAACGGCGACGCCAATGCCGCGAACGCGCTGTTCATCACCGACACGTGGTTCCCGGCCGCGACGTCTGTCGCATCGACCTCAGGCTCGTCGGGTTCGTCTGCGGCGTCCGTCACCTACGACCTCGCCGGTGCGCACCAGCCGTTCATGAACTTCGATGCGAAGGACTGGCCATCCGTTCTGGCAAGCCGCAATTCGCAGGACAATGTCAGCGACATCTTCGAGAAGAACCTCGGCCTTGGACTGGTCGCGCTCTACGACTACCTTGACAGCGACCAGCAGCCGACCTCGCTCGCCTTGCCGACGGTGGAGGCCGTGCCGATGGTTACGGGCGTCAGCTGTCCGGCGCAGCTTCAGCCCGAAATCGAAGCGCGCGACAACGGCGAGTTGGAGATCGAGATCGTCAACCCGAACTATGACGAGAACGACCCGTCTCAGCCGGAGAAATGGAAAATCAAGCGCTCTTGGTCGAAGTTGACGTTTACGGGTTTCGGCAATCGTGTGCTGACGCAGGTGCTGATGACGTGTCCTTTCAAACGCATGAAGACGACAGGGCGTTTCAACTCGAATTTCAAGTTGCGTGGCGTCTTGCGCGTCTTCGCCGCGCCAGAGAACATGGGCTGCCGCCCGTCTGACGACAGCGGCAACATCTATCCCTCGCAGCAGGGTCAGAACGCTTGGAAAAATAAGAGCGTCAGGAACGGCGTGGCCTCGTTCTTCAGCGACGAGGCGTCTCTATCCGTCTTCAACAAGGACATCGAAAAGACGGATGACGCGATTGACGAGTCGGTCAAGCTGACGTTCGACTGCACGGGCATCGACATGCCGATCATGTATGTCGTGAAGGAGGAGTGCACAAACGGCAAGGGCCCGGACGGTTTCGAGAACAACAAGACCTACCTTACGCTGGACGGGCTCAAGCTGAACGACGCGACATTCCGCCCGTTGACGGTTGACGGAGAGATTGATGGAACGTGGAAGGACAACAGCAAAGTTCCGGCGAAGGCTCAGGCCGATTTCATGACAGATACGGCGAACCTTGGCACAGCCGCCCTTTCCGAGTCGTATGCGAACTTCACCGGCACATACAAGCTCTATGCGGGCGTTTGGCTGCAGGTGCTGGATGCGTCGGGGAATGTCGTGGACATGGCGCCGGCATCGTACAAGGACGATATGGAGTTCCTGGGCGCGGGCGGATCGGTGCCGGAGGGCGTCATGGCGCGCAAGTGCGGTGACGGGACGCCGCTCCTCAGCTTCTGCGCCGATTACAATGTGACGTTCACGGAAACGATTGCCAATGACTTGTCGACACCTGCGGCCTATTCGACCTGGAAGACGCTGTATGCCGTCGATCCTCGCTACAACTTTGCGCCAGAGGACTGGTTCGCGAAGAACGGCAACACGGCGGTGTCGAAGAGCGAATGGACGCAGGAGGTCTTTCCGCTTTTGGGGCAGAACGGGCGTGACCGCGACATCTTTATGTTCGTTTCCAATCAGGAGTATCTGCAGGCGATTGGCGAACTCCAGTTCCTGCCGGTGATGGGCTTGATGGAAGGAAACGAGAACTTCTTGAGCGGCGATTATTCGCCAGACTTCAACGGGAACGCATTTTCGACGCGCACAAGTGCCGCAGGCGGTGGCTTTGCCAACGGCGGCCGCTTCTGGCGCACCTACACGGCCTACGACAACGGTGATGGCTCGGATCCAATCTATGCCTTGCCGTATCAGGGACGGGAGATTCGCTTCCAGGCGGGTGTCGGCGACTTCAAGGTGAATCCGTATTCGGACGATGATCGCGTCCTCTCCGCCGCGCTTGTGGGAACGCCCTTCGACTACTATGTCGCATCGACGAACAGCAACCAGCGGCAGGTTGGCGGAACACGGAACAACTTCATCGACACCTTGGACTTGGACAAGAGCCTCAGCCAGTGCTCATTCGGCGAGGCGCCGCTCGCGAAAATGTCAGCGGACGACCTCCTGTCGATTATGGACAATTTCCGATCCGTCTTTGGCGAGCGGGCGAAAAGTTCGGATGCAACGGTTGTCGCCAACTGGGCGGGCGGTTTCGACCAGCTGGAGTGGCAGCAGCTGAACGCAAACCAGATCAACGACAACAACAAGTTCTTCATGGGTGTCGAATTGCAGGAGGCGAGTTCGTGTCCGCTTCATCAGGTGGATCGCAAGTTCCTCTATTCGTTCTGGCGCGAGTGTTTCGAGAACCGTCAGCAGCTCTTCCTTGTGTTCGTGCGCGCCGAGCCGATGTCGACTTCGGGTGGCAGCGTCGGCAAGGCCATGCCGTCGTCTCAGCTGGGCGGTCGTGCGGTGGCGCTTGTCTGGCGCGATCCGGCCGTGCCGAGCTATCACTCGAATCAGCGCAAGACGCGACAGGATCTCGCAGGCGGCACGGGCGACTCGGCTCGTCAGGACATCATGGACGTCAGGGAAAACACCCCCCCTCATCGCTCCCGCATTCTCTTCTATCATCAGTTTGAGTAAACCAATATGAAAAAAGCATTCACCCTGATTGAACTTCTCATTGTCATCGCCATCATCGGCGTCCTGTCGGGCGTTCTGCTCACGAGTTTCTCGGGCGGAACCGAATCGGCGCGCGCGGCGAAATGCCTTTCGAACATGCGCAATCTCGCGCAGGGGGCAATCAGCGTCGCGTCGAAGGCAAGCTTCTTCCCCTATGCCGGCAGTCATGCGACCGTGGGTACCAACAGCGACGGGAAGACCGTCTACACCGAGCGGGTCGGCTGGATCAGCTGGCTGTCGAAGAATGACGAGTATGGGACGCGGACGCGTGGGCGTTCGAAGCCGACGAGCTTCGTCAACTGCGACAATCCAGGCGCCTACTGCAGTCCGAACGGACAGGACGAAGACGGAGACTTTGCGCTCTCGAACGGAAAGATATGGACGGCCGTTGGTCGCGAACGCGCGGTCTACACGTGCCCGGAGCACGTCCTCCGCACCGGCAAGAAGAATGTGCGGGTTCGTTGGAGCTACGTGATGAATGCCTACTTTGGCTATGACTTCACGAAGGGAAGCGATGCCGTGGGCACAAGTGACGGCAGCGCGGGCGTCTACTTCAGCAGCTCGCGCCTCGACCGCCGTCTCCTGTTCGCCGAACTGCCGATCAGCGGACAGCCCGTGCCTTCGACGGAGATGAGTGCGAAGCAGCAGGATTCCTATTCGATTGGCGATGGAAATCCGCTGACGGACTGCGTGCTTCAGTACAAGGCGAACGTCAACGGCAAGGGCTACAATTCCGACTGGAGCGGCGAGGCGGAGGCGATCGCCTTCAACCACAAGAGTGGCAAGCGTTGGTGTGCGCACGTCGTCTTCGCCGACGGGCATGCAGAGAAGCTGCTTGCGCCGCGCACGTCCGGCGGGCTTTCGGACGAGCAGCTGACGGCGCTCCTCTGTGCGGGCGTGGATGTCGGCTTTGACGGAAAGACCTATTCGCTCATCGACAAGGGCGACGAAAACTGACGCCTTGAAGGTCGGCTTTTTCGACAGCGGCGTGGGCGGCACGTGCATCCTGCGCGCGTTTCAGCGGCTCTGCCCGGATGTCGCGACGGACTATCTCGCCGACTCGGCGCACTGTCCCTACGGCAACAGGCCGCCAGAGGAGATCGTGCGCCTGTCGGTCGCGAACACCGAAGAGCTTCTGCGGCGCGGCTGCGGGGTGATTGTCGTCGCCTGCAACACGGCGACGGCTGCCGCGATCGACCACCTGCGCGCGCGCTATCCCGCGATTCCGTTCGTTGGCATCGAGCCCGCCCTGAAGCCCGCCGCGCTCAAGTCGAAGACGGGCGTCGTCGGCGTTCTCGCGACGGCGGGTACGTTCCACGGCCGCCTCTACAACAAGACGAAGGCGCGGTTCGCCAAGAACGTGACGGTGCTCGCGGTTGTCGCCGACGAGTTCGTCACGCTCGTCGAGCGCGGCGAGACGTCGGGCGAGAAGGTCGAGCGAATCGTCCGCGCGAAAATCGAACCGCTCCTGAAGGCAGGGGCCGACCGCCTCGTCCTCGGCTGTACGCACTTTCCGCACCTGAAGCCCGTGATCGAGAGAATCTGTGCGGGACGCGCCGAGGTGATTGATCCGTCGGACGCCGTCGCACGGCAGATTCGGCGCGTCGTGAAAGGAATGAAATGACGGCTGTCCTCCATGCGTGCTGCGGGCCGTGCGCGTCCGCCTGCGTGCCGCGTCTGCGGGACGCAGGTTATGACGTGACGCTCCTCTTCGCGAACTCGAACATCGACACGGCGGAGGAGTTCGAGAGACGCCGCGCCGCCGCCGAGCGGTTGGCGCGTGTCGAGGGCGTCCGCTTCGCCGCACTCCCTTACGACCACGCCGAATGGCTGCGCGACGTCGCCGCCGGCTACGAGGACGCGCCGGAGAAGGGCGCGCGGTGCGCGCGGTGCTTTCGTTACAACCTCGCGAAAGCCGCCGCGTTCGCGGCGGCGAACGGGCTGGACGCCTTCACGACGTCGCTGACCGTCTCGCCGCATAAGGTCAGCGCCGTCGTCTTTGCGGCGGGTCAAGCGGCGACGGGTTCGTCTTCCGACCCGTACGCGCCGCAGTTCCTGTCGATTGACTTCAAGAAGAAGGAGGGCTTCAAGCTGTCCGTGCGTCGCGCGGCGGAACTGGGGCTCTATCGGCAGTCGTATTGCGGCTGCGAATTTTCTAAGCGGAGGATGCAGGCATGAATGCGGTTTTCTTTGACATGGACGGCACGCTCATCGACTCGAAGGCCGATTTGGCGGCGACGGTCAACCACACGCGGCGCGACTTGGGGCTCGCGGAACTGCCGGTCGAGACGGTCATTGGCTTTGTCGGACAGGGCGCGCGCTACTTGCTCGATCACGCGATTCCCGAACGGACGGGCGAGGAGATCGCGGCGATTTTCCGCAGCCACTACGCCGAGCACTGCTGCGAGGCGGTCACGCTCTATCCGGGCGTGCGCGAGACGCTGACGGAACTCGCGCGGCGCGGGTGGCTTCTGGGCGTCAACACGAACAAGCCGAATTTCGCGACGCGGATGATTCTTGAGAAGTTCGGCCTTGACCGCCTCTTCGGCGCGGCTGTGGTGGCGGGCGGCGACTGCGCGGAGATGAAGCCGTCCGCCTTGCCGCTCCGCGACTGTGCGGCGCGCTTGCGCGGTCACCGCCTGTCGTCACACGACTGGATGGTCGGCGACAGTTGGACGGATCTCGACTGCGCGGCGAACGCGGGCGTGAAGAGCGCGTTCTGCACCTACGGCTTCGGTCAGCTGCGGGATTCGCGCTACACGGTGCGCATCCGCCGCTTCGACGAGCTGCTGCGCTACTTGAAGGAGGACGAATGATCTCGCCGGAGACGATCGAGAAGATCAAGGCCCTGATGGCGGAGGCATCCGTCTTCGAGGAGGACTTGGCGGAGAGCTTCATCCTGGGCGGCGGGCCGGGCGGACAGAAGACGAACAAGACGTCGAACGTCGTCCGCCTCGAACATGAGCCGAGCGGGCTGGCCATCCGCTGCGGCGAGACGCGCAGCCGCGAGACGAACCGCTGGCTTGCGCGGCGGATGCTCGCCGAGACGATTCTCGACCGCGAGCGCAAGCGCAAGAGCGAGGCGCGGCAGAAGCGCGAGAAGATCCGCCGTCAGAAGCGGCGCCGCTCGCGCCGTCAGAAGCAGAAGATGCTCGACGCCAAGCACGCCCACGCCGAGATCAAGGCCCTGCGGCGAAAGGTGACGTCGCCCGATGTCGACTAGATTACGGGAGAGGCTAACTGTTTTATGGTATAATGCACACATGAAGATAAGAATCATGTGTGCATGGCTTCGCGGGCTTAGGAGTCTAGTGCTCTTGGCCGTCGGATGGAGCAACGTCGCTTCAGTCGCGCTTGCGGCGGGCGCGGACAACGCCTATGTCTCGGTCGGCAGCGGGGACGCCTCTGCGGCGTATGCGATTGACAGCGACTTCTACTTGCTGTCGCAGAATGAAGATGATCGATCGGCGACCATTGCCGTGCATGTCTCGGCGAAGGATCCTTTCAAGTTGGTTTCGCCGGAGTCCGGCTGGGTGGATCTCGCACCGGGTGGAGTCTCCGGATACCAGGTTCAGGACGAGTCCGGGTCGGAGGACACGTTCATGGGACTCATCCGTGTCCTGAAACTTGATATCGCATCAGACGTATTCAACGTCTGCCGAAAGGCCGGGAGCGGCACGCTGCGGCTGACGGGAGACAGTTATCCGGGCGGGACTGTTGTCTGGTCGAGCAACCCCGCCGGGATCAGCGGCACGGGGCGGTCTCTTTCCTTTAATCCTTCACGACTTTCGGCAGGGGAATATGTGGTGACGGCGCGCTCGACGCGGTTCTCGTCTCTTAGGGACACGTGCATTGTGCGGATTTTCGAGATCGAGCTGGTGACGCCTAGCGGCGATCCCGTTTCGGCCCCCTCGGATTCCGGCGACGGGCAGAACGAGTTCACCTACTCGTCCGATTCGCCGGGTGTGCTGACCATGAATTTGAAAGCGAGAGTAACGCCAAGTGATGCGGCTTTGGAAATTGCGGATTCATGCGTATTTAGGGTTGAATCCATCGGGGATTCGGTGAAGGCATGGAACGCGGCCAACCCATCTGGGCGTGCAGTCTCAAGTGGAGGTTCGCTGATTGCCACAGTGACATATACGGGATTACCGAAACGAAATCTTAATTTCGGGAAGAAGACCGCTTCTGTTATGTTCAAGGGAATCGTTTGTGACGAGAATAACTATGAGGTATTCTTTCCAAGAGATGCTGCAAACCATCCGGGAGAGGAGGCATCGACGCCTAACTGGTTTTACTATTGGGGACAGGTATCGGGAGAACGCAACATTGTTTATGCTGGTAGTGCTGGTTGGGATAAACAGGGTGAGATAAAGGGAATGACGCAATGGTCTTATGATTCTATACCTAATAAGACTCTTGTTTATATATATGATGAAGTCGTGACGGAGGGAAGGCCGTATAGCATAGGCGAAGAATTGTCGGGGATTGATATGTTTATGGGCACAATTATTCATGAAAAGAAGCATATCGATCAAATAGCACGTGCAGATTCTTTACTGGTAACGCATGGAAATGATACGTTTAGATATGGCTGGTCTTGGAATCAGCCGTTGCATAATCATTGGAGTGCAGGAAACGATAGAGGTTGGGGAGTTGCCGGTATCGATGATGATGGAAATGGACTAGTCGATGATGCTACTGTACGACCTCCGTTTGAGCCGGGTTTGGGGGATGATGTTTCGTTAGATCATGAGAATTATGTGTGGTGGCCTGCCGAATGGCCTTTGCCGGTTCCGAATCTCTGTTCCCATCCGATCGAAAGTGAGGCAGTAAATGCAACGAACAATGCCATGGACGAACATGATAATGCCACACGGGATTGGGCAGATCCAGGCAAGCAACATGGAACACTCAATGATTGGGAGGACTAGATGAAAAGATCTCGATGGTTCGCTTTATTGCTCGTGTTTGGCATGCCGTTTCATGAAGTTGCTTTTGGCGAGTCGTTTCGATTCCCGTCGCCAGGCGCTCTCGTCGTAGGAGCCGATTCTGTCTTGTCGGGAAGACTTGCGGATGACAAGTCGAACGTCTTTCTGAAGAATGGAAGTGATGGACAGGGCGAGGTGCGCGTGCGAGCAATTCCAAGAAGCATCTTTTTTGACTTGCGTAGGCTGGTCAGGACATTGGGCGGGGCGAACTGCTTTGTCATTGGAAAAAAAGAAGAGTCTGGAATCTTGTTGGAATGGGGCGACTATTCGGTCTGGCCAAGGGGAATTGTTGGAGCTTATCCGAATCTGGATACGGTTGAGAAATGCTCAGCGGTGATTGACAATCTGCTGTTCTACAAGCGACTCTCGGCAAATGATGAAACACAGCTTTGCAAAGTGCTGCTTGCCGATTCCCAGACTTCTGGACGAGACCTTGCGGTGGTCTTGTTTCTGGCATCGGACGTACCCTGTTGGAAAGGCCGAAAACAACTTTGGCGGGATGTCGTGTGCGCTGTCGGGATGCAGATGTTGAAAAAAATTTCGGCATTTGATGGGACGAGCGTGGACTACACGATTGCCTTTTCGTCTTTTCTGCCGCCGTCAGTTTCCATTCCCAAGCTATTGGATGCGGCGCGAAAAGGCGGGGCGCGTGGAGAAAAGGCCAAGCACGCAGTATTGGCAATGTTGAGGGTTAGGTGTCTGTTGGGGCAGCGGGATTATTCCATAGAAGACATAGATGAGATCTTCAAGGTGAATTTGCCCGAGTTGAGAAGAAATGACGCGAAACGTTGGATTGCGCTGTTCGATTCTTCCAACCGGGAATTGAGGGCAAAGGCGCCTCTGGTCTTTAGCATGATTCTCAATCTTCCAAGACCTGTCGGACTGACCACTGAAGAGGAACGTCGGCATTGGCTGGATGTCTGGCATTCTTGGCAGTCCGAAAGTTCAAAAGCAAAAGGACGCTCACTAGAGGATGTCCATCCAAGATAAGCGTGGAGGTTTTGGTGCTAATGAAAAAATTCGCACTGGTCGTTCTGCTGTCAATGGTCGCGTACGCGAGTTTGGCATCGAAGAAGATGGGCTTTGAGTGGACGCAGTCGGTCTGGACGGAGACGCTGTCATGGACAAAGGACAAGGGATTTCACTTGACGTTCCGGTCGTGGAACAAGCCCCTTCTGGCGATTCAAAGGGACGACGGTAGCTATGATTATGTCAACACCGTTGGGGCGGGCGCGTATCTCCAGCGAGGAAAGAGGTATGTACTGTCGAACGGACGAGGGCGTAGCCAGTTCTTCAAAGTCTGCGCCTTGCCGCTCAAGGAGTCGGGCTTTGACGTGCCGCCGACGTTTCCGACCGAACATGAGGTTTTGATATTTGAGCATGCGGAACGGATCTCGCGCGACGGAAAGATGCAGCATGAGCGGCACGTCGTTTCGTTCGGGGGCGACGTGTATGACTGTGAGGCGCAATCGCTAACCAAGCGAACCATGCCAATGATCCTTCCGAACCCATGGACACCACCGGACATTCAGGCTCGGCAGAATGTCCGAGAGGTGGCCGACTGGAACCTGAATCTCGCGAGGGAAACGCGGGATGCGGCATGGCAGGAACTTAAACAATTGAAAATGCGAACGCCTTTGGCTGAAAATGAGACAAACACTGTCTGCTATTCAACAGCAGGCCGATTTGGCGCGGAAGAACTCCGAAAGATGACCAAAGACGGAAAACTGACGCCCGTTTTGGAAGAACTCATTTCTCAGCTTGACCCAGAAAGAAGTCGCGCAGGGAAATGGGCGCAGATCTGTGTGGTCAATGGTGTGCGGCGAATCGTTGGAATCACAGAAAACTTTGGGAACGGGAATCGACGGCAATTTAGATTTTATTTAACCGGAACAGTTGATAAAGTGATTGATGAACATAAAGTGGCGAGAGAAAAGATTGTGCATCACTATGACAAGAACGGAAAATGGCAGTGGGAGGTCAAGATGCGCGACAACAAGGCGTTCCAATTCTGGCGGATCGAAAACGGGCGGATAGAAGAGAGTTCCGACCTTGAACTCGCGCAGAAACTGGCCGAGCAGGCGACGATCGAGGACGTCGAGTAGCGAACGACGGACGGACGGGCTGAGGTATGTTCAGACGGGCGGTATTTCTCTTCCTTCTGCCGTTGGCAGGGCTGGGCATTTCCGCCCCCATGAAAGACGTCCGTCCGGGCTTTGGCTATGCGGGGCGGCTCGAACCCTATCCCGCTTCGGCGGAACTGCGTCTGCGGATGGCGAAGTTCGGCATGACGGCGGGATGGTTCCGTCGGGACGAGCTGCCGGAGGACTACGTGCGGTTCTCGCGTCCGCAGGTCAACGAACTGCCGTACCTGCTCTTCTCGCCGAAGCGGAGCGCGACTCCCGCCCCGATGGTGGTCTACTTCGGCGGCACGGGCGAACAGGGCACGAACCTCGTCGTCCAGTTCCGGCAGACGACGCTCTTCTCCCGGTTGACGGCGCCTGAATTCCAGAAGCGGCATCCGTGCTACATTTTCGCGCCGCTGATGCCGAAGGGTGCCGTCATGCGGGCGGCTCTGCCGGGATCGAGCAAGCTTGCGGACTTGACGTGCGACGCGATGTACGCCGTGATCGCCGCTCTGAAGTCGCCCAAGGTCGACACGAACCGCCTGTACGTGACGGGGCTTTCCTGGGGCGGCGTAGCCGCGTTCGAGCTGTCGTGCGGCTTCCCCGGACGCTTTGCGGCGTGCGTGCCGACGTCCTGCATCCAGAGCCCCGCACGGATTCCGAAGACCTCGCCGGGAAACTACTGGATGCTCTACAACGAGAATTCCTACCAAGGCGAAGGATCTCGGCGGGCGCTCCGCAGAATCGAGGAGATCGTTCGCAGCGGCGGCGGCGACTTTCGGCGTTCGACCTTCCCCGACCGGGGGCACAACGCCTGGAGCAAGGCGTGGTGCGAGGAGGCTGTCTGGGAGTGGGTGTTCGCCAAGGGCGCGCCCCGCACGAACGCTCACGATAACCGTGTTCGTATCGTCGCTCAGGCCAAGTGCACGGCGAGCGTCCCCGGCACGGATGCCGGACACGGGCCGGAGCGCATCATCGACGGACTGGACGCCACGGTCTACGTCTCGGCTCGTCCGGCGTGTCGCGGCGATCGCGTGGAGATCGTCTTTCCCGAACCTGTCCGCGGAAAGTTCCGCCTCGTGTCGGGACTGAGAAATGGCAGCCAACGGCTGGGCAACGCCGTCGTCGAGGCTTCCGCCGGAGGCGGAAAGTGGAGCCGCGTCGGCATGTTCGCCAAACGGCGCGACGAGGTGCGGTTCGAGCTGCGGCGCGCGGCCGACCGTCTGCGCATCGTCTTCGTCGGTGAACGCCCGGCAGTCATGGTCATCCGAAAGATCGTCCCGGAGGACGGATGAAGTTGCGCGACTGGCTTTGGGTTGGCCTTGCGGTTGCGACGGTCGCGTGCGCGCTTCCGCAGAACGTGCGACTTGTGCGTCGTGGCGTCCGTTTGGCGACATCCTGGCGGGACGGCTTCAGAGGCACAGGCGAATACGTTGACGCGGCGCGGCGCATGGCCGCGTGGGCACAGGAGTCCGGCAAGACAGTCGCCTATTGCTGTTCACGGGGGAATGATCTGCTCCCCGTGGGTCGGTCGCGTGTTCTGGCAATGTCTTGGGCGGCGGCACCGCAACCCGTGAAGTTCGGTGCTGTGTCGGAACTGACCGAGACGGATGCGATTGTCGCCCCGTCCGACAGTTCGCAAGCCGCTGTGGAGTTGCCGACACGGGGGTACCGTGTTCTTGATTCAGGCGGCGGCCTTTATTTGTGGGCGAGGGGGACAGATTGGCTTCCCTCGTCCATTCAATCGCCGCCAAGACCTTGGCGTGGCGAATGTGTGCCGACGTTGGCGCTTGGCTTGGTCGTTGTCGTGTTCGTAGCTATCGGCGGCTTTGAAGGCTTGGTTTGGGGGCTTCTGGCTTTGTCGGTGTCGATGTTCCTTTCTGTGGCAGGGTTGCATTGGGTGGATTGGGCGAGCGCGATAGTCTGTATTGTCATAGCCTTTGGCTTTGTCGCATGGCTGTCTTCTTCTGCGAAAGGGATCAGAAATCAGAAGTTCTGCTTGGGGGTGGCGGCATGCTTTTTCACTGCCACTGGGGCTTTGGCTCTGACCCACACGTTTGTCGCGCCGAACGGATTGGGGACGGTCGGCGGCAAGGCAAGGTTGCTGTTGCTCTCAGCAGGCCTCCCGACGGGATTCTTTACGGACGGTGCCTTTGCGCCGTATCAGCCGACCTATCCGCCGGGGGCGGCGATGCTTGTGCTGTGGGGCTATTCGCTGGCGAACGTGAGCGGCGAATGGCTGATTCAACTCGTGCCGTGCCTCTGGATGTCCATGCTGCTTGGTTTCCTGCTCACCCGCGCGTCTGCGTGGCCGGAGCGGTTGCTAGTGACGGCGGTTTTCCTAACGCCGCTGACGGTTCGACTCGCGACACTGTTCTATCCGGAGAGCCTTGTCGGTCTTTGTGTTCTTGTGGGCTGGGAGCGCATTCGCCACGATTCTCTCGATTGGTTCGGGTGGCTTATCTTGGGCGCGGCCGGATGGTTCAAGAACGAGGGACTGATCTATTTTGGTTCGCTGGCGTTAGCGGTGCTTCTGTTGAGCCCTTCGGATTCGCGCATTCGGCTTCTGCCTCGTCTTGTCTGCGGTGCGCTGTTGCCGATTGCCTGGCAGTGTGGGTGTCGGTTGGCGGGTGCGTCGCTCGACGGCTATGTGCCGCTTGGGCAGCTGTGCATGGCAAAAGGTCTCGCGGCTTTCGCCCGGATGACGCGGTATGCGTTATTGGAGCCGTGGCGTTATGGTTTCACCTTTCCCGTCGGCGTGGCCTTTCTTGTCCGTCGTTCGCGGCGTAAGGCGCCAGCGCTTTGGATGACTTGTCTGGGCGTGGTGTTCATGCTTGGCTGCTTCGGGACGATTTTCGCGCTCAGCGGAGCTGTCGACTTCGACTGGCACCTCGACAGCATGGAACGGCTGCTTTGGGTTCCCGCGCTGTTGCTCGTGCGCGAGATTGTGTCCGTGCGAGGGTCTGAACGTCAAATGAGCTCGATACCGTTCCGTTGACAGCAGACAAAGATTCAATCGCCGTGCGCTACTCGACGTCCTCGATCGTCTCCTGCTCGGCCAGTTTCTGCGCGAGTTCAAGGTCGGAACTCTCTTCTATCCGCCCGTTCTCGACCCGCCAGAACTCGTCAACTTTTGTTCCAGTTAACTCTATCTGCCATTGCAAATTCCCCATTTCATCGTAATCATATATGGCCTTTCGCCCGTTCGTCAGCATATACCTCTTTCCTCGCTGAAGATACACGTCCGCCCCAACGGAGTTGATGTAATCATAGCTGCCGTCGTCCCTTTGAATCGCCAACAGAGGCTTGTTCCAAGATCGAAACGTCAAGTGAAAGCCTTTGTCCTCCGTCCAAGACAACGTTTCTGTCCAGACCGACAGCGTCCACTCAAAGCCTCTTTTCTTCCCTGCTGCCAAACTCAAGTAGGCGGTCATTGACAGCAGAACGACCAGTGCGAACTTCTTTTTCATTTTTTACCTCCAATCATTTTGGGCCAAACTTGTTCTTGTGCTGGCATCCCGGGTTTGCCCAGTCGAGGTCTTCATGGTACACATATAGAAATGCTCTAATGAGAACCGCCCCTTGTTGATTGGCCATTGATTTGATTCACCCCAACGAAACACCCCTTATCATATTTTCCTTCTTGGTCTCGTACAACAAGAAACCCATTCTGCAACTTCCGTCCGTGTTCTATTGAGCGAAGATCCAAAATCCTCGTAACCCCAAAACCGCTCAGACCATTCGTTTCCACGTTTTGGAATACAAGTTGACAGTCACGGCTCGTAACACGCATTTTCTGTGAAAGTGGCAAGCGAACGAGCTCTCCATATGCACCGATTTTTGAATGCTCGTCGCCGATTGTGTATTTGTAGCGAACACCACGCCGTTTAAATCTAAATGATAAACCATCATCCATCACCTTAACATCTTCAAAGTGCGCGTACAAATCAGCCATTGATAACAAATTTGTGGCACCCGCAAGAGAGGAGCCTTCCGCCGTGGCAGCGCCACTACAGAGTGTCAAAAAACATGTCAACGCTAAGCAAACAAAATAACAGCGCATAAATAAACTCCATTCCATCCGACGGCCACAAGCACCAGCTTCCTAAGCCCTTGAAGCCATGCACACATGATTCTCATCTTCATGTGCGCATTATACCATAAAAACAGTTAGCCACTCCCGCAACTAGTCGACATCGGACGATCTCAAATCGCTTGCGGTGGCATTGACGTGCGGGACGAAAGTTTGATAGACTACGGAAAACTAATCACACGTGACAAGACAATCACGATTGACTGAAAGGACAAATCGGATATGCAGATGATGCTGGTGCTGGCCGCGACGGCGGCGCTGAACTGGACGCTGGGCGACGGGCGCGTCGTGACGGAGACGGTCGACCTCGTGCCGTCCGACGGCGGCGAGACGCTGACGCTGAGCCGCGAGAGGATCCGCTCGATGCGGGCGAGGCGGCTGGACGTCGTGCCCGACTTCGCGCGCGCGGCGAAGGGCGAGGCCGGCTACTGGTTCACGCCCTACGGCGTCTACGGCGAGTACGACCGCGACGACGGCACGTTCTTCGCCGGCGAGGAGCGCATGACGATGCCGATGTTCGGCTGGTCGAACCCGCGCGGCGCCTGTCTCGCGGTCGTGACGTCGCTCAAGTACTTCGTCCGCGAGACGGTGCGCGCGGAGAAGGGCGCCTACACGGTCGCCGCGACGCTGGAGGAGGAGCTCTGCCGCGACCCGTACGAGGACCTCGTGATCGTCTACCACCGCCGCGCGCCGGGCACGCAGTATGCGGCGCTCGCGAAGATCTACCGGGACTACCAGCTCGCGCGCGGCGCGGTGAAGCCGTTCCGGGAGCGGTTCGCGTCGAACAGGACGCTGGAGAAGGCGATCCTCGCGCCCGAGATCCGCATCCGCCAGGCGTGGAAGCCGGTGCCGAGCCCCGTGCCGCACCAGGTGCCGGAGAGCGAGCCGGAGGTCAAGGCCGTCATCACGTTCGACCGCGTCCGCGACATCGTGGACGAGCTGAAGCGGCAGGGCGTGGGCGACGCCGAGCTCTGCCTCGTCGGCTGGAACATCGGCGGGCACGACGGCCGCTGGCCACAGGTCTTCCCGTCGGAGCCGAAGCTCGGCGGCGACGCGAAGCTGAAGGCGGCGATCCGCCATGCGCGCGACGCGGGCTACCTCATCGTGCCGCACGGCAACTTCTACGAGGGCTACACCATTTCCGCCGACTGGGACGGCGAATGGGTGCTGAAGGACGCGAATGGCTTCCTGCGCCCGACGCGCAACGGGAAGGTGACGTGGGGCGGCGGTCGGCCCTACTACATGTGCCCGCAGCGCGCCTACGAGAAGTTCTGCACGCGCGACATCCCGCGCATGGCGGCGTTCGGCTTCACGGGCCTCGGCTACTTCGACGTCGTGTCCATCTGCGAGCCGCTGCGCTGCAACGACCGGCGGCATCCCTGCACGCCGGCGGACGGCGCGAAGTTCTGGGGCGCGTGCGCGGCGATCTCGCAGCGCGACCTCGGCGGCTTCGCGAGCGAGAGCGGCGGCGACTGGTTCGCCGGCAACCTCGACTACGCGCTCTACGCCTACTTCGGCGATCCTCAGAAGATTGCGCGCGACTATGCGGCGGGCAAGGGCCTCGCGCAGCGCGTCGTGCCGATCTGGCAGGTCGTCTACAACGGCATCATCGCCAACAACCCGTTCACGACGACGATGAACGCGCCGCTCAAGGACCGCGTCACGCAGCTCAAGGCCGTCGAGTTCTCGGCCCGCCCGTGCTTCTACTTCTACGCGAAGTTCCTGACGGTCGGGAACAACTGGATGGGCAACGAGGATCTTGGCTGCGCGACGGACGAGGAGCTGCGGCAGTCGGTCGCGAAGATCAAGGAGGGCGCCAACGTCTACGAAAAGCTCAGGCACCTGCAGCTGGAGTTCATCGACGACCACGCGGAGATTGCGCCGGGCGTGTCCCGGACGCGCTACGCCAACGGCGAGTCGGTCGTCGTCAACTTCACGGACGCGCCCGTCCGGGTCGACGGCACGACGGTCGCGGCGCAGGACTGGGCCCTGCTCGGCAAGTAAGGCGTGAGCCGATGATCCTCTTCGGGTTTCGCAGAAGGGAAAGGGCCTCGGCGGATGTTGCGCCGGCGTCTGAGGCGACGCGGATCCGTTCCGTCTCGACAAGCGAGACGGGGCTGGTGCGTCGCGACAACCAGGATCACATCTTCGTCGATGACGAGCGGCTTGTCTACTGCGTCGCGGATGGCGTGGGCGGCGGCGCGGAGGGCGCGCGGGCGAGCGAGATCGTCTGCGCGAACCTGAAGATGGTCACATACGCGGCGGCGGACACGTTCAAGGCCCGTACGTCGGCCGTGCAGAAGGCGATTGAAGACGCGAACGCGGCCCTGTTTGCCTATGCGCGCGAGAAGGGCGTGCCGCTCGTGGCCTCGACCGTTGCGGCGCTCGTGCTCGATCCCGAAAATCCGCGTCACGCGGCGATCTGCAATGTCGGCGACAGCCGCATCTACCGCTTCCGGCGCGGCATGCCGGAACTGCTGACCCATGACCACCGCCTCGGCGGCGGCAGCCATGCGCTCACGCGCGCGATTGGCGCGGCGGAAACGGTGCGCGTCGAATGGACGGAACTTGAGTCGACGGACGCCTCGCGTTTCCTGCTCTGCACGGATGGCGTGCATGACGTCGTTTCGGCCGGGCGCCTCGCCGCTTTCGTGTCCGCCGCACCGACACTCGACGCGGCAGTGGAACGCATTGCGGCGGATGTCGTCCGCCACGGCGCGCCCGACAACTACTCCTTCGTCCTGCTGGAAGTCTAGTGCGTTTCGTCCGCCCCGCCGCCTCGGCCCTGTCCCTGTTCGCGATACGCGCGCATGCTTAGTCCGTAGCGGTTCTTAAACAGGCGCTTGAGACTGGCCGGATCGTTGAACCCGCAACTCTTTGTGATTTTGCCGATGGGCGTTTTGGAGTTGCGCAACTCGCGGCGGACGGCGGCCAGTCGTGTCGCGAGAATGTCCGCGAAGACCGATGTCTTGCGCACTTCACGGTAGCGCAGGTCGAGCAGGCTGCGCGAGACGTGCAGATGCACGGCCACGTCGTCGACGCCGATGCCGCGACAGGCGTTGGCCGCGATGAACTCCGCCGCGCGCGTGGTGAGCCGCGTCGCCGGCGAAAGACCGTGCGTCGATTCACGGACGATGACTTCGCACCCCTTCACGACGGACGTCTTGGGCACGGCTTTCCCGTTCATGAGGTTGTCCAGCGCTTTTGCCGCCACCCAGCCGATTTCCTCGAAGTTCGGCTGGATGCTGGTGAGGCGCGGCGTGGTTCCCTGGCAGATCAGGACGTCGTTGTCGCAGCCGATGACGTTGCAGTCGTGCGGCAGACGAATGCCTGCCTCGCGCGCAAAGGAAACGATGCGCTTGGCCGCAAGGTCATTCGAGGCGAAGACGGCGGTCGGCTTTGGCAGCCCCTTTAGCCAGTCCGTCTCGGAGGCCTGTCCGGCGAAGAGCGACGTGACAGACTGCGGAGGAAGGGCCTTGGTGAAGCCGGCACAGCGTCGGCGGCTCCATAGCCGGTCGTCGATGGAGTAGAAGGCGTAGGACGCGAACGCGCCCTGCGCCCTGAAATGGTGTGCGGCCGTCGCCCCGATTTCCTCGTCGTCCAGGATGACGGCGCGGCAGTGCGGTGACCGGTCGGAAAGGCGCAGCAGGGATTCGTTGGCGATGACGGTCGGGCGCCGAACCGCCAGCGTCGAAGAAATGACGTCGTAGATGTCCGGCTCGGCGGAGATGATCAGGCCGTCGCAGCCCGTGGCGATTTCGCGGGCCAACCGTCCGCCGGCGGCTTCCGTGCGGGTCGTGATCAGAACCGTGTCCCATGTCGGATGGTCGTTGAGATAGCGGAAGATGCCGCGCATGCGCGCGCGGCCGTCGATTCCGTTGGTGGGAATGACCAGAATGACGCGGCGGGGTTCTGTCGGAAGTTTGGACATCGTTTCCCGCGAGTATAGCAAATGGCGGCGGCTTTTGGCAAGCGGACACCGTGTTGTTGAAAAGGCAATATTTGTCTTATGCGAAAAGCGATGTCGTTTATGGTAAAATACGCTTTGCTTGGAAAAGGCCGATGCGGGCCGAACAACTCAAACAGGAGGAGGCTGTCAATGAAAAGACCGATGTTCTGTGTTTTGCTGGTGAGCGCCGCGCGATTGTGCGCGGTGGCGGCGGACGGGTTCAATTCCGTCGGAACCTGGTGGGTGCCGACGACGGACTTCGCCACGGACACCCGGTATTGGGAAGGCCATCGTCTGCCGGCGGACGGCGGCGTCGCCCACTATCTCGGCGTCGGCCTGAACAATCAGGTCTTTGCGGCCCCCGTGACGCTGCGCGGGCTCGACTTCGGAAACGTGCAGGAGTCCTCTGGCCATCCGCAGATTCTGGGCGGCGAGCTCGTGCTGGCGGGCGATGCGTTTATTTCCGGGTCGGGACGTGGAAAGGACGCTGTGTGGGGGCGCATCGGCCGCGTGGATTCGACGGTGCGTGGCACGGGCGCCAACACCTTGACGAAAAAGGGGCGTGGCGAGCTGCTCGTCAACGTGCCGTTCGTCGGCTTCGGCACCCTTGCTGCCGGCGGCGGACGCCTGACGACGACGAACGCCGCCGGACGCCTGTTCGCGACGGACGCGACGTTGGCGTGGAAAGGCGGCATCTTCCGTTGGGCGCCGTCGGTGGCCGCCGACGCATCGGCGACGGCCTCGGTCGGCCCGACCGCCTACGGGCCGTTCGGCGGGTCGCTGATGTGGGGACGCGGCGACGGCGAGACGGCCACGCTCACGCTTGAAACCCTTGCGCGCACAGGCGATGGCGCGACGCTTTGGATTGCGCCGGACGGCGGCGCGTCGACGCTGGGCGATTCGGAACGGCTTTTCGTGACGGACGAACTTCCGCAGGTGAACGGCATTTTGGATCCGGGCCTTGTCACGCGCGACACGTCGGCGGCCTCATGGCCCTTCCGCTTCACGACATTCGATTCGGAGAAGGGCGTCGTCCCGTATCCCGCCACGTCAATGAAGCCACTGGCGGAGGCGGGTGAGACGGACGTCGTCCAAGTGACGGCCGCGTGCGAAGTGGCCGCGTCTCAGCGCGTCGCGGCACTGGTCGTCGACAACACGTCGGCGCTGTCGATCGGCGCAGGCGCAACGCTCTCGGTCGGCGACGACAACGCCGCGCATCCGGCCGGCGTCATCTTCAATCGGCAGATCGCGTCCGATTCGGCCCTCGAATGTGCGGGTGCGGGCACGTTGGACTTCGGTGCGTCGCCGGGCGTCATCTGGCACGCTTCCAAGAACGGCAGCGACTACGTCAATCTCAGGACGCGCATCACGGGCTCGGGCGGCGTCACGTTCGCCTCACGCGGCGGTGCGACGGCGACAGGCTATCCGACGCCTACGGGCAAGTTCAATCTGCATGCGGGCGTCGGCGGCTGGAGCGGCCCGACCTACGTCAACGGGACTGTCCTCTTCCTGCGCGCGGCGGATGCCTTGCCGTCCGGGGACATCTACGTCCTGAACAGTTCGGGGCTCGAAGGCGGCGAACTCCGGCTCACGGGCGGAATCAGCTGGAACTTCTCCCAGAACCTGCACTTGGCGGGCCGCACGAACGGTTCGACGGACGAGGCTGTGCTGTGCACGCCGCCGGCGACAGTCACGTTCAGCGGCGGCGTCTACCTGGAGGATGACGCGGCGCTGTCGTCCTACGATCCGAACAGCCCGGCCACCTTTGACTTCCGAGGCGGGCTCTTCGGCCCCGGCGCGCTGACGCTGCCGCACGGCGCGACGGTGAACCTCTCTTCGCCCACGACGATTTCCGGCGTCAACGGGTTCGGCGACGTCACGTTGAACGTCTCGACGAACGGCACGCTCGGTACGGGCCGCATCTGGCTGCGCGGCGGCAGCGCCCATCGCGTCGCCTTTACCGGTTCGGACGACCTGACCGTCGACAACGAGTTCCGCTGCGACGTGGGGACGCTCGGCCTCTCGCTTTCGTTCGCCCACGTGACGCTGGCGCGGTCGGGGGCTTTCACTTCGGCGAACCTGTCGACGTTCTCGTGCCTTACGTTGGGCGCGGACATCGACTTCGGGCGCATCGACGCCGCCTGTTCGCAGGATGCCGAGGCGGGCGCGGATCGCATTGTCGCGGCTGCGGGCGGCGCGACGCTTGGCCTCGGCGATGACGGTGCGGATTCCGTGTTCGCGCTGCCGCTCGCCGATGGCGCGGGCGCGCTGGCGTTTGCGAAGCGCGGAACGTGCACGGTCGAACTCGCCCCGTCTGCGCGTACGTATTCGGGCGTGACGTCGATCGAGGCCGGGACGCTGCGCCTGAACGACGATCCGCTCCTGTCGCGTTCGCTCCTCTACTGGCTCGACGCCGACCGGGAAGAGAGCCTGACGAAAGACGACGACGGCACGGTCACGGCGTGGCGGTCGCGCGGCGGACGGGCCGACGTGACGTTCACGGCGACGGACGGAACGTCGACGTGGGGCGCGAACACGGTCAACGGGCGCAACGTCGTCACGACCGGCGCGGCAGGTGCTGCCTGTCTGCGCGGCGACAAGGCGCTGGCGCAGAACACGGTGTTCGTCGTCTATCGCATCCGCCAGGCGTCCGGCTTCATGGGGCTGTTCGGCAGCGCGGACGAGGATTATGGCGTGCGTCTGGCGGACAACGCGCCGGGGCCGACAACGGGCTGGACGTCGCACCGCAGCGACTACAACTACAACACGACGGGCTGGATTCGTCGCGACGGCGGGCGCGGCGGCCCGGCGGGCGTGGATTCGGACGAGACGCACATCCTGACGCTCGTCCATGACCGCGACAACTGGCCGCATTCGGACACGTGGGGCCAGAACACGCGGTCGGCGACATTCGTCCCGAGCCTCGGCTACTACGTCAAGGGAAGACCCTTCTGCGGCGACTACTGCGAAGTGCTCGCGTTTGACCGCGTGCTGACGGAGGGCGAGATGCGGAAGGTCGAGAACTACCTGTCGGAGAAGTGGCGCGCGAAGACCGTCTGGGATGACGTCGGGTCGCCGTCGTTCCTGCCGGCGGGCACGGCGTTGCGCCTCGCGACGGGCGGTGTCCTCGATCTCGCGGGGCAGTCGCTGACGGTCGGCTCGCTCACGGGCGGCGGTGTGGTGACGAACTCCTCCGCCGTGCCGGCGACGCTGACGGTGACGGGTGCGGCGAACTTTACGGGCCGTGTCGGCGGGCGGACGACGCTGGCGCTGAACGCGTCGTCGGACGTCGGGGTCGTCGTGTCCGAAGGGGCGACGCTCGCGGCAAACGCCGACACGGTGACGGCGGGCGCACACGTGCTGACACCGCCGACTGCGGGGCTTGCCTACTGGTGCGATGCGGCGCGAACGAGCACGATTCTCCGCGACACTTCGGGCGCCGTGACGAGCTGGGTGTCGCGGGCCGCGTCCTCGGCGACGGCGCTGGTCAACGCGACGGGCGTCCTGCCCGGCGCCCAGGTCACCTGTGCGCGGCCGACGTATGCGGAGACGGCGATGGACGGCAAGCCCGGCATCGTCTACGAGCAGAACTGCCGCACGCTGTGGGCAAACGTCAAGAGCCCCGTGCGCACGCTCTTCATGGCCGTGCGCCTCAACGGTTCCCAGGTCGTGAATGCCGGGCTCTGGGGCATCGACGGCAAGGCCGTCGGCTTCCGCACCGTGTCCTACGGATCGTCGACGACGCTCGCAAGTTGGGCGGACTGCTACGTGCGGCCGAGCGTCCGGTCGGATCGCGTGGCGTTGGACGGCGTTGACTACGCCGAGGCCGAGATTCCGCTAGGCGATGGCGTGACGCGTGTCTTTTCCGTGCGGCTAGACGGCGACGCCGCGACGGACGACGCGCACTTCGCCAATCTTGGCCTCGGCAACGATCCCGCCTGCGTGACCTGTGTCGGGTCATTTGACGGGAACAGTTCGATCAAGGGGGCGATTGGCGAGGTCATCGCCTATGACCGCGTGTTGTCCGACGGCGAGATGCGCGCGGTTGAGACGTATCTGAAGGCGAAGTGGCAGGAGGCCGACTGGGCGGCGGGCGATGAGTTCGTGGAGAGCGAGAATGGACTGGCGGAAGGGTCGCTGTCCGTCGGAACGGGCGCGACGGTTCGTGTGCCCGACGGGACGCGGGTTGGCATTCTCGCCAGCGGCGGTGGAACGGTTGCCGGTGAACTGACGGTCGGGGGCGTGGACGTCGCGGTGCGTGACGACGGCGCGGTCGAGACGATCAGGGTGGCGGGCGCGGTGCGTCTCGCCGAGGACGCGTGGTTGCGAGTGGCGGACGCCGAGCGGCTGAAGAAGAACATCTGGTGGCCGTTCCTGACGGCGACGACGCTGGAGGGCGCGTTCGCGACGCACAATCTTCCGAAGGGCGTCTCGTTGCATCTTTCGGCGACGGCGGCGGAACTGCTGCGCGCGAAGGGATCGTTGTTCATCATCCGATAGACTACCGACATGAAAACAAGACATCTCAAACGGGGACTGTTGGCCGCGCTGTTTGCGCTCCTGTCGCTGGATCTCGCGGAAGCCTCCGACCGGGGGACCGACGTCTCGAAGGTCGACGTGGTGGGGGCCGACTTCAAGGCCACGCAGGTCATGGGCGACGGCAACTGGGATCGCGCGCTGATCACGGGCACGACACCGGGCGGCAAGCTGCTTTACGCGCGCGGCGAGGAGATTGTCCTTTCGCTGAAGCTGGAGGGCCTGCGAAAGCCGTTGCCGTCCGGCGTCTACTTCGTTGACTGGGAGCGGACGGGCGACGACGGCGTGACGGAACGCGGACGCGAGCCCCTGCCGTTCAGGGACGGACGCTTCGTCTACCGCACACGCAGTGACAAGCCGGGGTTCGTCTGCCTGGAGGCGAACGTGGTGACGGCGGACGGGCGGCGCGTGAAGAAGAACCATCGCTGGGAACCGCGCGTCTTCTTCCGGGGCGGGGCCGGCGTGGCTGTCGACGACATCCCGATGGTCCCGGAGCCCGACGACTACGCGGCGTTCTGGCGCGCGTCGCTGGACGAGCTTGCCGCCGTGCCGATGACGGCCGAACTGCGGGCGACGCCATGCGCGGATGCGCGTGTCCGGTGCTACGCCGTGCGCATCCCGTGTGCGGGCGCTTGGCCGGTCACGGGCTACCTCACGGTGCCGATGACGGCCTCGGCCATGAATCGCCTGCCGGCGTCGGTCGGCTTTCGCGGCGCGTCAGAGCAGGAGCAGCTGCCGCCGACGAAGGCGCCACACGACCGAATCGACTTCTGCATCAATCCGAACGGCTACGAGCTAGGGCGAGGCCCCGACTACGTCAAGCGTTTCTTCAAGGGGCTGTCCGAAGACGGCTTGGGCTATGGCATGGGGCCGAAAGCCAATGAAGACCGGCGCATGAGCTATTGGAAGTATTGCGCGCTTCGGGCCATACGGGCGGTGCAGTGGATGAAGACGTGGCCCGAATGGGATGGCCGAACATTGACCCTTGCCGGCGGCAGCCAAGGCGACTGGCAGGCGTATCACGCCGCTGCCAACGTGCCGGGCGTCACGCGGATCTATGCGGACGGCTCGTGGGGCGCGGACTGGGGCGGACAGTCCTTGCTCGGCCACCTGAAGTCATCGTATCGCCCGAACGGCTGGTTCCCCGCCATGGCGTATTTCGACCCGGTCTACGCGGCACGGCGCATCAGCTGTCCCGTGCGGATCTCCTTCGCCGGACTGGGCGACGCCTGTTCGACGCCGACCTCGTTGACGCTGCTCTACCGCAACTTGCGCGGGCCGAAGACCATCACCTACGTGCAGGGCTCGACGCACGGCTGGCGTCCGGCCGGGCAGCAGACGCAGACGGTACAGGACGTCGCCTCGCGTGTGCGCGCGGCGTTGGCGCGCGGCGAGCGGAACGTCACGGTCGCGAAGACGACGGATGACGTAGCGTCCGCGAACGGGCGTGCGGTGTTGGAGCTGAAAGGGCTTTCCGACTGCGTGATTGACTTCGCGGGCTCAAAAATTCGGCTGGCGGGCGGCGGAACGTTTCTCTCGCTCGTCGCCTGCACGAACGTCTCCGTACGCGAGGCGCGGCTGACGGTGGACGGCCCTCGCTCGGAACGGGTCTGTGCCGCCATCCGGGCCGAAGGCTGCGAGGGCTGTTCGTTCGAGCGGCTGGAGGTGGTGAATGCCACGTGCGCCTTTGCGGACATCGCCTCGGCGGAGAACGTCTATCGCGGCTGTCGCGTCCGCGCGGGCGACGGACGTGCCGCCGGGTTCGCCGTGCGTCAGGCCGCCGTCGGCCCGCGTCTGCTCGGCTGCGCGGTCTCGGGTGCGGATGCTGTCGCGGTCGATGCCGCGCGCGGCGCGAATCCCGACGTGCGCGGACTTGTCGCCGTCGGCGGTTCTGTGCGGCTCGCGGGCACGGGCGGGCGTCTGGAAGATTCGGTCTTTGCGCAGGGCTGTCGCGTGGAGGCGGGAGCGGCCGTCTGCCGCGCGAACGAAGCGCGGTCGGACGCGGCGCCGATGGCGCGCACGGATCTGCTGGCCTACGTCCGGGAGGAGATTGCGCACGGGGCGCGACGGGTGTCCGTCCCGCGTGCCCGCTACTGGCTGACCCTGCCGCCAAGTGAATCGGCGTATTTCACGCTCTTCGGGAAAAGTGACGTGGTGCTGGACTTCAGCGGCAGCGAACTCGTGGGGACGGTTCAGGCGCCGATGTTCACGCTGAGCGACTGCACGAACGTGACCGTGCGCGGCGCGGTCGTGGACTATGCGGACCTTCCGTTCACACAGGCCGTCATCGAGCGCGTCGATGCCGAGCGGAACTGGGACGTGCGCATCGTCTCGGGCTATCCGCGTCCGTCAGCGGACGAAATGGCGTCGTCTTCGGCGTTCTGGCCGGTGCAGGCCTACGGGGCGAAGACGCATGAGCCGGTGAACTTCATGCGCTATCGCAAGGGCATCGCCATCGCGCGCACGGGAAGCGACACCTATCGCATCACCGGCGGCGAGTGCCGGGTCGGCGAAGTGGGCGATATCGCCGTCTGGAGCCGTGTCGACCGGACGCGCCCGTCGCGTGCGGGCGCGGTGAATGTCTGGTCGTCGGTCGGCTGTCGGATCGAGGACGTGTGCGCCTATGCCGTGGCAAACGACGGCTGCGGCTTCGCGGAAGCGAACGCAACGGGCAACGCCTATGTGCGGTGCCGCCTCGTGCGGCGGGATTTGGATGCGGATCTCTTTTCGCGCGGCCTGCGCCGTCTGCGGAGCGGCAACCACGATGCGTTCAATTCGCGGCGTTCGCCGGTCGGGCCACGTCTGGACGGCTGCGTGTTCCAGTATCACTGCGACGACTGCGCGAACATCAGCGGCTACTTTGCGTTTGTCCTTGGACGGGCTGACAACGGCGCCTATCGGGTCGCGGCCTATGCGCAGGAGCGGTTGCGCACGGGCGACCTCTGTCAGGTTCTTCTGCCGAACGGCGCATCGCCCGGCGACCTGCGCGCCGTGCGCGTGTCGTCCGCGCCGCCGCTGACGGATGCGGAGAGGACGCGCTTCGCGAAGCTGGGGCTTTGGCCGGGCTGCGAGAAGAACTTCCGGGCCGCGCAGGAAGTCGTGTTGGCATCCGCTGTCGCCCTGCCGCCGGGAACGCTCCTCGCGCCGCGCGGACGCATGGGCGAAGGCTATCGGATCGAGAACTGCACGATGGGGCACAATCGCGCGCGCGGCCTTCTCGTTCAGGCGTCGGACGGCGTGATTGCCCGCAATGTCCTGGAGGGCGTCGAGGGCTGGGCGATGCTGTTGGCGCCGGAATGCGCGTGGCTGGAGGCGGGAATCGGCAGTCGCGTCCGCATCGTGGAGAACGTCTGCCGGGGGAACGGCGAGGGCATCTACGTCGGCGGGCGCAGTTTGGCGGGGCATCCTTTCGCTGCCTCGGCGCGAAAGGATGTCGAGATTTGCGGCAACCGCATCGACGGGGCGAACATCGCCGTGACGGGCTGCACCGGCTTGCGCCTGTCGGATAACGACATCCGTCCCCGCACGGATCAGCAGTCCATCAGCCTTGTCAACGTCATGGAGTGAAAAGATGATCCGCTCTTTGTAGGTTGTCCGCATCATTGGCCTGGCGTACGCATCCCGTCGTTTGCCGACGTGCGGCGCGCTTCGGGGCAACGGTGCTCCCGCTTCCGGGCGGGCGACTTGGGCGTCCTGACGGCCGTGCGGCGACCGCGAGGTCGGCCGCAGGCCGCAGTCCTGCCCAACTCGCCTCGTCCAAAAAGCGGTCCGCCCCGCTACGGCCCCGAAGCGCGCCGCGTTGGCGATCCCTGGTCGAGTTCGTCGCGTCGGCCGTAGGCCTCCGCTGCGCTCCGGC
>CAKURH010000033.1 GCA_934675625.1 uncultured Kiritimatiellota bacterium
TGTCGGTGGGGTCTGTCCCTAGAGGGAGGCGTTCAGTCGTGAAGGGGCTGTCGCGGCTAGATAAATTGCGGGGGTCTGTCCCCCGATGCCGTCGCGGCTAGATAAATTGCGGGGGTCTGTCCCCCGATGCCATCCCAAACGCTAGGGCCTGTCCCCGACGTCCTATCCCAAACGCTAGGGCCTGTCCCCGACGTCCTCCGACGCCATATCCCCGATGCCTTCGAGCCACCGTTGCCGGACGAGCGGGGCCCCGCCCGGTTTGGGAATTGCGTGCCGTGCGGCCACTGGTGGCTTTGCACCGCGCGTAACCCGGCGGCGGATGGCGGGGCGGGATTGTGCGCCGCGCGGAGAGTTGCTATACTACGCAGACATCGAAAGGACTGCGAACCATGCGAAATGACCTTGAGAACCTGAAGACGCTCGGCCGGACGACCGAGGCGCCGACGACCTACGACCCGACGGTGCTGGATGCCTTTGCGAACCGGCACCCGGAGCGCGACTACTGGGTGACGTTCACCGCGCCGGAGTTCACGACGCTCTGCCCGAAGACCGGCCAGCCCGACTTCGCGACGCTGACGATTCGCTACATCCCCGCAAAGCGGCTCGTCGAGTCGAAGTCGCTGAAGCTCTACCTCTTCGGATTCCGCAACCACGGCGACTTCCACGAGGACGTCGTGAACGTCATCTACGACGACCTGACGCGGCTCCTGAAGCCGAAATACCTGGAGGTCATCGGCAAGTTCGCCGCGCGCGGCGGCATCTCCATCGACCCGTTCGTCAACGGCGGTCCGCTGAAGGTCCTCGCGAAGAAGCGCTTCGAGACGTTCGCCGGCGTCCGCTGACGGCGGCGCCGCTTCCCGGTGTCACTTGCATTTCGGACAGAGAATGTAGTATAATCACCACACCATGACATCCAAGGTTTTTACAATCATTGCTTTGGCGGCGCTGGCGGCGTCGCCGCTCCTCGCCGAGGAACAGGCCGCAAATGCGGCCGAAGCCCCGCAGGAGAACCCCGAACTTGAGGCCGAGATGAGCTATGTCGAGGCCCTCGTGAACTACGGGTATCCCGACCTCGCGGGGCCTCTGATCGAGGCGACGAAGAAGAAGTGGCCCGAGTCCGAGGCGCGCTTCTTCGCGATCGAGATCCGCGGCATGCTCGCGCTCGGCCAGTTCGACGCGGCCGAGAAGAAGATCGCGTCGCTGCCCGACCGCAAGTCGACGAAGTACTGGGCGGCGCGCCTCGAGATGGCGAACAACTACTTCGGGCGCGGCCAGAAGCCGGAGTGCATGAAGATCTACGACGAGTTCTTCAAGGTCTTCGCGAAGCCGCCGGCCGAGATCCGCAAGTTCTACCTTGAGGCGTGCTACGCCTACGGCCAGCTCCTCGCGGGCGACAAGCAGTACGCGAAGGCGGCCCAGCGCTACGAGGCGCTGCTCGCGCAGCTGGAGCAGGGCAGCGACGCCTGGTGCAACCTCGGCTGCGAGACGGTCGACCTCTACCTGCGGCTCGCCGACCAGCAGGTCGACCCGAAGCAGAAGAAGGCGCGCGACGCGAGCCTGAAGGCGGCCGAGAAGATCGTCGACAAGCTCCTCTGGCAGCTGGAGAAGCCCGTCTACTTCGGGCGCGCGGTGTCGATGAAGGCCCACATCGAGCAGATGAAGGGCGACCTCGACAAGGCCTCGGCGATCATCGACGAGTACAAGCCCCAGCTGCAGGAGATCCACGAGCAGATCGTCCAGTACGACCCCGACGGCAAGATGGGCCTCCTCAAGCAGTCGCCGCTCCCGGAGTGCCTGTTCCTCCAGGCGCAGATGCTGTGGGACGAGGCGCAGGCCGAGTACAAGAAGCCGAAGCGCGACGACGAGAAGGTGAAGTCGCTCATGTTCGGCCCGCGCGGCAAGAACGGCAAGCGCCAGGTCGCGAAGGGCGCGTTCGCGATGGCCCAGACGGTCTTCCTCGAATACGAGGCGTCGTCGTGGGCGCCGCAGGCGGGCGACCTCGCCCAGGCCGTGAGCGAGTTCGCGAAGGCGAAGTACAACGCGAAGGTGAAGTGCAAGATCACGCCGGAGCAGATCGCGAAGGCGCGCGCGCGGCAGTTTGCGGACGCGAACGAGAAGTTCCTCGCGCAGGATTACGAGGCGGCGATCGAGGGCTACTACCAGGCGCTCGCGAAGTATCCGGAGATCAAGGAGTCCGTGATGGCCGTCGAGAACATCGCCTCCTGCTACCTTGACCTCATCCTCCAGACGAAAGACCAGAAGAAGAAAGACGAATATCGGCTGGATGCGGACGCGGTCGAGGGCTACCTCGCCGAGCGCTTCGCGGGGGCGAAGGACCGCCTTCTCATGATGGCCGCCGGCGACGCGACGGTGCGCCTCGCGGCAAAGGAGCTTCAGTACAAGAACCCGGCGCGCGCCGACCGCCTCTTCACGGCGTTCTTCACGAACTACCGCCGCCACACGAACGCCGGCACGATGGCCGCCGCGAAGGCGAACGAGTACCAGAAGGCCGGGCGCTACGACGACGCGATCAAGTTCTGGAAGCTGATCGGCGAATACTACACGAACTCGGCGCACTACGCGACGTCCCTCTCGCAGCTCGCGACGTGCTACGGCAAGGTCGGCGACCGAAAGGGCGCGATCGAGAGCATGACGAAGTACCTCACGGTCGAGACGGTGAAGCTCCGCCGCCTGCAGGCGCAGTTCAACCTCGCGCAGCTCTACCAGAAGGACGGACTCGCGATTCTCGCGGCGGCGGCCGAGAAGACCGACCCCGCCGAGGTCGAGGCGGCCGAGAAGCAGGGCACGGCGCAGATCATCCGCGCGGTCAAGAACTTCTCCGGCTTCGCGAAGGAGGCCGACGCCGCGCTCGCCGACCCGACGACGACGCAGGAGGACGCCGCGAGCTACAGGAAGCTGCGCGAGGCGGCGATGTTCATGGTCGGCGTCTGCTGGGCGCGCATGAACCGTCCCGAAAAGAACCTGGAGGCGTACCGCAAGCGCGCGGCCGCCGGCTACGAGGCCTACGTGAAGGAGTATCCCGAAGGGCAGTACGCGAAGGGCTGCTACGTGAACCTCGGCACGATCTACACGGCGCTCGGCGACATGGCGAAGTCGAAGGACGCGCTTGACCGCCTCTCGCAGAAGTATCCCGACTCCGACGAGGCGAAGAACGCGAAGCCGCGTCTCGCGAAGAACCTCATCGAGATGGGCATGAAGCGCGAGGGCGCCGAGATCTACGCCGAGATGCTGCGGACGGACGGCGCGTACACGGCGAACCAGTTCGTGAACGCGGGCGAGGCGCTGATCGACGCCAAGAGCTGGGATCTCGCGGGACAGGCGTTCGAGAAGGCGATCCGCCTCGCGGGGACGAACTCGGCGACGACCGTCGCGAAGGCGCGGCTCGGCATCGCGAAGAGCGCGTGGAAGCAGGGGTCGCTCGCCGAGGCGCGCGAACAGCTCGACCGCTTCCTCGAAGACCCGAAGATGTCGCGCATGGCGATCGCGGCCGACGCGAACTTCATGCTCGTCGAGGTCGCGTCCGACCAGGGCCGCACGGAGAAGGACGCGACGATGCGCGGCAAGTGCTTCGGCGCGGCGATCGGCGCGCTCAAGAAGGTTCGCCAGTACTGGGCGCGGAAGCCGCAGTGGGAGCAGGACCAGCTTGACCTCCTCTCCGGCGACGTGCTCATCGACCGCATGAAGGCCGAGGAGGCGATGGGGCTGAAGGACGAGGCGAAGGAGACGTGCGGGCGCGCGGCGGCGACGTTCCAGGTCTTCCTGCAGTCGCATGGCGTGACGGACGAGCATCCGTTCGACAAGATGGAGGCCGGCGAGGTCGCGAACCTCGAACGCGCGTACGCGACGCTCGTGCCGCTCTTCTCGAAGATGGGGGCGGCGCAGGCCAGCCGCGTCATGGAGTATGGCGGGCAGTACCTCGACCTCTTCCCGAACGGGAAGGCGCGCACGATTGTGCAGAACTGCATGAACCAGGCCAAGGCGGACCTGCCGGCCAACAAGTAACAAACGATCTGAGAAAGGCAACATAATGAAAAAACTGACGATCATGAGTCTGGCGGCCCTCGCGGCGGCGGAGGTCTTCGCCATCCAGGGCACGCTCAACACCGAAACCGAGTCCCTGACGGGCGACATCAAGTGGCGCGCGCGCGACAAGCAGTACGTCGTCTCCGTGAAGAAGGGGCAGACGATGGTGGACATGGAGCGCAAGAAAGACGACGTCGTGTCGCTCGACATCCCGAAGCCGCAGGGCTACGACAAGGCCGTGCAGATGGTCGAGAGCGGTTCGGGCGCGGGGGCGATCGCGATCCTGCAGAAGATCGTCGACGACTACGTCATGCTCCAGTGGGACAAGCCGGCGGGCCGCTACCTCGCGCTGGCGCACCTCGCGGCGGGCCATGCGCAGAAGGCGTATGACATCTGCTCGAAGATCGTCGCGTCGGACAAGGAGGCGGCCTATTCGGGCGACCTTGCGGCGGCGTACTGGCAGGCTCTGCTGAAACTCGGCAAGAACGACCAGCTGGAGGGGCTGCTCAAGAAGGCCGCGACCTCCGGCGACCGCACGGCATCCGCCGCCGCGCTCGTCATGCGCGGCGACATCATCGTCGCGAAGTCGAACGACGCGCCGGAGGCGCTGAAGGACGCGCTGCGCGACGGCTACCTGCGCGTCGTCCTCATGTACCAGGACGCCGCGTGCGCCCGCGAGCGCGGCGAGGCGATGGTCAAGGCCGCGCAGTGCTTCGACAAGCTCGGCCAGTCCGCGCGCGCCGAGGCCCTCCGCGCCCAGGCAAAGGCGCTGTGAGAAATGATCGAATGATCGAATGAACGAATAATCGAATGATCGAATGATCGAATGATTGAATAATCGAATGGGCGAATCGGCGAATTTCGGACAAAGGACAAAAGACGAAAGACAGCGGTTCTCAACCTCTCAACCTCTCAACTTCTCAACTTCTCAACCAAAAGGAAATAACATGAACAAGGTCAACAAGATCAAGAAATCACTGATGGCGATGTCGATTCTCGTGGGAACGTGCGTCGCGCCGATGGCTGCCCTCCAGTCGTTTGGGCAGGAAATCACCGATGCGTCGGGCAACGTGGTCGACACGAACGCGGCGAAGTCCCAGAGCTCCGGCGGCGGCTTCTACGACATCGTCTTCGGTTCGGGCATCGTCGGCATGCTGCTGTGGTTCGCCCTGTTCGGCGACGGCGCGCTCGCGCTCTACTTCGCGATTGACTCGGCGATCCTCATCCAGAACGACAAGCTCATGCCGAAGAAGCTCATGGACGGCGTGCAGGGCGCGATGATGGAGGGCGACGTCGTCAAGGCGATGGAGATCTGCGACCAGAACCCGTCTGCGATGGCGTCCATCGTCAAGGCGGCGTTCCAGCACATCGAGGAGGGCTTCGAGGCGATTCAGGAGGCCGTGACGGCGGCCTCCGACCTGGAGCAGGAGAAGATCCAGCAGCGCCTGAACTGGATTTCGGTCTGCGGCAACCTTGGCCCGTCCCTCGGCCTGCTCGGCACGGTGCAAGGCATGATCCTGACGTTCCAGGCGCTCGCCTCCGGCGGCGCCGGCGACGCGGCCGCGCTCGCGAACTCGATCGGCCAGGCGCTCTGGACGACGGCCGCCGGCCTGATCGTGTCCATCCCCTCGATCTCGATCTTCTATTCGCTCCGCAACAAGGCCAACCGCCTCATCCTGAAGATGACCGCGATGACGATGGAGATCCTGAACGGTCTCCGCAACGTCGCCGTCGATCCGGGGGCCGAGGGCGAAGCCCCGGCGGAGGCCTGAGAGAATAATCGAATAATCGAATGATCGAATAATCGAATTGCGGATTGGCGAATGGCTGAATAGTCGAATGTTCGGTTAGGCGAGACTTCGGATCGAGACTATGGCAAGGAAAGCACAGGAGAACCCCCAGCTTGACATGACGCCGATGATCGACGTCGTGTTCGAGCTCATCATCTTCTTCGTCGTCACGCTCACCGAGGCGCAGCGCAAGGACGAGACGATCGAGCTCGAAGATGGTCGGCATGGCATCGTGCTCGTGCCCGAGGAGCTGCCTCCGACGCATATGCAGATCGACATCGCGAGCCGTGACAAGCGCGGCAAGCGGCTGCCGCGCGGACGCATTTCGATGGGCGACCGCGAGATTACGCCGGACGAGATCGGTCGCCGCGTGAAGGAGCGGATGCGCAAGGTCGGGGAGTTCCCCGTCCTGATTCGTGCCGACTACGACGTGCGCCACGAGGTCGTCGCGCGCGTCATGAACGCCTGCACGGCGAACGGCATCTGGAAGATCTCGTTCATGGCGACGGCCGAGGACAAGCGCTCGAAGCCGGGACAGCCTGCTCGTAAGCGTCTCGACGCGCTCAAGAGGAGGGGAAGGTAAGTCATGGCACGCAAGCCACAGGAGAACCCCGCGCTCGACATGACGCCGATGATCGACGTCGTCTTCGAGCTCATCATCTTCTTCGTCGTCACGATCAAGCAGGAGGACACGCTCTCGAAGCTGAACGCGAACCGCCCGGCCCCGGCGAACGCCTCGTCGAGCTCGAGCGAGTCCGACACGACCGTGACGATCGAGATCGGCGCGGGCCACGACGCGAACGGCGTTCTCGTCTACAACAAGCGCGTCGTGCGCCGTGCGGAACTCGACCAGAACCTGCGCGAGGTCGCCCGCACGTCGACGAAGACGCCGATCATCATCAAGTGCGCGACGGACTCGCCCCACAAGGCGCTGGTCGACGCGCTCGACATCTGCTACAAGAACAACCTGTTCAGCGTCAGCATCTTCACGCTGTGAAGGTTCGGGCGCAAGGTTTGGAAAGTTTGGAGGTCTGAGATATGGCAGACGAATTTGTCGAAGACGAGATGCTGGACGAGGAGGCCCCGCTGAGCGCGGAGGAGCTCTTTGAGCAGCACAAGGCCGAGATCGAGGCGGCGTTCGAGGAGAAGGGCTTCTTCCGCCGCATGGCGGACATGCTGACCGGCCTCTCGAAGCCGCATTCATCCGCCGAGTTCAAGCTCGCGAAGACCGAGCTTCAGCGCCTGATCGCCCCGATTGCGGCGATTACGGTGCCGATTCTCGGCGTCATCGTCCTCATCGTCGTGACGGCGGTGCAGGGCCAGATGGGCAAGAAGATCGAGGTCGAGGTCGCGCGCGCCCAGGAGGAGGAGGCCGAGCTCGAAGAGGAGCAGGAACAGGAGGAGATCGTCGAGCAGACGCCGCCGGAGGAGACGGTCGACGTCGTGGTCGACACGCCGGTCGTCGGCCCGGTGACGGACATCGTGACGCCGAGCGCGACGCCGACGGCCGAGCCCGTCTCGGTGAAGCCGGCCGCGCAGGACTCCGTCGCGCTCATCAAGTCGCCCGTCACGATGAAGTCGATGACGGGCTCGCGGACGCCCGGCTCCATCGGCGCGATGACGAAGGGCGGTAACATGTACGGCGACGCGACGACCGAGGGCGCCGTGCTGAAGGCGCTCCGCTGGCTCAAGAAGACGCAGCAGCCGAACGGCAGCTGGGGGAACGGCGGCAACCCGATCTCCAACGCCGGCCTCGCGATTCTCGCGTTCCTCGCCCACGGCGAGACGCCGGCCTCGAAGGAGTTCGGCCCGACCGTCGAGAAGGCGATGCAGTTCCTGATCGACTCGCTCACCAAGAAGAAGGACAAGACCGGCAAGGAGGTCGTGACCTTCCGGGGGGCGGACGGCAACGAGTATGCGACGCTGATCGCGACCTACGCGCTCTGCGAGGCCTACGGCATGACGCGCAACCCGAACACGAAGATCGTCGCCATGCAGACGCTGCAGCGCATCGTCGACAACCAGTCGCCGACCGGCGGCTGGGACTACGGCATGGTCAGGACCTCGACGCGCGACGACATGTCCTTCGCGGGCTGGGCTTTGCAGGCTCTGAAGGCCGGCAAGATGGCGGGCATGCACCCGAAGGGGCTGGACGCCTGCATCAAGAAGGCGATCAAGTGCCTGAAGACGCGCAACTTCAAGAACGGCGGCTTCAACTACACGGCGGGCGGCGGCCCGACGGGGCTCACGGCGACCGGGTGCCTCGCGATGCAGCTGCTCGGCTACATGAACGAGCCGGAGGTCAAGGCCGCGCTCGACACGATGCGGCCCTGGTTGCCCTCGTTTGACGGCGTGAAGGGCAAGAAGCTCTCGGAGGCCCTGCCGCCGCAGAACCCGCAGTACTACTGCTACTACGCCTCGCAGTGCAAGTACCAGGCCGGCATGTGCCAGGGCGCGACGCCTGCGAACGTGAAGGCCTGGCAGGACTGGAACCTCGCGATGAAGGCCCTCTATCCGCGCACGATCAACACGCTCCCGGAGAAGATTCCGGGTCCGGACGGCAAGCCGCGCCCGATCGGCTACTGGAAGTTCAAGGACCAGACGTGCGGCGGCGAGAAGGCCACCACGATGGCGACGTGCTTCGCCGCGCTCCAGATGATGGTCTACTACCGCTACCTGCCGACGACCCAGACGAAGGCCGCCAAGGCCATCACGTCGGGCGAGGACGACGAGGATGCGGGCAAGAAGAAAAAGACGGACGAGCTCGACATTGAGGTCGACATCTAAGCGTTGAACTTTCCTCTCTTTCTCGCCCTCAAGTACCTGAAGCCGAAGCGCTCCGTCGCTTCGGTCATCACGCTCGTCTCGATTCTCGGTGTCATGCTCGGCGTGGCGGTCGTCATCATCGTGCGCAGCGTCATGACGGGCTTCGGCGACATCTGGGAGGAGAAGATCCTCGACTTCAAGCCGCACGTCTCGCTCGTGCCGCAGTCCGGCAACGTGATTCGCGGCGAAGAGGATCTGGCGGCGAAACTGCGTCAGGTTCCCGGCGTGACGTGCGTGACGCCGGAGATCGACACGCGCGTCCTGCTGTCGCACAGGGGGCGTGTCCTCGCGCCGGTCATCCTTGGCGTGGACGGCGACGACTTCACGCGCGCCTACCGCATCGGCGCGCCGCGTGCCGGCACGTTCGACCTCTCCGGCGACTCGATCGTCCTTGGCGTCTCCGCCGCGCGGTCGCTCGGCGTCTGGGTTGGCGACGAGGTGACGGTCTACTCGCCGAAGACGCTCGTCGCGAAGGACGAAGTCTTCCTGCCGGTCAAGTGGAAGGTCGTCGGCATCTTCTCGTGCGGCCAGCACGAGTACGACTCCGGCTACGTCGTCGCCTCGCTCCCGAACGTCCGCGACCTGATGGGCATGGAACACGGCGTGTTCGCGATCCACGTCAAGACGGACTGCCCGACGGACGCGTCGAAATTCAACGCCCTCGTCGACGAGGCCCTGCGCGTGACGGCGCCGTCCACGCTCCGCGCCATCACCTGGCGGGAGGCCGACCGCGAGATCTTCAACGCGCTGGCGGTCGAGAAGAACATGACGGCGCTTCTTCTCTCGCTCATCTCGCTCGTCGCGGTCTTCTGCGTCATGAACACGCTGCTCGTGCTGACCGTGCAGAAGACGCCGGAGATCGGGCTCTTGAAGGCGCTTGGCTTCCGCAAGCGCGAGATCATGAAGGTCTTCGTCGTTCACGGCATGATCCAGTGCGGGTTCGGCATCGTCCTTGGGCTCTTGGCCTCGTGGGCGGTGCTCGCGAACCTCCAGAACATCGTCGAGTGGTTGGCGAAGATGGGGCTGGAGGTGTTTCCGGCATCGGTGTACGGGCTCGCGGCGATTCCGCATCGGCTGATCGTCTCGGACATCTTCTGGGTTGTCGGCCTCGTCTTCGTCTTCGGGCTTCTCGCGTCGTTCATTCCGGCGCTCTTCGCCGCCGCGAAGGATCCCGTCAAGGCACTGAACCAATAGGGGCCGCGCGGACGCGATGATCGAACGCAGGGCCTATCTTCTCGCGGGACCGACGGCGAGCGGCAAGAGCGCAATCGCCGCGACGCTCGCGCGCGAAATGGGCGCATGGATTCTCTCGGCGGACTCGATGAACGTCTATCGCGGCATGGACGTCGGCACGGCGAAGCCATCCGCCGCCGAGCGGGCCGAGTTTCACATGGGCGGCGTTGATGTTGTCACGCCGGCGGAGGAATTCTCTGCCGGGGCTTGGCTGCGCGCGGCGGCCGCATGGGTGCGGACGGTGCCGGACGAGACGCCCATCGTCATCGTCGGTGGAACGGGGCTTTACTTCTCGGCGCTGTTGCGTGGACTGGATCGCGCGTGGGAGAAGCCCGCGCCGGAATATCCCGTCATTCGGATTGATCGCGCGGTCGTCCGCGCCCGCATCGCTGCGCGGCTCGACGACATGTTCCTGCTCGGACTGGAGGAGGAGAAGCGTCGCCTGCGCGCGGCGTATCCCGTCTGGTCGAAGACCGCCGCGCTCGCGATCGGCTATCGCGAAGGCGACGACCGGGAGAAGATCCGGACGCGCACGTGCCAGCTCGCGAAACGGCAGGACACGTGGTTTCGGCATCAGGCGACGCCCCTTTACGTCGAGCCGACCGTCGAGGCCGTTCGCGCCTGCTGGCGTCTGCACGGCCCGTGGACGGTGCGGTTTGCGGACACCTCTGCTTGACGGCGCGTCCATTCAGATGGCGGCGAAAAGTTCCGCGAGCTTGCGAGCAGGCGTCTTTCCCTTGAGGTCGATTACCTTTGCGATGTCGCGCGATCCGACCTTGTAGAAGACGGCGCGCGGGCCCTTGACGTCGATGTGCCCGTAGCCCGCGTTCGCGCAGAGGACGCGCAGTTTCGAGATGCGGACGAATTCCTCGGCCTCGGACGGCAGGGGGCCGAAGCGGTCCTTCATCTCGGCGGCGAGCGCGTTGACGACGCGGACGTCCTGCGCCTCGGCGAAGCGTTTCATGAGCGAGAGCCGCTGCACGTCCTCCTCGATGTAGTCGTAGGGCAGGCGCGGGTTCGCGAAGTCGAGGTTGAGCTTCACGTCGACAATCGCCTTCACCTTCTCGCCTTTCATCTGCGCGATCGTGCGCTGAAGGAGCTGGCAGTAGAGGCCGAAGCCAATGGCGGCGATGTGCCCCGACTGCTGGGAGCCGAGCAGGTTGCCCGCGCCGCGCAGCTCCAGGTCGCGCACGGCGAGGTTGAAGCCGCTGCCGAGCCCGCCGTGCCGCTTGAGCGCCGCGAGCCGTTCGCGCGCGTCCGCGTCGATGTCGCCGGACGGCGGCAGGAGGAAGTAGGCGAACCCCTGCCGCGCAGCACGTCCGACGCGCCCGCGCAGCTGGTAGAGGTCGGCCATGCCGAACGTGTCCGCCTGGTCGACGAGAATCGTGTTCGCGCGCGGAATGTCGATGCCGGACTCGATGATCGTCGTCGAGAGGAGGATGTCGTAGGCGCCGCGCTCGAAGTCGCGCATCTTCTTCGCGAGCGTCTGCGTGTCCATCTGCCCGTGCGCGACGACAATGCGCGCCTTCGGGCAAAGGGTCTTCAGCCGCCGCTCGACCTTGCCGATGGACATCACGCGGTTGTGCAGGAAGTAGACCTGCCCGCCGCGCGCGAGTTCCGCGTCGATTGCCGCGCGGACGGTCTCGTCCGCATCGCGCACGATGCGCGTCTCGACGGCGACGCGCTCGCGCGGCGGCGACCGCAGCAGCGAGAGGTCGCGCGCGCCGGTCATCGAGAGGTAGAGCGTGCGCGGAATCGGCGTCGCGGAGAGCGTCAGGATGTCCGCCGTCGCGCGCAGGCGCTTCAGGAACTCCTTGTGGCGCACGCCGAAGCGCTGCTCCTCGTCGATGATGATGAGGCCGAGGTCGCGGAAGCAGATCTTCGAGGTGAGGATCGCGTGCGTGCCGATGACGATGTCGCAGGCCCCGGTCGCGAGCCGCTGGAACGTGCCCCTGTGCGTGCCGGACGTCTGGAAGCGCGAGACGGACTCGATGCGGATGGGCGTGCCGTCGAAGCGCGAGGTGAACGTCTCGAAGTGCTGCTCGGCGAGGACGGTCGTCGGCGCGAGGACGGCGACCTGCTTGCCGTTCATCGCCGCGACGAACGCCGCGCGCATCGCGACTTCCGTCTTGCCGTAGCCGGCGTCGCCGCAGATGAGGCGGTCCATCGGCTTGCGCGCGGCGAGGTCGGCGTCCACGGCGGCGATGGCGGCGGCCTGGTCGGGCGTCTCCTCGTAGGGGAACTCCGCGTCGAAGGCGTCGCGTCCCTCGCAGCGGACGTCGTAGGCGAAGCCCGGCACCATCTCGCGCTTCGCCTGCGTCTCCAGCAGGGCGGCGGCAAGGTCGGTGACGGCCTTCTGCGCGTCTTTCCTGTCCTTCTCCCACCGCTTGCCGTCAAGGCGGTGCAGGTGCACGGCCTCGCCCTTGACGCCGACGTAGCGCGAGAGGAGGTGCGCGTGCGCGGCGGGGACGTGCAGCTTCGCGCCGTCCGCGTATTCGATCGTGAAGACCTCGCTGCGCTTGCCGTCAAGGAGGATTTCGGACGAGCCAATGTAGCGGCCGACGCCGTAGTCGATGTGGACGACGTACTCGCCGGGCTCCAGGTCCTCGAAGTCGTTCAGGCGTGGCCCCTGAAGGACGGCGGCGTTCGTGCGGACGTGAACCTTGCGCTTGGCGAAGATGCGGTCGGCTTTCGTCACGACGACGAGATTGCCGATTTCGAATCCGCCGGAGAGGTCGTCGAGGCGGACGACGGTCGCGCCGCGTTTCTCGGCGGCGGCGAGGTGCTGGTCAAGGCGTTTGCGCGCCGCGTCGAAGAGTTCGGGATGATGCGCCTCGTCCGCGCCGAGTTCGGCAAAGCCTGGCAGGGGCGCCGTCGCAAAATCGTAGGTCGGTACGCCTGCCGGCGGCGGATCGCCGGTGTAGACGATTGAATAATCGTGGTCGGAAATCACTTGATCCGCGCGAGGCCGTTGTCTGCTGTCCGCTGTCTCATGTTCCGCAAGCCCCGCGTGTCCCTCCTGTCCGTTGACCGTCTTTCCCCTCAAAACCGTCTCAAGCGAATAGGCGTTGTGCTCCAGCGCGAGAACGACAGAGCCTTCCGGCAAGAGGTCAAGAACCGTTCCCCGCTCCCCGTTCCTTGTCCCCTGTCCCCTGTCCCCACTTCCCTGTTCCCCGTTCCCACGTCCCTCTTCTCCCCGAATCGGCAGAATCACGGCTTCCTCTCGGCGCGCAATTGAGATTTGCGTGGCGGGATTGAAGGTGCGGAGGCTTTCGAGGTCGTCGCCGAAGAACTCGGCGCGCACGGGGAACTCGTCGCCGGGGCTCCAGACGTCGACAATGCCACCGCGCACGGAGAAATCGCCCTCCTGTTCGACCTGTGGCACCCGCGCATAACCCATCTCAGCAAGTTTTTCGACGATTTCGCTCAAATTGAGCCTGTTATCGCCCTCCCCTTCGGGGCCTGTCCCCACGTTCCCCCCCACGTTACCCTTGGGGCCTGTCCCTACGGTTTTCAAGACAAGGCTGGGGACAGACCCCGTGGGAAGGGGGGCCGAAAGGGCGGGAAACGCGGCGACGATGACACAGGGAGAAGGGGACAGACCCCAAGCCCTGAGGGCTGCAAGGGTCTTCAGCCGGAGGCCGAGCGCCCCCTTGTCATTATCGATAAGTGGCGGAAATTCGAGAGTTCGCAGCTGATTTGAACGCAACGACGGGGGTCTGTCCCCAATATTCGGGGGTCTGTCCCCACCTTCAGAGGGTCTGTCCCCATGTCGTGCGTACTCACTTTCTGGGGGTCTGTCCCCAATGGCGGTGGGTTGGGCGAGGATGCGCAGGTCGTCGACGAGGCGGTCGGCTTCGGGCAGACCGGGCGTGACGGCGAGGACGAGGCGCGCGGGGCGAGCGAGCGTCGCGGCGAGAAAGGCGTCGGCCGACCCCGTGAGCGAGGGGATGGAAATCGTGGGGACAGACCCCAGAGATGTGGGGACAGGCCCCGAAGGAAAGGGGGCTGACGGAGTGGGGACAGGCCCTCCAGTTGTGGGGACAGGCCCCCCTAGACCCGTGGGGACAGGCCCTCCGGGACGAAACAGCGACGCGAAAAGGTCAAGCGCATCCTTCATGTGAATGTGCGATAGTATAGCACAAACTTGTGCGGGCGTGAGACGTGCGATCATGACGCGCCGCGCGCTTGCACACGGTAGGCGCTGGGCGAGAGGCCGAAGCGTTCGGCGAAGAGGTGGGAGAGGCGGTTTGCCGAACCGAAGCCGCAGTCGGCGGCGAGGCGCGCGAGCGGCGCGTTCGTTTGGACGAGCTTCTGGCGGACGAGCGCGAGGCGCGTCTCAAGAATCGTCTCGTGGATCGACTGTCCGTGCATCTGCCGGAAGCGTAGGTAGAGAAGCCGCCGCGACACGCCGAGGTGGCGGACGACGTCTTCGACCTTGATCCCGCGCACGGCGTTCGCGCGGATGTAGGCAAGTGCCTCGCGGACGAGGTAGCCGGCCGGCGGCACGATGCGCGTCGAGTCGCGTTCGACGACGCCGAGGCTTCGGATGTGCGAAGGGGCGGACTTCGGCGGCCTGCGCCGCGCCATCAGGGCATCGAGCACACGCGCGCCGATGCGTCCGAGCCCCTCGTGGTCGGGCTTGACGCTGGAGAGCGTCGGCCGCACCGTGTTGCAGAGCAGTTCGTCATTGTCGACGCCGCAGACGGCGACCTGCTCCGGCACGGCAAGCCGGGCCGCATGGCACGCCTCGACGACGCGCACGGCGACATAGTCCGTCGCAGCCATGACGGCGGCCGGACGCGGCAGGGCCTTTAGGGCGTCGGCGAGCGTGTCGTCGGGTCGCAGCCGTTTCGGAAGGAGCCCCGCATCGCCGAGCTGGAGCCGGAAGCCGCGCTCGCGCAGCGTCGACCAGCGCGACGGGCGGGGCGTCGCGACGAACGCGGCGGCGCGGAAGCTGCCGCGCGACAGGAGGTAGCGCGCGGCTTCGCGTCCGATGGCGACGTCGTCGTTGCGGATGAGGAAGTTGCGCTGCGCGGGGTTCGGCGTCGCGTTGCGCGGGTAGTCGGTGAAGACGACGGGGATGGGCGCGGCCTCCAGTGCCGCAAGGCCGTCCGTGTAGGCGCGGAAGCCGGTGATGACGCCGTCGAGGCCGTCCCGCACGGCAGTCTCGACGAACGGCCGCGTCAGCTCGTCCGGATTCTGGATGAACCGGATGTTCCAGTCGTGCCCCTCGTTCACGTAGTCGAAGACGCCGGAGAGGCAGCTTCGCCCCGCCGTGCCACCGAGCGTGAACGCCACAATGACCTTTTTTGTCGTCATAGGCGGGAAGTATAGCATATTCTGACATAAAACTGTTGCACGATTCGACATCAAGTCGCGTTGACAGCCATGCGTGGATTGGTGTACAATTCGCGCCGTAACGTCAATCCAGGCAAACAGAAAGGCCATTCGGATGAAAAAGCAAAAAAAATCGATTATCCAGCACCTGTCGGTTGGTGCGACTTCAGTCTCCCTTTTGGGCGCGGTTGCGCTGGCGGCGCCGGACGTGACCGTCACGTCCGTCTTGCAGACGCCCTCCCGTTCGGTGGTCGTCTCGTATGACCTTTCGGGCGAGGATGCCGTCGTGACGCTTGACGTGCAGACGAACACGCTGGCGGACGCCAGCGGCGACTGGGTGTCGATTGGCCCGGAGAACGTGCGGTACGTTTCCGGCGACGCGAACCGCAAGGTCGCGGCGGGTACGGGCAAGAAGATCCGCTGGTCGGCGCGCAAGAGCTGGCCCGGACAGAACATTCCGACGCCGACCGTTCGCGCGGTCGTCAAGGCCTGGGCGCTCGACGATCCGCCGGACTACATGGTCGTTGATCTCCTGGGGTCGAAGAACGTCCGCTACTACGAGGACGTCCGCCAGCTGCCGGCGAAGAACGGCATCGACGACGACCTCTACCGCACGTCGGAGCTGGTCATGCGGCGTGTCCACGCGACGAACGTCGAATGGTACATGGGCTCGCCGACATCGGAACTGGGGCGGGATGCGACGAACTGGGATGCGCCTGAGAAGCGCCATGCGGTCACGTTGACGAAAGACTATTATCTGGGCGTGTTCGAGCTGACGGGGCGGCAGTATGCGAACGTCGGTGGCGACAAGGCCGTTGCCGAGGGCGAAGACGTGCTGCCGCTGATGGGCGTCTCGTGGAATTCGATGCGCGGCAACTGCCTTTGGCCGGATGCTTTGCATGAGGTGACGGCGGGCGGACTCAAGCTCTTCCGCGACAAGACGGGCATCTCGACGATGGATCTGCCGACCGAGGCGCAATGGGAGTTCGCCTGCCGTGCGGGCTCGACGGGCGCGCTCTACACGGACGAAGAACTGGAGGCGGAAGATGTTTCCGCGCGGCTGGACGCACTCGCTTGGTACAAGGCGAATGCGGGCGCTGTGCGCCATCGCATCGGCGAGAAACAGCCGAACGCCTGGGGCTTCTATGACATGCTCGGCAACGTGTCGGAGTTCTGTCTCGATTGGTTTGCCGTTGATCTCGGCACCGCGAGCGTGACGGATCCGATTGGGCCGACGGAGGGATCGTGCCGTGCGGTGAGAGGCGGAAGATTCCTCCTCGACGCGAAGAAGTGCCGAAGCGCGGCGCGCGAGAACTGGGTGAAGCCAACTGACGCCAAGAACTATTTCGGCTTCCGTCTTGTGTGCGAATGTCGGGCTGAATGACGATGGGCATCATTTCACTTGCGAATCTTGCGGCGGTTCTCGCGTCCGTCACCCTTGCGCCCGGCAAGGACTGGGTGCCGATGGCGCCGGCGAGGATGATCGAGGCGGGCTCGGCCTTGGACTTCTCCGCGTTGCGCGGCACGGATGCGCCGGCGGGACGGCACGGCTATTTGGTCGTGCGCAACGGGCATTTCGAGTTCGAGAACCTGCCGAGCGTCCCTCAGCGGTTCTACGGCGTGAACCTCGTCGATTCCGCCAACGTCCCGCCGGAGGATCAGGCGGAGGCGTTCGCCGAGCGGCTTGCGCGGATCGGCTACAACGCCATTCGCATCCACCATCACGAGCGCGTACTGACCGAGGGGATGGGCGACCCCGGCTGCGTCCGCCTGAATCCGTCGGCGCTCGCGCGGCTGGACGCCCTGGCCGCCGCCTGCATCCGGCGCGGCATCTACCTGACGACCGACCTGTACGTGTCGCGCCGTCCCATCGCGTGGCGGGCGATCGGCGAAGACCGCGACGGCGACGTGCCGCGCAACGTCTTCAAGCAGCTCGTCTACGTCCATGAGGGGGCGTATTCGAACTACCTTGCCTTTGCGCGCGGCTTCCTGAACCACGTCAACCCCCACACGGGACGGCGGTGGGCGGACGAGCCAGCCCTGAATCTGATCGCCCTCGTCAACGAGGGGACGCCTTGCTTTCAGGGCCAGACGAAGGGCTTGCGCGCCCTGCCCGACTGGCAGCGGGCGTGGCGGGACTGGCTGTTGCGCAAGAAGGCGGAAGATCCGGCGCATTATGCGGCACTTGCCGAGACGATTCCCGAATCCGTCGAGACGGAAACCTGGCAGAGGAATCCGAGCGACGCGGGGCGCGCGTTCATGCTGTTCCTAGCGGACATGGAAGAGCGTTTTTCCCGGCGCACGCGCGCCTTTCTGCGGGACGAGCTCGGCTGCCGCGCGCTCGTTTCCAATCTCAGCGCCAACTTCTTTCCGGCCGTCCACCAGCGTTCGCGCGCGAAGCTCTACGACTATGCGGACGACCATTTCTACGTCGATCATCCCGAATTCACGGAGAAGGAGTGGGCGCTTCCGTCGCGGCTCGCGAACGTCAACCCCCTCAAGGGCGCGCGCATGGGCGTGCCGGGCGTGGCAATCCGCCGCATCCTCGGACAGCCGCTCGCCGTCACCGAATACAACTATTCCGCGCCCGGCCGCTATCGCGGGCTTGGCGGCATCCTGTGCGGGGCGCTGGCCGCCCTGCAGGAGTGGGATGGCCTCTGGCGGTTTGCCTGGAGCCACGGCGTCGCCGGCGTCGTCTCGCCCGAGACGCGTCCGCTTTCGTATTTCGACATGGCGGGCGATCCGCTGTCCCTGTCGGGCGAACGGGCCAGCCTCTGCCTGTTCCTGCGGCGCGACCTCGAACCGCTCAAGCGCACCTACGCGCTCGTCTTCCCGGAAGAGGATCTGCTGCGGTTCGAGGACGTGTCGAGCGAGTTCCCGGGATACGGCTTCCTCTGGACGGCGTGGTGGGCAAAGTTCGGCACGGCCGTCGCGTCCGATGTCGCGAAGGACGTCGCCGTCGCCGGACGCTACTTGCCGCTGAAGCGCGGCGAGGGGCAGAAGCGCCGGGCGGACGTGTTTGCCGACTTGGGCATTCCGCCGACCGGGACGGCGGAACTTCCGCCGGCGGGCGACGGGCAGATCCGCGTCGATCCGGTGCAGGGGCGCTTCGCCGTCGTCACGGCGCGCACCTGCGGTTTCTTCGCCGAGCGCGGACGCCTCCGCGCCGGGGATCTCGCGGCGGACATCGGGGACGTGCCGACGACGGTCTGGGTGAGCGCGCTGGACGGCCAGCCGATCCGCAATTCGTCGCGCCTCTTGCTGACGCATTTGACGGACGTCCAGAACAGCGGGACGACGTATGCGGACGAGACGATGACGACGCTGACGGACTGGGGACACCTACCGCATCTCATGCGCAACGCCGAGGCGCACGTCACCGTCGTCGTGCGCGACGGCACATGGCGCGTGTACGCCCTCGCGGCGGACGGACGCCGTCGTGGCGAAGTCGCCGCGCGGCAGGCGAACGGGCGGCTATCGTTCACGGCGAAGGTCGATGCCGATCCGGCGTCCGCGACGTGGCTTTACGAATTGGAAAGGGAACGGGACTGATGCTGAAACGCTATTGCGTGGGGTGTGCGGCTGTCGCTGGTCTGGCTGGCGTCGCCGTGGCCGGGTCGCTGACGATCGAGATCGAGGACGGCGAACGCTGGTGGGGCGGCCTCAACGCGCGGGGCTTCGAGATGCCCTACGGACGCGACAGCCGCGTCGCGGAAGACTTGGCGCGTGACCATCGGTGCAATGTGGGCGCGCCCCTGCTGCTGTCGTCGCATGGCCGCTACGTCTGGAGCGACGAGCCGTTCGCCTATGCGTTCTCGAACGGCACGCTGACCGTGACGGGGCGTTCGGCGACGCCGACGTGCGGACGTCCGGCGACGGATCTGCGCGGTGCGTTCGCCCACTGCTCGCGGACGTTCTTTCCTCCACAGGGGAAAGCCCCGCCCGACGAGTTCTTCGCGACGCCGCAGTGGAACACGTGGATCGAGCTGACCTACGACCAGAACGAGAAGGACATCCTCGCCTACGCGGAGGCGATCGTCGCCCACGGGTTCAAGCCCGGTCTCCTGATGATTGACGACACGTGGCAGTCCGGGTACGGCACGTGGACGTTCGACGCGGGACGTTTCCGCGATCCGAAGGCGCTGTGCGACAGGCTGCACGCGCTGGGCTTCAAGGTCATGCTCTGGACGTGTCCGTTCGTGTCGATGGATTCGCCGGCGTTTCGGACGCTGGAGAAGGACGGCGGCCTCGTCTTGCGCAGGGACGGGCGCGCCGCGCCGACCCGTTGGTGGAACGGCTGTTCGGCCCTGCTGGACTTGACGCATCCGAACGGCGCGAAGTGGTTCGCGGACGCGCTGATGGATCTGCAGAGCCGGTTCGGTGTCGACGGCTTCAAGTTCGACGCCGGCGACGTCGAGTACTACAACGGTGACGACGCGCGGACGCACCTCGGCGAATTCGTCACGGCGGAGTCCCTGCCGGCAGTCGCGCACACGCAGAAGTACGTGCGCTTCGGTGCGCGGTGGCGCTACAACGAGTTCCGCGCCGCCTGGGGTGCGGCCGGGGATCCCGCCGTCGTGCGCCTCTGCGACAAGAACCATGCGTGGCGCGAAGTGCGCCGCCTGATTCCCGACCTGATCGCGACGGGACTTCTCGGCTATCCGTTCGTCTGTCCGGACATGATCGGCGGCGGCAACTGGAAGACGTTCCTGCCCGGCTCGGCGTTCGATCCCGAACTCTTCGTCCGCTCGGCGCAGGTGCACGCGCTCGCACCGATGGCGCAGTTCTCGGCCGCGCCCTGGCGCGTGCTGGACGCGCGGCACCTGTCGGCCGTCCGCAAGGCGATGGCGATTCGCGAACGTTTCTCGGCGCGCATCGTCGAGTTGGCGCACGCCTGCGCCGCGAGCGGCGAGCCGATGCTGCGCAACCTGGAGTACGCCTATCCGGGACTGGGCTGTGCGGATGTCGTCGACGCGTTCATGCTTGGCGACTTCCTGCTCGTTGCGCCGCAGGTCGAGAAAGGCGCGGCTTCGCGCTCGGTTCGCCTGCCGCCGGGCCGCTGGCGCGCTGACGATGGCGTCGTGCACGACGGCCCCACGGTGCTGAACGTCGAGACGCCGCTGGAGCGTCTGCCCTATTTCGAGAAGGTCGAGGCCGAGGCGGCGCGTCAGCTGACGGCAACGTGGGGTGACCTCGGCGGGACGGATCACCTGGGGCGGACGTTGCCGTCGCACGCCGAGGTCGGCGACCTGCGGCCGCATTGGCAGGTCGGCCTGTTCTACTATCTGTGGCTCGGACAGCACGGCACGCAGGGCCCGTATGACATCTCGAAGATGGAGGCGGCCGATCCGCAGGTTCTGGACAAGCCGGACTCGCCGCTCTGGCCCGATCCGTCGCACGCGCCCATGCTTCACTGGGGCGAGCCGCTGTTCGGCTACTACCAGTCGACGGACGAATGGGTTCTCCGTCGGCACGTCGAGATGTTCATCGCGGCCGGAATCGACGTCCTCTACTTCGACACGACCAACGGCTACCACTACCGGGAGGTGACCGACCGCCTCTTCCCGATCCTTCAGGAGTATCAGGACAAGGGCTTCAAGGTGCCGAAGTTCTGCTACTACATGGCGCCGGGGCGGCGCGGCTCCGGCACGTCGAACGTGCTGGACGTCTGGCTCAACTACTATCGCGACCGAAAGTACGAGAGCCTCTATTTCATGTGGGACGGCAAGCCGCTGATGATCGCGCATCCCGACCGTCCCTACCGTCAGGAGATACGCGACTTCTTCACCTGGCGCCGTCCGACGTGGGGCACGCCGTCGGAGCCGGACACCTGGTACTGGGCGGGCATGCCGACGCAGAATGTGGCGCGGGCCTCGTCGGGCGCACGGGAGATGATGGCGCTGACCGTCGGCTCGCCGCACCTCGCCGTGGACGCGCCGGACGAGGCGAAGCGCGGCGAGTCCGTCGGTTGCAGCGAATTCCACTGGGGGCGGCAGATCCAGTCCCGCAGCTGGCATGACGGCGCGCTGGACCGCCGTCCGCAGGCGTCCGAATACGGCTTCTTCTTTAAGAGCCAAGTCGACTGGGCGCTGGATCCGGCGCGCGCGGACGTCCCCCTCGCGTTCGTCTGTCAGTGGAACGAGTGGATTGTGCCGTTCCTGACGCGCCAGACGAACATCCACTACGGCATGCCGCATTGGCTCATTTTGCAGGACGAGTACAACCAGGAGGCGAGCCGGGACATCGAGCCCATGCGCGGCGGCTATCGCGACGCCTACTACTTCCAGCTGATGGACTTCGTGCGCCGCTTCAAGGGACTGCCGCCGCCGACCGTCGCACGGAAGGGCGATGTCGTCGCCTACGTCGAGCCGACGGGCGACCTCGCGCCGCGCAACCATCCCGGCTACGACGCCTGCGGCGTCTACCGGAACGCGACGGGACGCAACGAGTTCGCGCGCCTGTTCGTCTCGTGCGATGGAGAGGCGATTTCCTTCACCGCGCAGACGGTGGCGGATCTGACGCCCTGCGCAGACGCCACGTGGATGAACCTGCTCGTGCGTGTGCCGGGGCGTCCGGTCGATGCGCTCGGCTACACGCTGTGCGTGACGAACGGCGCGTCGGGCGTCGCGTGCCGTGTCGCACGGCGGGAGGTTGCCTATCGGCTGCCGCTCCGCGCTCTGGGGCTGGACGGACGAAAGGACTTCAGCCTCGAATTCAAGTGGTCGGACAACCGTCAGGCCGATGATCCGATGGACTTCTACGTCAACGGCGATGCCGCGCCGCGCGGTCGCCTCAACTGGATTTTCCGCTATCAGGGAAGAATGGAACTGAAACCATGAAGAGACTGACGTTTGCCGTTGCCGCCTTGCTGGCGGCGTGTGTGCTGGAGGCCGTGACGCTCGCGCCCTCGCAACCCTTTGCGCTTGATGCGCGGACGTTCGACTGGAGCGCGGGCGAGCCGATGCCGCTCTGCACCGAACCGGCGGGCCTCGTCCTGATTGTCCGGTAGAGCTTTTGAAGGAACCCGATTCGCTCTTAAAAGTGTTGTTCACATGGTGAGATTCGCTATTAAAAGTGTTGTCTTGTCGTGTTGATTCGCTCATGAAAGTGTGACTGAATGAAATGGAGCGGGTCGTTTTATGGTATAATGTCGCCATGAAAGAGAGGAAACCTTCAACATTCCTGGGCCGAAAGTTCATGTCCGTCCTTGAGGCGTGGATTCGGCGGGACGACCGACGGCCGTTGATTGTCAAAGGAGCCCGTCAGGTCGGCAAGACGGCTTGCATTCGGCAATTCTCCGAAGGGCGGTTTGCCTCGGTCGTCGAGATCAATTTTGCGCTCCGGCCTGAGTTCAAGGTTATCACGCAGGACGGCTATGGTGTCGCCAACATCATTCGCAACATTTCCCTCGTCGATCCGAGCTTTAGGTTTGTCGCGGGAAACACGCTGATTTTCTTTGACGAGATACAGGACTTCCCGGAAATCGCGACAGCTTTCAAGTCCTTTGCTGAGGATGGTCGCTATGACGTCATCAGCAGTGGATCGCTCCTCGGCATCCAGTTCAAGCGGATAGAGTCGATCAGCGTCGGCTATCAGGAAACGGAGACGATGCGTTCCATGGACTTCGAGGAGTTCCTGTGGGCGCGTGGGTATGGGGCAGGGCAACTGGACGACCTGTATGGGCGGCTTGTTGACATGCAGCCGTTCGGGGCAATGGGTGCGGAGGTCTTTGACCGCCTTTTCCTCGACTACTGTGTTCTGGGCGGCATGCCGGAGGTTGAGGCGAACTATTTCGCCAAGGGTTCGTTCGAGGGCGTTCCGGCCATTCAGCGGCGCATCGTCAATGACTACCGCGCGGACGTCAGGAAGTATGCCGAGGGGCTTGATCCGCAGCGCATCATCAGCGTCTTCGACAGCGTTCCGGCGCAACTGGCCAAGGAGAACAAGAAGTTTCAGCTCTCGAAAGTTGAGCGCGGCGCACGCCGCAAGGACTATTGGGGGTGCGTCGAATGGCTTCAGGACGCTGGCATCGTCACGCTTTGCAAGGCCGTTGACTTCCCCGAACTGCCGCTGTCCGCCCACATGGACGCGTCTCGGTACAAACTCTACATGAGCGACAGCGGTCTGCTCGTCTCCCGGTTGGACGAAGAGTCTCAGGAGGACGTTCGCATCCGTCGGAATCTCGGGACGTGGAAGGGCGGGCTGTTTGAGAACATCGTTGCGGAGGCCCTTGTGAAGTCGGGGGCCGAGATTGCGTACTTCAAGAAAGAGAACGCCACCCTTGAGATGGATTTCCTGTTGCGGTCTGGGGATGACCTTGTGCCTGTTGAGGTCAAGGCCGAGAACGCCAAGGCGAAGTCGCTTCGGACGCTGATCGATTCTGACCATTATAAGGACATCCGCTGGGGCGTCAAGCTCGTCCATGGCGATGTGGGATTCGGGCATTCTGTCTTGACGCTTCCGCAGTGGGGTGCGTTTTGGCTGAGACGATTGCTGAAGGATCCCGCGTTCAAGAAGAAGCGGGGGCAGACCATACCATGAGCGAGAAGTGCTTTCTGATGGCTGGCAGAGGGCCGACGCTGCTGGTGGCGGCTCTGCTGCCGATTGTCTCGGTCGGCAGGGCGTCTGCACCGCTGAACGACGGCTGGACGGCGGCTGGCGCGCCCGTCACGCTGCCTCATTGCTGGAACGTTGCGGACGGCACGGACGGCCCGACGGATCCGGCGAGCTGGGATCACGACTCGGTCGCGGGCACGGGCTACGCGCGCAAGAAGGTCGTCTACCGCCGCGTGCTGCCGCCGCCGTCGGACGCCGCCCAGAAACGCTACCTGCGCGTGCACGCCGCGTCGATCCACGCCGTCGTGAAGGTCGACGGACGCGAAATCGGCCGCCACGCCGGCGCGTTCACGGCCTTTACCTTCGCGTTGCCGCCGGACGGGAAGACGCTGGAGATCGAGGTGGACAACTTCTTCGACCCCGACGTGCCGCCCGTCTGTGGCGACTTCACGATGTACGGCGGGCTCTATCGCGGCGTCGAGCTGATCGAGGCGCCGCCGTCCCGTACGTTCGTCGCGGCAGACGGCCTTTTCGCGGACGAGCTTGCCGCGCCGACGGACTTGCCGCGCTACGCGTTCCGCGAAGACGGCTTCTACATTGACGGCAAGAGGACGTTCCTGAAGGGCGTCTGCTATCATCAGGATCGCGAAGGCAAGGGCTGGGCGATCTCGGCCGAGGACGAGGAGGCGGACATCCGCCTCATCAAGGCGATGGGCGCGAACGCGATCCGCACGAGCCACTATCCGCGCAGCGAACGTTTCTATGACCTTTGCGACAAGTACGGCCTTTACGTCTGGACGGAGATTCCTCTCGTGGACGCGACGACGGATTCCGCCGCGTTCCGCTCGAACACGCTACACGCCGCGCGCGAGATGGTGCTCCAGCACCGCCGCCACAAGAGCATTGCGATGTGGGGAATCTTCAACGAACTCTATTTGAAGAAGATGCCCGCCGGACAGGCCGAGCCGCTTGTGCGCGAGGTGAAGGAGCTGATTCGGTCGCTCGACCCGCGCCCAATTGTCGCGGCGAGCAACAACCCGAAGAAGGCGGAACTGAACGCAATTCCCGACGCGCTCGGCTTCAATCTGTATCCCGGCTGGTACGACGGCGAATCGTCCGACCTCGGCGCAAGGATTGAGGCGTGGCGGACGGCGAACGGGCGTTCGTGCGTGGCGGTCTCCGAGTATGGTGCGGGCGGGTCGCTCGGACAGGCGATGCCCACGCCGGACTTCCGTCCGAAGCCGAACGGCAGACTTCATCCGGTCGACTACCAGCTGAAGCACCATGCCGCGAGCTGGGCGGCGATCAAGGCGAATCTGCACGTCTGGGGCGCGTTCGTCTGGGTGATGTTCGACTGCGGCAGCGACAGCCGCCGCGAGGGCGCGCGCGACGGCCTCAACGACAAGGGCCTCGTCGCCTTCGACCACAAGACCCTCAAGCCCGCCTACGAGTTCTACAAGCGCGAGTGGACGAAGCCAGACGGCGAATGAACGGGCAACAGCGCTGATTTTGGCAGACCCCGTTGACAACGCGGCCGAATATTTGGTATCATACGCGCCGTTTGTGAGAAAGAAGACATGAACATGATGAACCAGAACCTTGGCATTGAGATTAGCTTCTCCGCGATTATTATTAGTCGCGGGGTTGTTGGTTGTCGCTGAGGTGAAAGGTTCACATCAAGCACGCTGACGGCCCCGCTCGGAAACGAGAGGGGCCGTTCTGATTTAAAGGACAAACGGGAAACCGAACAAGACAAACAAGAAAGAAACAGACGAAATGAATACGGTCGAAACACAGGAAACGCTCAGGGGCATCGCGGCCCGCGTCCGCGAGATGCGCGAGATCGAGGGCCTGACGCAAGCCGAGCTGGCGGCGCGGACGGGCGTGACGGAGGCGGAGTGCCGCGCGATCGAGGCGGCCGAGAGCGATCCGCCGTTCTCCTTCCTGCACAAGTGCGCGCTCGTCTTCGGCGTCGACCTGATGGCGCTTCTCGAAGGGAGCACGGCGAAGCTCGCCGACCTGCAGGTCACGCGCGCCGGGGAGGGCGTCGTGACGGCGCGCGAGGCGGGCATCGAGATCCGCAACATGGCGGCGCTCTTCCGCAACCGCCAGGCGACGCCGTACTTCGTGACGTACGACTACGACCCCGCCCTCCAGAGCCGCCCGATCGCGACGTCGACCCACGGCGGCCAGGAGTACGACTACATCCTGAGCGGCGAGATGCGCCTCAAGGTCGGCGAGCACGAGGAGACGCTGAAGGCGGGCGACTCGGCGTTCTACCGCTCGTCCGTGCCGCACGGGATGATCGCCGTCGGCGGCAAGGCCTGCACGTTCCTCGCGATGATCATGTCGGCGGACGGCGAGGAGGTCGCGCTCCCGACGGCGCAGGCGATCTTCCACCGGCCCCAGCCGGCCGCCGCGCCGAAGGCGGTGCAGCGGTTCGTCGACGTCGAGGAGGACGAGGCGGGCTGCCTGAAGCACATCGTCTTCAAGAACACGGAGCGCTTCAACTTCGCCTTCGACATCGTCGACGAGATCGCGCGGCGCGACCCGGAGCGGCTGGCGATGCTGCACGTCTCCGACCACATGACGGAGCGCCGCTTCACGTTCAAGGACATGGCGGAGGACTCGAACCGCGCGGCGAACTACCTGAAGGCGCTCGGCATCGGCAAGGGCGACAAGGTGATGCTCGTCCTGAAGCGGCACTACCAGTTCTGGCCCGTCGTCCTCGCGTGCCACAAGGTCGGCGCGGTCGTCATCCCCGCGACGAACCAGCTCATGACGCACGACTTCACCTACCGCTTCAAGGCCGGTGACGTGAAGGCGATCTTCTGCACGGCGGACGGCACGACGGCCGAGCAGGCCGAGCAGGCGGAGAAGGAGCTGGGCGCGAGCCTCGTCAAGATCATCGTCAACGGCAAGCGGCCGGGCTGGCGCGCCTACGACAGCGAGATCCACGGATACTCGTCCGTCTACGTGCGGCCGAGCGACGCGCCGGGCGGGAAGGACCCGATGCTCATGTTCTTCACGAGCGGCACGACGAGCTACCCGAAGATGGCGCTGCACAGCTACACCTACGCGCTCGGCCACTACGTGACGGCGAAGTACTGGCACCTCGTCGAGCCGGACGGCCTGCACTTCACGATCTCCGAGACGGGCTGGGGCAAGGCGCTCTGGGGCAAGCTCTACGGCCAGTGGCTCTGCGAGGGCGCGGTCTTCACCTACGACTTCACGCGCTTCGACGCGGAGAAGATCCTGCCGATGTTCGCGAAGTACAAGATCACGACGTTCTGCGCGCCGCCGACGATGTACCGCATGCTCATCAAGCAGGACATCTCGAAGTACGACCTCTCGTCCATCCGCCACGCGACGACGGCGGGCGAGGCCCTGAACCCGGAGGTGTTTGTGCAGTTCGAGAAGTCGACGGGCCTGAAGATCTTCGAGGGCTTCGGCCAGACCGAGACGACGCTCGCGCTCGCGAACCTCGTGGGCGACAAGCTCAAGCCCGGCTCGATGGGCAAGCCCGTGCCCGACTACGGCATCGACCTCGTGGACGAGGACTGCCGGAGCGTCGCGCCCGGCGAGCACGGCGAGATCGTTGTGCGCACGCCACGTGACCACGCGCACCCCGGCATCTTCCTCGGCTACTACAAGGACAAGGAGAAGACGGACGAGGCCTGGCGCGGCGGCGTCTACCACACGGGCGACCTCGCGTGGAAGGACGAGGACGGCTACTACCACTACGTCGGCCGCGCCGACGACGTGATCAAGTCGTCCGGCTACCGGATCGGCCCGGCGGAGATCGAGAACGTCATCATGGAGCTGCCCTACGTGCTCGAATGCGGCGTGTCGGCGGCGCCCGACCCTGTGCGCGGACAGGTCGTCAAGGCGACGATCCACCTCGTGAAGGGCACGGAGCCGACGGAGGAGCTGAAGAAGGACGTGCAGAACTACGTCAAGTCCCACACCGCGCCGTACAAGTATCCGCGCATCGTCGCCTTCCGCGACGACCTGCCGAAGACGATCAGCGGCAAGATCCAGCGCAACAAGCTGTGATCCGTCGCCCGCCCGCGTCGTCCGCGCCTGTCGCGGCGGCGTGACGGGCGGGCTGGGGGCGCGCTTGCATTCCACCGACCGAATATGCTATACTTTGCGCGTGAAATTAAACAAGCGTTTAAAAACAATGTTTTAATCAATCGTTTATAATTTCCTAACAACCGCGTGCTACACTATCACACCGAAAACGAAAGGAAAGGAAAACACCATGAAAACACCATGAAAAAGTCATTGATCGTAGGATTCGCGGCGGCCACGGCTGCGCTTGTCGCCTGCGGCGACGCTTCGCCCTGGGGCTACCTGCCCAGTGAAAGTGAAAGCGTCATCTCGAACAACAACGACGTTGGCGTTTCGACGGGATATGTGCTGAACGTCAATGTGCTTGATGCCGACAGCCACACGCTTTCGGTCAGGAACGGCACGATAGGTAGCGCGTACAGGCAGTACGGCGGAGAGACGCTGGACCTGTCCGAACGCATCGAAGACGCCGACGGCACGCAGTGGACGATCGAGGAGCTGACGTACGACTGTCTGCGTGACGGTTCGGCGCCGTTCGTGAACATTGCATTCCCGCGCGAACTGAAGAAATCGAGAGGCCAACAGCTTAATAACCGGCCGGTAGCGCTGGAATCTGTCGTACTCGACTGCCCGGAATGGGAGGGGACGATTGATGAGTTTTTCCTGACGTCTGTGAAGAGCGATCGAAACGGAAAGCATGTCGTTGTCAATCTGCCGAAGATCAGCCAGTTAAACGATCAGTCGTTTCAGGCCATTTGCAATGTCTCCGATTGGAATTTTGACGGGGTGGAGATCATGAATGGCAGCCCGTTCTATTATGCCCACATGACAGGGACATTGCGATTCCCCAATATCGTGAAATTCGGGTTGGCCAACAAGAACGGATTCCTGATGGATCGGGTAGAGTTGGGCAATGGGAGCTGTTCATTGGCGGATGTTCCGGCGGCGGCGTTCTGCAACTCGTCATGGTATAAGGTTTCCACGTTTGTCCTTGGTGGGGCAAAAGGGTGGACGGTCGGCAGCGGGGCTTTTCAGGCGAATGGGCTTAAGCGCGTTTACATGGTTGGTTATGTGCCGACGTTCGCCGACACAGAGGTTGCGTTCGGCACGGCGGATGCCGCCGAGAAGACGATGGTTTTCTACATCCCGAAGGACATTGCGGAATGGCAGGGGATTGCTGATGCGGCGACGTCATTGACCGAAGAGGAGATCGCCGCGTTCAAGGAAGACCATCCCGACTGGGAGGTTCCCTTTGCCGTCGTGGCGGCCGATGTGTTCCAGACGGCTGCGCCGCAGTACCTTGGCTGGATCGAAGACCGTAGCGTGTTCGGCACGAAGCTGCCGCTCGCGATCGGCAACCGGTCGCAGGGCCAGTATGCGGGTGATGCCGTTGCCGTGACGGTCAATGGCGAAGACTGGACAGAGGGGGGACTGTCCCATCGGAGCCACGGTGTCCGTGCAGGCGACAGCCGCCGATGCGCACACGCGTATTACCTGGGAGGGCAAGCTCCCAGACGGCACGACGCCGACGGAAGCCGCGTTCACCTTCACGATAACGGAAGAGACGTCGCTTTACGTGCGCTTTTCGCATCCGTGGGAGTATGATGCGTCCGCCGAGCCAAAGACCATCAGTGACGTATGCGCCTGAGACGTTGCTCTCGTGGAGCAGTCAGACATTCAATGCAAACGGGCAGTATTCGGGGTCTCTCACCAATGTAGTCATCAGATGCCCGGACATGATAGGACGGATGGAGGAGAATGGTTACGGCTTTTCCAGAGAGCCGATTGTGCGCATGGTCCTTGCGGTTCCCAACGTGACGCAGTTCGGAGGCGACAACTTGAACTTCGGAAGAAGCTGGTGGGGGCCAAACGTGACGTTTGCCGACACCGACTTGTCCGAGTGGGATCTGTCAGGGTTGAAGGTTGTCGGAAAGTCTGCGTTCATGGTTCCGGCGGATTCGGGATTCGGCCCAATCGGCGAACTCGATCTGCCGAATCTGGAGACGGTGAAGGACACGGCGTTCTTCCTGTGGACGCGGCATTCGTCTGCCGCGTTGGGCACGAACGGCACGCTGAAGACGCTGGGTTCCTTGATTTTTCAGAACAACACGACGGCCTTGAAGAAGCTTGACTTTGGCGCAAGTCATGACTTCACGACGGAGACGACGACGTTTCTCGCGGCAGAAAACACGCCGTTGCCTGTCGAAGAAGTCTGGTTTTCGGACGAGGCGCCGAGCACGGAAACGCTTGACAACATCCTCGCGCTGCGGACGGTCGGCGACGACGGCACGAAGCCCGTGAAGATCTTCGCGCCGATGATGAAGGCGTCGTGGAAGGCGGTCTGCAAGTCGTTCACGTCGGAGGAGCGTGCGGCTGCGCGGAAGATCAAGAAGCAGACGGGGTATCGCGTCGTTGGCGTCTACGAAACGCAAGACGGCCGCCGCGTCGCCTGGCTGATGCAGAACCCGAACTTCGAGTACACGACCGGCGTCCTGTTCATCATCCGGTGAAAAGTGTCTGATAAACGAGAGTGCCTTTAATGCTCACACGGAGTGACGGAGACACGGAGATTTGTCCGGCTTGGCGACTCCGTGCCTCCGTCCCTCCGTGTGAGGCATTCATCCTCTGTGCGAAACATTTATCCTGTGTGTGACATTACATCCTCCGTGTAAGCCTCTTACCATGAACAAGATTTTTCCGCAACAGATTCTCATTTTCCTCTTCGCGCTCGTCGCACACGCCGAAATCGAGTTCGCGCCGGGGGGTGGCTTCGTCGAGAACGGGCGTCCCGTCCAGCTGATCGGCAACCTCATCTACGAGCTGCCGACGGCGGACGACTACCGCGCCTTTCCCGGTGAGCCGTCCGGCTGGGAATGGCTCTACGAGACGCCGCCGAACCGGGCGCAGTTCGACCGCCTCGGCTTCAACGCGACAGGCGGCGAAGTGCCGACGGACTGGATGCGCACGTATCGTCCCGAACCGAACTTCTGGCAGGCGAACCGCACGCTCGACTGGTCAATCGCCGCCGGCTACTACAAGAACGGCCTCCCCGTCTGGGTGGATTACACTTGCGCCGGCTGGTCGCACGGCGGCCTTGCCTACGATCCGAAGCGTCCGCCGTCCGCCGCCGCGTTCACGGCGGGTGACTGCCATTTTCTGCCGTATTCGCTCGTCACGGAGGAGGGCCTGTCCCTCTACCGGGAGATGTGGCAGAGCGGCGCGCGGGAACTTCGGCGGCACGGCGTGAAGCCGTTCGTCTACGAACTTTTCAACGAGCCCGCCTACGACGATCGGTCGCCCGCCGCCGAGGCGGCGTTTCGCCGCCATCTCGCGACCTTGCCCGCGAAGCGTCCGCCCGTTGCGGAGGCCGTCGAGCGGCGCAAATTCAACCAGGCGCGGTTCGCGGACGCCGTGGCGCGCGGCAAGGCGGACATCCGGGCGGTCGATCCGACGGCGCGCACGTGCTTTCAGCCGCTCCAGTCCGTCGGCTTCTACATCTGCGCAGACATCGACCTTTACGCCGCGAATCGCACGACCGATCTTGTCGTCGCGCCGACGGGCGGCGGCGACACCTGGGACGCGCTCGTGCTCCTCGCGGTCGCGGGGACGCGTCCGATTGTCGATGGCGAGGCTTACCCCGGCGCGACGCGCGCGAGCCACCGCGCCCGGATTCTGGCGGAATACGCACGCGGACTGAACGGCACCTACTACTTCAAGTGGGATCGCTGCGCCCGCAGCGCCGTCTGGAAGGAGCCGGACGGTCCGGCGCGCTTGACCGAGCAGTATCCCTACTGCGCGCTCAATCCGGCGTCCGTGCCGCCGGAAGCGTTTGCTGGATTGAAGGACGCGGCGCGTGACATCGCCGCCGTCAACGACCTCTTCACGCCGCGCGACCGGGGTGTGCCCGCATCCGTCGCCGTCCTCGTTTCGCAGCCGACGATTCGCCTCTGCGCGGCAGAGAAGCGTACGGACGCCACCCGCATGCGCGAGGCGGGCGAGACGCTGTTGGCCGCGCGTCTGCCGGTGCGGGCGATTTTCGAGGAGCAGCTGGACACGGCGCACCTACGGGGCGTGAAGCTGCTTGTGGCAGCCGGGATCGACGCAACGCTGGACGAGACGAACGCACAGTTGCGGCGTTGGGTCGAGAAGGGCGGCACGCTGCTCGCCGTCGGCGGTCGACTTGACCGCGACGAGTGGGGACAGACCCGTGCGGACGCCCTCGTTCCGCAACAGGCGAACCAGCGGCTTGGCAAGGGCCGCGTCATCTACGTCGAGCGTCCGCTCGCGCCGGCGAAAGCGCGGGCCCTGTACGTCAAGGTCGCGGGCAAGTTGGGGATTTCGCCCGCCTGTCAGCTGACGGACGCCGTGGACGGGCGGGAAGTTTCCGAAATTGAATGCTATTTTGCTCAAAATCCGCGAAATTCAGCCGGTTTTATCCTTCTCAACGGGGGCCTGTCCCCACGGGCCGTGCGGTTGCGGCCGCAGACGGTCGGCGCGGCGGCGCGGCGTTGGATCGATGTGACGACGCAGCAGCCCGTGACCCGAACGGCGGCGGGCGAACTGCTAGTGCGCCTCCTCCCCGGCATCCCCGTCATCCTGCGCGGCGAGCTGGGGACAGACCCCAAGGCGAGCTGGGGACAGACCCCAAGGCGAGCTGGGGACAGACCCCAAGGCGAGCTGGGGACAGACCCCAAGAATGTGGGGACAGACCCCAGGGGGGAAGACGGGAAAGTGACAGAAAAATCGTTTTTTGCGTCACTTCCGGCTTGGTTGGCGGAAAACAGCGGAACCGACCTGTCGTCCGCGCCGTATTGGGTTGAGCCGGACAGCGTCGCGTTCGTGGATTTGCGGTCGGTGGCCAACGGGACGCTGGAGGACGTCGTTTCTGCCTTGCCGTGGGGGCGGCAGGTTCTGGCAGGTGTGCCGTTTGACCTCATCCGCCTTGGCCAGAACGGCAATCGATCGGGCGTGAGCCTCAATCGTGCGGTCGCCCCTGTCGCGATGGCAGGGGAGGTGCGCGCGCTCGATTTCCTGTTCGCAGCCCCGACGGCGGCGGACGGAGCACTGTTCACCTGCGAACTGACGTTTGCGGATGGCGCGCGCGAAATGGTGGCGGTGTCCACACCGGACGACGTGCGTTTTGTCGGGTGGCGCAACCGCGACGGGACGCCGCTCTTCGTCGTGCGCAAGCCGAATCCGCGCCCAGACGCGACGGTCGCTGCGCTTGGTTTCTCGGCGCAGACGAAGGGCGTGTGGCTCGCCGCCGTGTCGGTGGAGCGTCCGCCCGTGTCGCCGTCCGTCCGCGCGTTTCAGGCGGCGAACCTGAAGGTGGGCGCATGGGGCGGCCACGCGGCGGTCGCGACGGACGAGGGGCTGCGCGTCAGAATCGCGGCGGACGCCCCCGACTGGTCAGGCGCGGCGGCGGAACTCGTGACGCCGCTGACGTTGGCGGAGGGCGATGTCGCGAACCGGTCGCTTGTCTTGGAGGTCGCGTTGGACGAGACGGCGCACGGCCCCGTGTCGCGTCCGTTGCCCGTGCCGCAGTTCCAACTGGGCTTTCGGACGGCGGCGGGCGAGGCGAAGCGCGGCGGTTTCGTCTGGCCCGGCACGTCGGTCGAGAGCGGCGTCTGGCGGACGGTGCGCATCCCGCTTCGGCGGCTCATCCCGGCGGATGCGGAGACGTTGACGCGCCTCGCAATCCAGTTCCGTCCGTTCGGCTCCGCACGTGCGGATTACCGCTTCCGTGCGCTCCGCATCGAGTAGCGGCGGCTACCGTTCGTCATGCTGCTCAATCGAGCCACTTTCGATTGTGGACAGATGCATGCGGTCGAGGGGGCTGCGGCGCTGAACACATGCGCCGAAGAAACGCGCAGCGTTTCGGAGGGAAGGTCGCAAAGCGACAGTGAGCGCAGCGAACTGCCCGCAAGGGCCCGCGAGACGAATGAGGAACGGAGTCTCGGAGTGAAAAAGAACTCCGTGCATCCCTATCTCTGTTGTCTCCGTGTTCAGCGAAAGCAATTTCCCTTGCCGGCGCCTTGCCGATTTGACGGCGCTTGGCGAGACGTGGTATAATTCGTGCTGATTGCGTCGGGCGGGATGTGCTTCGCCCGATGCAGAGAATCAAGACCTAAATGAATGGAAGAGTGACCTCCAAGAGCAAAATCGCAAGGACGAATGCGCAGACTCCATTCGTGGCAGTTGGCTATGCCAAATGGATGCAGTCGATTAAGGATCGCGTCTGTGAAGCCCGTCAACGGGCGGCGCTCTCGGTGAACTCCGAATTGATGCTTCTCTACTGGGATATTGGCCATGAGATTCTCAGGAAACAGGAGCAGCTGGGGTGGGGCACGAAGGTCGTCGAGAAGATGGCGGCGGACTTGAAGGCCGAATTTCCGGGAATGGCGGGATTTTCGCGGTCAAACTTGATGTATATGCGTTCGTTTGCATCGGCTTGGACGAGAGGTCAGATTGTCCAAGCGCCGCTTGGACAATTGCCGTGGTATCACCATCTGGCTCTCATCGAGAAGCTGAAGAGCGTAACCGACCGCTGCAAGGAGAAGAACTCTGTTGTTGTCGAATATTCGCTCAAGGGCCTCAACAAGCCGCTGGCAGTCGCAACATACGAACTTGAGAGACTTGGACTCCCATCCGTAGCCGTGTTGCAAGACGGGTTGACAAAGGTCCTTTGCTCAGAGCGATAGAGTCAGAAACATGTCAGATCGGTGACTTGTAAAGGGGGTGGGTCAGCAAAAACCTCTTAAGCCACTTTGGCCAGACGTGAATCGTAAGCATATGC
>CAKURH010000034.1 GCA_934675625.1 uncultured Kiritimatiellota bacterium
CTCGGCCGCGAACTTCACCGCCGCGTACCACTCCGGCGTGTTGAAGGCGAGCGTCCCCTCCGGGACGCCCCAGCGCGCGCCGAGGCCCGCGTCGAAGAGGATCGCGCCGCCGATGCCGACCTCGGCCATCGCCTCCAGGTCGGCCGTGATGCCCTCGCGCGTCACGTTGCCCGCCATCCAGTGCCACCAGACCTGCGGCTTGGCCGCGTCCGGCGGCGCGCGGAAGCCAGCCTCCAGATCGGCCGCAGATGTCATCGGCACAATCTCGTAATGCCGCCGGACGGGCTGCGCCAACTGCCGCACGGCCCGCTGCTCGGCCCAGAGTGCCGCCCGGATCTCGTCATGGCGCGGCCAGTATGCAAGATAGCCGGGAATGAACGTCCGAAAATAGGCGTCCGCTTCGCGCTCGTTCTTCTCAAACCAGGCGGCAAACGCGGCCACGTCGTCGACGGGCGCCTGTTTCGCAAAGAACCAGCGCGCAGAATGGTGATTGCGCAGCTCCCGCTCTTTCAGGCGCAGTTCCTCGACGCGCGCGAAGACGGTCTGCGCCTGCCGATACTGCGGAGTCTTCGCGTTGAAGCCCAACCACACGCCCGCGCCCAGTTCCTCCGCCGCATATGTACCGACCGTCTCGCCGTCGATCTTCAAGGCGTAGCGTCCGCGATCCAAGCCGGTGACCGTGACGGTCTCGCGGTTCAGATCCCTTTCCACCTCGAACGCGCCGACAAAGGGCAGGGCCTCCTCCGGGACGGGGAACGGGATCGACTTCGCCAGCAGGTCGAACGTGATGCCGCCGCCCTTGCCAACGGAAACGTCAGTGACGGTCGCATTGACGATCGACGACGCGCGTCCGGCCTGTGCGTCAATCACGACGTCGGAGACGACGGGGCTGACGCCCTGATGCTTCAGGAACGCCCACGCCATCAGCGCATGCCCAAGCGGGCCCGGATGGACGCGGTCGATGGCCGTCGTCATGAGAGACGGATCGTCCGCACGGCGCGCCGCGATGAAGTTGCTCATCAGGGAATGCCAGTTCAGCGCATCGAATCCTTCCCGTTTCGCCATCGTCAGCACATGGCCGGCCATCAGGGAGAGGGCGACATTGCAGCCGACCTGGTTGACGGACTGCCAACCCTTCCAGTTCGGCGGCGCGTTCGTGATGACGGCGGTGTCGTCATAGTGCGTCGGCGTGAGGCACAGGAGCTTCGCCTGCGGCGCGACGCGGCGGATTTCGGCGATCAGGTCGGACAGGTTTGCACGGTAGCGCGACAGGCACGCCGCGCGCCCGATCAGGGACTCGTCCGTCGACAGCGCCCGATACCAGCCTCGCCCGACGTCGTTCATGCCAAAGTGAACCGCCACATGCGTCGGCGCGTACGCCGCGACGTCTTCGGGAATCCGGCGGCGCGCATCCCCCGCGTTGTCGCCGCCGATGCCGGAGTTGACGAAGCGGATGTCCGCATCCGGGTAGCGTGTGCGGTAGAAGTCCGTCAAGTAGGCGTGATAGAGACCGCCATGCGTGATCGAGTCCCCTAGGAACACGACCGTGTCGCCGTCCCGATAGGGCGCGCTACGGAGCGCGTCCGGCATGAATGAGAGCGCGGCGGCAACCGCCAGAATTCGTACGTTCAGATGCATCTTCCTTCTCCTTTCACCAGTCCCAGCTCACGGAACGCCCGCGATGCTCGTCGACAATGGCCTGCCACGTCCGGGGGCGCTCGGCCGCAGGTCGCGGACTCGGAAAGTAATAGTCGTCCTGCACGAGCCGCAGTTCCGCATGGCCCGGCTGGGCCGTGAAGACCGCATACCCGATGTCACCCCAGTGACCGGTTGACGGAAGGCTAGCCGTGCGGAACTCGCGCGCGTTCGCGCCCCAGCCGTCGTGATACCAGTCCGGCTGCCACAGGTGACTATGGCCATGGACATATCCGACGACAAGCGGAAATTTCATCAGTGTCTCGACAAGCGGCCGACTGAAGAGATCCATCTCGCCCAAGCAGAACCGGTTGCCGACCGTATAGTGCGACGCCACGAGCGTCGGCTTCTTCAGCCGGCGAAGTTCCGCGATCAGCCATTCCTGATGCGTGACGGACAGCGCCCCCGACACCGGCCCCATGTCCCGGTCCGGCCGGTCGTCCCGCCCCTGAAGCCCGTCCAGCATCAGCAGGTCGACGGGCCCCAGGTCAGTGCGCGTGACCAGATGTCCGGGCAGAAGCGTCTTTGCGCGACATTCGGGCCAGGCCTCGAAAAATGCAGAGCGCCGATCGTGGTTGCCCAGTCCGAAGGAGAGCTCGATGCCGGCATCAACCAGTCGCTGAAGCAGGGGACGGGACTCGGCATACTCCGCCGGAAGCCCGCACTGATACGCGATGTCGCCGAAGACGACGGCGTTCGTCGGCAGGGGCCGCATCGCCAAGATCGAGTCAATCACGCGCGCCAAACGTTCCTTCTGATAAGAGTCGCCGGCGCGGACGTGCAGGTCGGCCAAGAAGACCGCCACGCGTCCCGCCGTCGGCACCCGTGCCGTAGCCCCCAGGCCTTCTGCGCCCGCCACGGCCGCCGCGCCCGCAAGGAACGCCCTTCTCGTAACTGTGTTCACGTGTTCACTCCGTCGCGATCTCCGCCCAGTAGACCTGCGCGGGGCCGTCGCCGACGAGCGTGACGACGTTCGCGCCGGGCTTCAGGTCCTTGCGGTCGAACGTGAGGCGCAGGACGCTCTTGACCTTCTTCGGGTCGCCGTAGAGCTTGCCGAAGCCCGTGACCGTCTCGGCCTTCCGGACGACGACCGGCCGCCCGTTCAGCGTCAGGCGCAGCCCGTCCGCCGCCGGTGCCTCGGCCGTGTCGAAGCCGAACGCGAACGCCGCCGTCGAGCCTTCGGCGCTGCCGCAGTCGAACGTCAGCCGCATGCCGTCCGCGAGGCGGCGCGGCAGCTGGCAGAGAGACGCCTCCGGCACGCTGTCCGGCGCGGCGTCCGGGTAGCTGGCGATGTAGCGCTTCGGCTGCCCCGCGCGGGCAGGCGCGTCGAGGCCCTTCGTCCAGATCTCCTGACGGCACGGCGCGTAGATCGCGTTGAAGAGGTAGAGGCCGTCCGCCCCCTTCCGCGCCATCGCGTCGGCGAACCCGCGATAGCCCGCCATGTCCGTGTAGACGCGCTCATCATGCGTGCAGTCGAAGCGATCCATGCCCGGCACGATCAGGACGCCCGGACAGCGCGCGCGCCAGTCGGCGACGTCCGTCTCGAAGTCGGCCGCATCCTTGTTGCAGGGGATGATGACGTCGACGAGACCCTCCTTCGCCCAGACGTCCGGCTCGTAGCCAAGCGCCACGGCCTGCTCATAGCGGGACGGCAGCCGCACGCTGATCTTCGCCGAACCCGCGAGCGCCTTCACGTCACGCATGAACCGCGTGAGGACGTGCGCCTCCTCGCGCTCATTCCCCGGCGTCAGGTGGCAGACGTAGCGCATCCAGTCGACCTCGAAGCCGTCCGGGCGATAGCGCTCCAGAAGTTCCTTCGCCATCGTCAGCGCATACAGGTAGGCCTCGGGCCGCGCGTAGTTGAGCGCGCGCATCTTCCACGCGTCGCCCGTCTTCGCGTCGGGATACCGCCAGAACTCGGGGTGATTGCGCGTGTAGGCCACGCTGCGGATGCCCTGCAGCGTCGGGTGCGTCATGAAGTGCGTGTCGTTCATGCGCATCGAAATCCAGAACTTCACGCCCTTCTCGCGGCAGCGGTCGCCCCAGACCCGGTACGGGTCGATCCCCGCGTCATGAAGCCGCTTGCAGTTCTCCGGCCAACGGCGCCGCGCCTCGGTCGCGAAGCAGTCCTTGAACGCGGGGTCTTCCAGCCGCTTCCAGACGGGCTCCCACGCCTTGGAGTCGTAGTTCGCGGGCTGTCCGACGGGACAGAACACCATGTCCGTGACCCGTCCGCCGTCGATGATCGAGTCGACGTAGGCGAGCAGCCCCTCGCGCGTCATCTCCGACGGGTCGCGGTGGAAGAAGTGGTCGTTGTCCTCGTTGACCATGAGCGGCTTGCCGTCGCCGGGCGTGACGAGCCGGCGCGTCTCGCGTTTGCCGACGGCGAGCCCCGCGAGCGGCACCCCGTCGACCGCGAGCGCGGCGTCCTTCGTGACGGGCGTGAAGTCGAGCGTCAGCGTCCGCGCCTTCACGTCGTACTGCGCGTCGTGCAGGTTGACGCCCCGGCAGTCGGTGACGACCGGCGAGTCCGTGAGGCGGTGGTAGATGTACTCGACGTAGCTGCACGTGTCCATGCCCGGCCAGTCGGTGCGCAGCCAGCTGTTGAGCTTCTCGTAGCCGACGACCTCGTCGAGCTTCTCCCTCAGCCGCGCGTCCGAGCAGCCGCCGACGAGGCCGACCGTGGCGAGGACGGTGTAGCAAAGCTCGTCCTTCTCGGTCGCGCGCAGCACGTAGGGGATGTACTCGCGCTGGAGCTGCCCGACGCCCCAGTCGCGGTAGAGCGCGACGAGCGCGTTCGGGATGCCCTCGGACATGTCGAAGATCTCGCAGTCCCAGACGCGCGTGCGATCAAGCGGACGGAACTCGGCGCCGCGCGCGTCTTCGGAGAAGCCGTAGCAGAGGCCGAGCGTCTTGCGGTCGGCGAGCCCGTTGTCGCCGTAGTAGTCCTGCATGACGAAGCGCGCCATCGTCGGGCACGCCCGGCGCGCGGCGCGGTAGATCGCCTGCGCGTACTCGGCCTCGTCGCCCGCGATCTGGGCGAGGCGCGCGTACTCCATCATGCAGCCGACCTCGCTGTTGAGCATGTCGACCGTGCCGGGGCCGCCCCACTCGAGGCAGCCCGAGCAGAGGTACGCCCAGCTGTCGATCGCGTAGATGTAGCTGACGACCTCGCGCGAGACCGTGTCCCAGTTGGCCTTCACGACGTCGGGCTGGCCGAACTGGTCGGCGAGCTTCTGGAGGCACATGACGATCATGCGCACGGTCTCGTTCGAGTCGCCGTAGATGATGCGCGAGCCGAACGCCGCCGGCTCGTAGACCGTCGAGATGTTGCGCGGCGAGTTCATGTAGATCGTGTAGCGGCGGCCGCTGAACGGCTCGCGGCGGTAGCGGCAGACGGCCTTGAAGTAGATGTCCTCCAGCGGCTCCATGAGGCGCCACGTGAGGCGGCGGCGGATGAGCCGGCGGTTCTCCTCGGTGTAGCCGTAGGGGTTCGGCGTGTTGCGGCTCATGCCCAAGAGCGACCCGTGCAAACTCAGGTTGCACGACCCGTCGTGGAGCGACGCGCCGTCCGCGTCGTTCTTCGGGTCGGCCTTGCTGCCCCGGCGGTCGGTGTACCAGTCGACCCGCACCCCGCCGCCGCAGGAGAAGTTCACCGCGTCGGCGAACTGCGAGTTGAAGAGCGCGTCGTACTTTTCGAAGCCGCTCGCGTGCGGCAGCGTCGAGAGGTCCTGGCGGGGAATGCGGATCGCCCACTCGACGCGGCTCTGGCCGTCGGCGACGAGCAGCGGCCCGTAGCGCGTGACGAGCGACGTCCGCTTCGCGTCCGCCTCGGCGCGGAACCAGTCCGGCCCCTTCGCGCCGAGCGACGCGGCGACCGGCGGGATCGCCGCGTAGGGCCGCGTCGGCGTCCCGAAGGAGTCCCTCGTCTCAAGGTACTCGAAGTCGTCGCGGATCTCGACCATGCCCGCCTTCTCGTTCAGGCGGAAGCGCTCGCGCTGGGCGACGGGGTACCTGAACGCGCGCGGATACCACTCGTTGACGCGCCGCACCGCCTCGCCGGGGATCCCCTTCGCCCAGTCCCGCGTGTCGGCCCTGCGCGAGCCCCAGATCCACGTCGGCACGATGACGCCGACGCCGCCGGCCCTGGACGCCGTGAGGCGCAGGCCGTTCACGCCGCGCGCGCCGCGCATCGTCTCGACCTTGCCGGGCACGGTCCCGAAGACGAGCATGAGCGGCGCGTCCTCGTCCGTCGCGTTCCAGAGGAGCAGCCACGGCGCGGCGAAGTCCCGGGGGTCGATCGCCTCGCCCTCGCAGACCGCAACGGTCTTGTATCCCCGCTTCGAGAGGTAGGCCGCGTAGGAGAGCGTGTTCTTGAGGTGCAGCTCGACGGTCGGCAGGTAGACCTCCCACCGCAGGCCCGGATAGGCCATCGAGCCGTCGTAGCGCATCGTCTTGACGCCGTCCGTCGTCAGCGTGCCGCCGACGGCGAGCGGGTTGATGCGGTCGACCGCGAACGCCGTCTTGCGCGGCCCGTCGCCGGCGCGCGGCGAGGCGAGGCAGTACTGGACGCCGCCGAGCGACACCTCCAGGCGGCTCGACGTGTTCTCGACGAGGAACCCGTTGCCGACCTCCCAGCCGAAGTGGCCGAACCCGTCGTTGCCCTCCCACCAGCCGCCGAGGAAGGACGGCTTCGGGCGCGCGCGGTCGCGCTCGGGGAACGCGCGGTTCGTCAGGTGCCCGAGCAGCCGCAGGAAGAACGCGTCGCGCGCCTCCTTGCCCGGCACGAGGGACGCGCCGAGGCCGACGGACGAGTAGAGGACGCGCCCCCTGCCGGCGCGGCCCTCGACCACGGCGTCCGGCCCGCCGTCGTAGCGGAAGAGGACATTTCCCGCGTCCTTCGCCCGGACGCTGCGGAACGCCGGGAACGTCGCGTCGCTGTAGCCGCCGGCGCGCGCGAGGGGATGGCGGGCGTCCGCCGGCACGACGCGGCGGCGCGGCGGCAGGTCCTCCAGCGGGCCGTGGCCGACCGTGCACGGGAGTAGCGCCTCGACCTCCGGGTCCAGCACCTCCGTCGTCGCGTAGAGCGGCACGCCGCCCTCCGTCACGCGCGCGGCGATCCGCTTGGCGAGCGCGGCGTTCTTCCGGCAGGAGGCGTAGACGATCGCCCCCGCCTCGTCGAGGTTCGTCGTCACGACCGCCGCGCCGTCCGTCCGCTCCAGCAGGATCTCGCGGAAGCCCCAGTACTGCTGCTCGTCCCACAGGCCCTTCTTCCGCCGCGAGCGCGAGGGCTGGACGTCCTCATTGTCGAAGGCGAAGAAGACCTTCAGCGCGTCCGGGCGGACAACGGGTGCGGGAGCCGCCTTCGCCGGCACGGCGACGAAGACGTCGTCGTCGCGGTAGGCGGCGGACTTGCTGACCTCGTTCGGGCCGCACACGCGGAAGTCCGCAACCTCGATGCCGCTCGTGCCGCCGACCGGCAGGTCAGTCGCGCCGAGCGAGAACTTCACCTGCCGGATCTGGATGGCGCGGTCGCCGAGCCCGTAGTCGTTGTCGAGCGCGAGGACGACATCCGACCAGTTGCGGCCCGAGACGGAGATGCCGCCCGAGTTCTTCATGGACGTCTTGTCGCCGTCCGCATAGCTGACCGACACGCTCAGGCTCGCCGCCCGCCCGTCGAGGCTGCGCACGGAGAAGACGACCTTGTCGTGCGTCCACGTGTTGCGGTTGACGTTGACGATCGCGAGGCCCATCGTCTTGCCGGGCGCGTCCTTCCGCGTCGCGGACAGCTTGAACGACTGCTTGTCGATCGACTCCAGCCGGTAGTCGGCGGCCTTCTCGTTGATGGGATACAGCGTCCAGTCGACGGGCTTCTTCTTTGCGGCGTTGCCAAGCCCGGCAAAGGCCACAACGCCCAACAGCAGACATGCGATTTTCTTGAACATATTCTTATTGCCTTTCTCTCTTCATTTCCTTTTTCTCTTTTGTTTTTCCCTTTTGAATTTGAGATTTGAAATGTTAAATCTCCAATTGCCGTTTCTTACCTCAAGATGAAGACCATGCCGCGCAGCGGGTCATCAGGCGCGCCCACGCTCAGGAACTGTTCCTGCGTCGTGTGGAAGACCGAGGCGGGCACGACGCCGACCAGATACGTGTCGTCGCCGAAGCGGAAGCGATACCGCGCACGCTCCGCATCCGTCGCCGCGCGCGCCGAGGCCGCGACACCTGCCCACGCCCCGCGCCGCCGCGCCTTCACGTTGAAGTTCATCGACAGGGCCTCCGTCTCCTCCGTGCCGAAGACAAGTTCGCCATCCGCCGCGCCAAACGTCGGCGGCGTCGACAGGAACTTCACCGACGCGAGCTTCGACGAGCAGAACGCGCCGCCGTCAATCTGCAGCCCCTTCACGCCGCCAATCTCGACCGAGACGAGCGCCGCGCTGTTCGACACGGCACCGGGATAGATTCGCGTCAAGGCGCCGTTCGCGCCGACCTTCAGCCCCGTCATCCGCGTCGTGTTCGCGAAGACGTTCGTGCCGAGTCGCTTGATGGCCGGAATGTCCATGACGCCGGAAAACGACTTCCCTTTGAAGAAGTCCCCTCCGAGCGTCTCTGTCAGCGGATAGTTGACGCCAATGCCCTGCAAGCCACTCAAGTCCCATTCGGACACGTCAGTCTCCGCCAGAAACTGCTTGTCGGCCTGGTTGAATCCCAACCCCGTCAGACCTGGCGCGGCCAGCAGCATTGTCCGATAGCGATCTCCAAACCATTCACCCACGAAGTTGTTGTTGCCGATGACGCCGACGGCACTCGTCGAGACAAGCGCAAACGTGGCCATGGTTTTGCAGCCACGTAGGGGCATGCCGCTCCAGACCACATTCTCCGGCGCGTAAAGCGTCGTCGGGCCTTCACCAGAAAACGTGTACGACACGCCAAGGCTCGTGACCGACCAAGCCCGCCCAGACGTTTCTGTGAACGTGCCGAGCAGATTGAGGCATCCCGTGCCCGTGTTGCCGTCCGCATACGCGCCTTTTTCCGCGCCGTTGCCAAGGGCGAGCGTCCGTGCGTCCGGGTCCAGGACGGTCGCGTTGAGCGTCCAGACGCCATCGGAAACCGTCGCCGCCGATCCCGCTTCGGCATTCTCCGCGACCGTGACTGTCCAGCGGTTGCGGAAAAGCGGACGCAGACGGATATTCTGGTCAATCGTGAACGTAAGCGAGGCGGCGCGGCGCTGTTCCTTCGGCACGTTGCCCCACCAGTAGAAGACTTCCTGTTCGGCGGCAGGGGCAATCGTCACCGTCTCGCCCGCCGCATAGGCGTCCTTCTGCGGCGTCACGACAACCGCGTGTTCGGGGTGGTTCTCGTCCAGCGTCAAGTTCATCGTGTAGGTGCGGGATGCGTTATCGCCCCACGCAAGATACTGGCAGTTAGCCGTCTTGAAGACGTTCGTCCCGACAACGCCGATCAGATCCGGAAGCCGCGCTTCGCCAAAGCGCGCGGCAAACGTAGCCCGCTCATCCGCTGTCGCCGCAAAGGCAGACGAAGCAACTTCCGCCCAAACCGTGTCATGGCGAGGAATTTCAAAAAGAATTTGACGTGCCGGCGTCTCGGCCGTACCAAAGAAAACATCTTCCGCCTCTGCATCAAACGTCGGCGGCGTCAAGCCCCTGAAGACGACATTCGTGATGTTGGGGGACTGAAACGCCCGTGCGCCGAGCGTCCAGCCCTCGGCGCCGCCGAGGACAACGCGCACAAGCGACGCGCAGTTCGTCGCGATGTCCGCGCCGACCTTCGTCAGCAAGTTGCTCGCGCCCAGTTCAAGGCCTTCCATGTTCGGACAGTTCGCGAACGAGTCCGCCGGCGGATCGACAATCGACGGCAACCGCAAGACGCCGCGAAACGCCCGCCCCCGGAATACGCTGGCCGTCTTGCTTGTCGTGCTCGCATTTGGATTATAATTCCAAAAGACCGCCCCATCAACAAAATACTTGAGACCGCTCAAGTCCCAGCCCGAGACATCCGTGTCGGACAGGAACGCCTCAACCAAAGCACCGCCACCGCCAATGGCATAGACCTTGGGAGCCTTCAGATTCAGTTTTTTAATCGGCGTGCTCATAAAGGTGTTGTTGACGACAAGTCCGGTCATGTCCGGTTCGTCAATCACGATTTGAGAGAATGCGCTCTCGCGGAATAGATGCCCCGCAAAACCTCGTTCGCCAAGCGTGCCGGGCGTGTAGATGGTGTTAATGCCGTTGCTCCGTCCCGTGAAGGCCCTACCATAGATACGGGCGATTGTCCACGCCGTTCCGGCGGTATCCGTCACGCCGCCGCGCAAGTCAATGGTATTTGTCGCGCCCGCACCTTTTTCGAGAATGACCGACCCGCAGTTGTTTGTGCCAAGGGCCAACGTGTGCGCCGATTCGTCCATCACGGAAACGTGCAGCGTCCATCCGCCATCCGTGATGCTCGCAGGGCTGTCGCCCGCCGCCGGCGTATACGTCCAGCGCGGCTCATCGGCCCTCAGGCCCAGCGCCACACCGAGCGCCGTGCCGCAGAAAAGAAGGAGAGCCGAAAGGTTCATCCCCCCCCCCCCCCCCGTTATATTTAGCAAGAATAGCCTTGCTATCGACCGTTCTGACCAGTTTTCTCATCTTGTTGTTCTCCTTTTGTGTTCGTTCGGGTTCAGAAAAATGACCTAGGATTCCGTCTTCGTGTCATCCGTTGCATCCTTCGTTTTCACGACGTGCACATTATATCATAAAATCACCCCCTCTGACACAAAAGACATATCCACTTTTTTTAGCCGCCGTTTTGAGCCTCTGCGCAATGCCGACCTTTCATTTTCCGAGCGGGCGACTTGGGCATCCTGCACGGGAAGGCCTGCATATCCCCCTGCGAAGCAGCCCGAAGGGGCCGCTAGGCGGGGTGCGCTTAACACGGAGACGGCAGATACGCGTCTCCGCCACTCTGTCATCTCCGTGTTCAGCGAAAGCAATCGATTGGATATCACTGGGCGTCCATCCCGCCCACTCCTCACGCAACGTCCTGTCCTGTGAGGCGGCGCAAGCCGCCTGTGCCCCGAAGCGCGCCGCACGTCGGCCAGCGACAGAACATGCACGACGGGCCAAGTCCAAAAGGACAAAAAGAAACGCCCGGCGGGAAACCGCCGGGACGCCTCTTTTCGCTTTGCCGAAGGGGTTAGGCGACCGTGCCGCCCGCCTTCTCGATCTTCGCCTTCGCGGCGGCCGAGCAGGGGACCTTCACGGTGAACTTCTTCGTGAGCTCGCCCGTGCCGAGGATCTTGACCTTCGGCTGCTTGTTGTCCGAGAAGCCCGCCTTGGCGAGCGTCTCGACCGTGATCTCCGCACCCGCCTCGAACTTTTTCTCGAGGTCGGACACGTTGACGGCGAGCGCCTTCGCGTTGAACGCGGCGTTGTTGAAGCCGCGCTTCGGCAGACGGCGGACGAGCGGCATCTGGCCGCCCTCGAACACGAGCTTGTGCTTGTGGCCCTTGCGCGACTGCTGGCCCTTCTGGCCCTTGCCGCAGGTCTTGCCCAGGCCCGAACCGCAACCGCGGCCGACGCGCTTCCGGCGCTGACGCGCGCCGGGGGTGTTGGTGAGAGAGTTAAGTTCCATTTTAGCTGTCCTTTCTGTCTGCCCCTGTCTTCTGTCCCCTGTCGGCTGTCCTCATCAGGGACAACCGACATTGGACGAAAGGCAAAGGCGTTTTGCCCTTACGCCCGAACCGCCGCGATCTCCTCGGCGCTGCGGAGCTTCGAGAGCGCGTTCAGCGTGGCCTTGACCACGTTGAGGCGGTTCTTCGAGCCGAGCGACTTGCCGACCGCATCGCGGATGCCGGCCGCCTCGAGGACGGGGCGCATGCCGCCGCCGACGATGAGGCCCGTGCCCTCTTCGGCCGGCTTCAGGATGACGCGACCGCCGTCGCAGACGCCTTCGACGTCGTGCGGGATGGTCTTGCCCTTCATGACGACCTTGCGCATGTCCTTGCGCGCGGCCTCGCCGCCCTTGCGGATCGCGTCCGCGACCTCGTTGGCCTTGCCGAAGCCGACGCCGACCTTGCCCTCCTTGTCACCGACGACGATGACGGCGGAAAAGCTCATGCGGCGACCGCCCTTGACGGTCTTGGCGCAGCGGTTGATGAAGACGGTGTGCTCGTCGAGCGCGTCGTCCTGCTCCTGACGCTTGTCACGATTGAATGCCATGGCTTACTTCTCCTCCTTCTTGGCCGAGATGGCGACGCCGTTCGCGACGGCGGACTCCACGATCGCCGCGAGGCGCCCCGTGTACTTGTTGCCGCCGCGGTCGACCACGACGAGCGAGATGCCGGCGGCCTTCGCGGCTTCCGCCGCGCGCGCGCCGAGCGTCTTCGCGACTTCGAGGTTCGCCTTCTCGTCCTTGAGCGTGTTCGCCTGGGCGAGGGTGCGGCCCGCGTCGTCGTCGATGAACTGGACGTACATGTGCTTGTTCGTCAGGCAGATCGACATGCGCGGACGCGCCGCCGTGCCGATCACGCGCTGACGGAGGCGGAGGTGCCGCTTCTGACGCTGAACTTTGCGATTGAACATCTTTCGTTCTCCTTACGCCGCGATTAGGCGACCTTCTTGCCCTGTTTGCGGCGGATGACCTCGCCGACGTACTTGATGCCCTTGCCCTTGTAGGGCTCGGCCGGATAATACGCGCGGATGCGCGCGGCGGCTTCGCCGACGGCCTGCTTGTCGATGCCCTTGACCGTGACCTGGAGGCCGTCGTTCTCGACGGTCACCGTGAGTCCGGCGGGGATCGCGTAGACCTTCGGGGAGGCGAAGCCGAGCGAGAGCGCGAGCTCCTGGCCCTTGAGGACGGCCTTGAAGCCGGTGCCCTCGATGGAGAGCTGCTTCGTGTAGCCTGCGGACACGCCGACCACCATGTTGTGGATCAGCGCGCGGGCGAGACCGTGGAAGTTGCCGAGCGTGTAGTCGTCGGCGCACGCGACGAGAATGTTCCCGTCCTCCACCTTCGCCGTGATGCCCTCATGCATCGTGTAGGACAGCTCGCCGAGCTTGCCCTTGACCGTCACCGTCTGGCCCGCGACCGTGGCGGTGACGCCCTCGGCGAGCTTGACGGGTTCTTTACCGATTCGAGACATTGTCTTTAGCTCCTGATGTTAAGCGACCGTGCAGATGATTTCGCCGCCGAGGTTCTCCTTCTTCGCCTGCGCGCCGCTCATGACGCCCTTCGACGTGGAGAGGACCACAAGGCCCATGCCGTCGAGGACGGACGGGATCTTGCTGACGGGGGCGTAGCGGCGGAGACCCGGACGCGAAACGCGCTTGATCTCGCGGATGGCGGGCACCGCCCGGTCCGTGTACTTCAGCGTGATCACGAGCTTCTTCGGGAATTCGCTCGTCGTGACGCAGTCGGCGATGTAGCCGGCTTCCTTCATGACGCGGGCGATCTCGGCCTTGAGGGCGCTGGCGGGCGTCGCGACGGAGTAAAGGCGGGCCTTCAGTCCGTTGCGGATCGACGTCAGCATGTCGGAAATGGGATCGATAGACATTTTTGGGATTCCTTTCCTGTTCGGTTACCACGACGCCTTGGTGACGCCGGGGATGAGGCCGGCGACGGCGAGTTCGCGGAAGCAGAGACGGCAGACGCCGAACTTGCGGAGGTAGGCGTGGCGACGACCGCAGCGCTGGCAGCGGTTGTACGCGCGCACCTTGAACTTGGGCGTCTTCTTCTGCTTTTCGATGAGACACTGTTTAGCCATGACTTAGTTCCTTCCTGCGAACGGCATGCCCATGGAGTTCAGAAGCTCCTTGCAGGCCTTGTTGTCGGTGGACGAGGTCACGAACGTGATGTCCATGCCCGATTGCGCGGACGAGTCCACGAGCTCCGGGAAGATCGTGTGCTCCTTGACGCCGAGCGTGTAGTTGCCGGCGCCGTCGAAGCCGCGGTTCGGAACGCCGCGGAAGTCGCGGATGCGGGGGAGGGCCGCCGCGATGAGGCGGTCGGCGAACTCCCACATGCGCTCGCCGCGCAGCGTGACCTTCGCGCCGATGACCATGCCTTCGCGCAGCTTGAAGTTCGAGATCGACTTCTTCGCCTTGCAGAGCATGGGCTTCTGGCCGGTGATCGCCGTCAGGTCGTCCACGAGCGTCTTCTGCTCGTCCTTCGAGACGATGCCGAAGCCCATGTTGATGACGATCTTCTGAAGGCGGGGAACGAGCATCTTGTTCGTGGTGCCGAGCTTCTTCTCAAGCTCGGGAACCATGCGGCTCGCGTATTCGTCTTTGAGTCTTGCCATGATGATTGTTCCTTACCTTAGAGGGCCTTGCCGCTCTTGACCGCGACGCGCGCCTTCTTGCCGTCCTTCTCGCCGGTCTTGACGCGCGTTCCGCACTTCTTCTCGGCATCGTAGGGCATGAGCTTGCAGAGACGGATCGGCAGTTCCTTGTCGATCAGGCCGCCGGCCGTCTTCTCGGTGCGGCGAACCGCCTTCTTGTGGACGTTCAGCCCGCCGACGATCGCGACGCCCTTCTTGGGGTCGACGCTGAGGACGGTGCCCGTCTTGCCCGCGTCGTTGCCGCGCGTGCAGATCACGGTGTCGTTCTTCTTGATTCTTGCGATAGCCATTTTCGTTGCTCCTTTGCGTCAGACCACTTCCGGGGCCATCGAGAGGATCTTCATGTAGTTCTTGTCGCGGAGCTCGCGGGCGACCGGCCCGAACACGCGGGTTCCGATCGGGTTGAGCTTCGAGTCGACGAGGACGCACGCATTCTGGTCGAAGTGGACCGTCGAGCCGTCGGCGCGGCGGATCGGGTTGCCCGTCCGCACGATGACGGCGGTCGCGACCGAGCCCTTCTTGATCGAAGAGGTCGGCGACGCTTCCTTGATCGCCACGCGGATCACGTCACCGAGGTGCGCGTACTCCTTGCGCTGCTTGAGGATGCGGAAGCACATGGCGCGCTTCGCGCCGGTGTTGTCCGCAACCACGAGATTGGAGAGTTCCTGCAACATGGTTCTGTTTCTCCTTACTTCGCGACGATGCGCCAGCGCTTCGTGGCGGACATCGGACGCGTTTCCATGATGGTGACGGTGTCACCGACCTTGGCCGTGTCGGCCTCGTCGTGCACGTGGTAGTTCTTCGTGCGCGTGATGACCTTGCCGTACACGGGGTGGACCTCACGGTACGAGACCGCCACCTTGACGGTCTTCGCGCCGGACTTCGAAACGACGACGCCCTTGCGAAGCTTGCGCGCGCCGCGATTGTTGACTTCTTCCGTGCTCATTAGATCTTGACTCCTGCGCGGGTGATGAACTTGGTGTGAATGCCGATCTTGGTCGCCGCGAGACGGAGGCACTCCTTCGCGACTTCCTCGCTCACGCCGCCGACCTCGAAGAGGACCTTGCCGGGGAGGATGACGGCCGCCCAGAACTCCGGGTTGCCCTTTCCTCCGCCCATGCGGACCTCGATCGGCTTGCGGGTGACGGGCTTGTCCGGGAACACGCGGATCCAGAGCTTGCCCTTGCGCTTCATCTCGCGATTGATCGCAACGCGGCAGGCCTCGATCTGCGTGGCCGTCAGGAGACCGCGCGTGAGGGCCTTGAGGCCGAACTCACCGTACGCAAGCTCCGTACCCGAAGTGGCGTATCCCGCGCGGTTCCCCTTGGAGACCTTGCGGTACTTGACTCTCTTGGGCATCAAAGGCATGGCTTACCTCCCCTCCTTGCGGTCACCGCGCTCGCGACGCTCGCCGCGGCGGTCGCCGCGCGGCGGACGGGCCTGGAAACCCTCTTTCTTGCAGATCCACACCTTGATGCCGATCTTGCCGGCCGTGGTGTTGGCTTCCGCGAAACCGTAGTCGATGTTGGCGCGGAGCGTGTGCAGCGGCACCTTGCCCTCGCGGGACCACTCGACGCGCGCGATCTCCGCACCGTTGATGCGGCCGCCCGCATGGACCTTGATGCCGTCCACGCCCATGTCCATCGCCACCTTCATCGCGCGCTTCATCGCGCGCTTGAGCATGATGCGGCGCTCGAGCTGCTGGGCGATGCCCTCGGCGACGAGCTGCGCGTCGGCGTCGGCCCCCTGGACTTCCTTGATGTCAAGGTAGACCTGCTTCTTCGTCATCTTCTCAAGGTCGGCGCGGATCGCCTCGACGTCGCCGCCCTTGCGGCCGATGATCACGCCCGGACGGGCGCTGAAGATCGTCGCGCGGACGGAGTTCGCGTAGCGCTCGATGAGGATCTTGGAGATGCCGGCCTCGACCAGCTTCGACTTGATCGCCGTGCGGATCTTCTGATCCTCGACGAGGTAGGCGCCGAAGGTCTTCTTGGGCGCGAACCAACGGCTGCCCCAGGCGTGGTTGACGCCGACGCGGAAGCCGATCGGATTGACTTTCTGTCCCATGGTTACTTGGCCTCCTTCTTGGCCTTGGCCGGCGCGTCCGTCAGCACCACCTTGCAGTGGCAGAGGCGGCGCGCGATCGGATGGGCGCTGCCGCGGGCCGTCGGCCAGTAGCGGCGCATCCGGGTGGATTCGTCCAGCACGCAGAGCTTGACCGTGAGGTCAGCCGCGTTCTCGACGCCGTTGTTGTTCTTCGCGTTCGCCACGGCGCTCATGATCGTCTTCTTGATGATCACGGCCGCCTTCTTGGGCGAGAACTCGACGATTTTCAGCGCGTCGGCGGCCTTCTGGCCCTGACACGCGCGGCACAGCGGACGCCCCTTGAACGCGGACATGCGCTGATTGCGGGTAATGGCGGTAACTTCCATTGCTTATCCCCTTACTTGGCCTTTTCGACCGAGTTGCCGTGACCCTTGAACGTGCGGGTCGGGGCGAACTCGCCGAGACGATGGCCGACCATGTTCTCGGTGATGAAGATCGGCAGGTGCTGCCGGCCGTTGTGAATCGCGAACGTCAGGCCGACAAACTCCGGGAGCACCATCGAACGACGGCTCCACGTCTTGATCGGCTGCTTCTTGCCGCTCGCCTTGATCTTCTCGACCTTGCGGAGGAGGCTCTCCTCGACATAAGGTCCCTTCTTGAGAGAACGACTCATGGATTATTTCCTCCTCTTGACGATGACCTTGTTGGACGCCTTGCGCTTCGCGCGGGTCTTGCCGCCCTTCGCGAGCTTACCCCACGGGGAACGCGGGTGGCTGCCGCCGGACGTGCGGCCCTCGCCGCCGCCCATCGGGTGGTCGACCGGGTTCATCGCGACGCCGCGCACCGTCGGGCGGATGCCGAGGTAGCGCTTGCGGCCCGCCTTGCCGAGCTTGATCGAGCCCCAGTCCTTGTTGCCGACCGAGCCGACGCACGCGAGGCAGCGGCCGTCGAACATGCGGACTTCGCCCGAAGGCATCTTCAGCGTGACCGTGTTGCCGTCGCGCGCCATCACCTGGCAGGCGTTGCCCGCCGAGCGGGCGACCTTCGCGCCCTTGCCCGGCACGAGCTCGATCGAGTGGACGAAGAGCCCCAGCGGAATCTGCGCGAGCGGCAGGCAGTTGCCGACCGTCGCCTCGGCCTTCGGGCCGTTCATGACCTTCATGCCCTGCTTCAGGCCGTCGGGGGCGAGGATGTAGCTCAACGCGCCGTCCGCGTACTCGATGAGCGCGAGGTACGCGCTGCGCGTCGGGTCGTACGCGATCTCCTTGACCGTCGCCTCGACGCCGAACTTGTTGCGCTTGAAGTCGACGATGCGCAGACGCTGCTTCGCGCCGCCGCCGTGGTGGCGGCAGGTGATGCGGCCCTGGTTGTTGCGGCCCGCCGTCTTGCGGACGGCCACCGTCAGGCGCTTCACCGGCTTCTTTTCGGTGATCTCCTCGAACGTCGCGGACTCGCGGAAGCGCATGCCGCACGAACGGGCCTTGTATGTCTTGAGTGCCATATCTTCTTCGCTCCTTACGCGAGTTCGATGCGCTCGCCGGCCTTGACGGTCACGATCGCCTTCTTCCACGTGGGTTCCTGGGCCGTCTTGCGCGTGCCGCGGATGTAACGGAGACCGCCCTTCATGTTGGCGGTGCGGACCGCGAGAACGTGCACGCCGAAGGCCTTCTCGGCCTCGACGGCGATCTGCGGCTTGCGGGCGTCGCGCGCGACCTCCAGGAGGTAGCGGTTCTGAACCGACAGCTGCGACCCCTTCTCGGTGATCAGCACGTCGAGGATGACGCCGTTGGTCTTGGTCTTGAGTTCCTGTTTCGTCATGACTGAAATCTCCTTACTTGGCGATGCGGGCCATGAGCGCGTCGAACCCGGCCTTGTCGCAGACGATCTTGCGGTTCGCCATCACGGTGTACACGTCAAGGGCCTGCGCGGTCGAGTAGTCGATCTGCGGAAGGTTGGAGGTCACGAGGACAACCGTGTCGTCGACGTCCTTCTGGACGACGACCGCCGTGCGCGTCACGCCGAGCTCCTTGAGGAACTTCGCCATGAGCTTCGTCTTCGGCGCCTCGAACGAGAACTCGTCGACGACGATCACGTCGCCCGCCGCGAGCTTGTCGGAAAGGGCGCGCGCGAACGCGAGCTTCCAGACCTTCTTGTTGAGCTTCTGCTCGTAGGAGCGCGGCTTCGGGCCGTGCGCGACGCCACCGCCGCGCCACACGGGCGACTGGCGGAAGCCGGCGCGGGCGTTGCCCGTCCCCTTCTGCTTCCACGGCTTCTTGTTGGAGCCCGCGACCTCGCCCTTGCCCTTCGTGCAGGCCGTGCCCGCGCGGAGCGCGTTGCGGATGGCGGTAATCGCGTCCTTGACGGCCTGCGCGCCCTTGTCGAGCGTCAGCTGCGCCTGGTCAAAAGTGACTTCGATCTTCTTCATGCTTACTTAGCCCCCTTCTTCACGTTGTTCTTGAGGGACTTGCGGACGAACACGATGCCGTTGCGAGCGCCCGGAATCGAGCCCTTGACGAGGATCGCGTTGTCTTCCGGACGGATCTGCACGACCTCGAGGTTCGTGACCTTGCGGCTCACGTCGCCCATGTCGCCCGGCATCTTCTTGCCCTTCTCGATCCAGCCCGGGAGGTCACGCGCCGCGAGGCCGCCCGTGCGGCGCTTCGAGTGGCCGCCGTGGGTCATGTTGCCGCCGGCGAAGCCCCACTTCTTGAGGACGCCCGCGAAGCCCTTGCCCTTGGTCATGCCCGAGACGTCGACGTACTTGACGCCCTCGAAGTTCGCGACCGTCACGGCCTTGCCGACCTCCAGCGTCTCGCCCGCGTCAAGCGCGAACTCCTTCAGGACCTTGGCGCACGCGACGCCGGCCTTCTCGAAGTGCTTCTGCTCGGCCTTCGAGAGGCGGTGCGGCTTCTGCGAGCCGAACGCCACCTGCGCGGCGACGTACCCGTCCTTCTCAAGGGTCTTGAGCTGGACGACCGGGCAGGGGCCGCACTCGATGACGGTCACGCACGTGCGCTTGCCGTCGGCGTCGAACACCTGGGTCATGCCAATCTTCTTGCCAATCAAACCTTCCATGTCGACTCCTCTCAGACCTTGATGGTGATGTCGACGCCCGCAGGAAGGTTGAGCTTCTTGAGCTCGTCGATCGTCTGCGCGGTCGGGTTGACGATGTCGAGGAGGCGCTTGTGCGTGCGCATCTCGAACTGGTCCATGGACTTCTTGTCGACGTTCGGCGAACGGTTCACCGTGTAACGCTCGACGCGGGTCGGAAGCGGGATCGGCCCCACCACCTGCGCACCCGTGCCCCGGGCCGTGTCGATGATGCCACCGACGGCCTGATCCAGCACACGGTGATCGTATGCCTGGAGGCGGATGCGGACTCTCTGCTGCTGCATTCTTGTCTTTTCCTTCTGTTTCTGACTTCAGTTTCGGCTCGGCCGCGACCTTTACCGCAGCTTCGCCCCAGTGACCTGACCTTCGACGGTTGCGACCGCCGCGCGCAAGGACGCTCGCCTTGGTGGCGCGGGAGGCCCGTTTCCGGCGCCCCGCTCGCAACTGAGTCTCCGCTCAGCAATCCCCGCAAAACAAGGCTCGCGACCACAACCGTGACCGCGAGCATCGAATCTCAGCGGCCACGACGCGACGGGATTGACTCGCCCGTATCGCGACCCCTCTCTTGCGAGAATTGCGCGTAGTATATCAAAAAGTGCCCTCCGCGCGCAAGGGGGTACGCGCATTTTGGCCCGTCGGCCCGACAGAGCGCACGAACCGACGCGACACAAGGCGGATTCAGGCACCTTCTTCGGACGCGACGACCTTCACCTTCTCGAAGAAGAGCCGCCGCAGACGCGGCAGGCGGCGGTCGTGGCGCTCCAGCGCCCAGAGGGCGAACTTCCACTTCGCCGCGAAACGGAAGCGCGCGGGCACGTCCGGACGAAACGCCTCGAACCGGTCGCGCAGCACGGAGAGCTGCCATTCGAGCGCGTGGATGCGGAACTCGAAGCCGCTCATGAACCGCTCGGCGACCTCGCCCATCGTCACGCACGGGTGCTGCGCCCGGTAGGCCTTCACGGCGTGCGCGAAGTAGCCGAGGTAGAAGTTCGCGATCGCGTCGAGGTTCGCGTCCGTAAAGGACAGGTCCGGCCAGCCGAAGCTGCCGCGCACGGAGCACGTCGAGACGCGCTTCGGCACGACCATCTCGCGCACGAGGTCGTACTCGAACTCGTAGATCTCCTTGCCGATGCCGTAGAGCGGCGTGCCCGTCGCGGCGTCGTACTTCTTCATCGCGAGGTTCTGCGCCGCCGCGTCGCCCATCAGCGTCGCGAGCGACAGCACGACCTCCTTCTCCTCCGCGCCCGAGCCGTCCGCCGACTGGAAGTAGTTCGCCGGAATCGCGTCCATCGGCTCGCCCTCGCACCGCCGGCGGATGTAGTGCTCGTGGAACCCGTGCCGCTTGCCGGGACGGTGCTTCAGGAGCTGGTAGTAGTCGCTCAGCCCGATGCCGAGCGAGCGGAGCGCGCCGATGCGCGAGAGGAGGTAGGCCGAGTAGCCCCTCCCCGACCCGGCGAGGCGCTTCTCGACGAGCGAGTTCTCCAGCGGACGACGGCTCGTCTTGTAGACGATCTCGCGCGTGTCGCCCTTGCCGAGCGGCGCGTCCACGTCCTTCGTGCGCAGCTCGTAGACGTTCGCGTACTCGACGACCTCGTCCTTCGACATGAAGCCGCGCAGGTTCGCGACGAGGATCTCCGTCCGCGCGTCCGCGCCCGGATGCATCACGGGGCGCCCGTCCACGAACGTCGCGCCGGGCAGCGCCGTGCGGCGGTCGTCGAACGCGGGCGTCGTGCCCTCGCCCATGACGGCGTAGACCTCGCCCGTGATGTGCATGTACAGGGTCTCGACGAAATCGCGCGACGACTCGTCCGCGAGCGCGGGGCGCGCCAGGAGCGTGCGGTAGAGGCCGACGATCTCCTGCGCCTTCTGGATGACGCCGAGCTGGCCGAGGCGGTCGAGCGCGACGGCCTCCATGAGCCGCTCGAGCTCCGGCACGAGCCGTTCGGACGCGACGCCGCGCAGAAGCCCGAAGAACTCGATCTCGTGGTGGCCGCGATACTTCGGCTGGCGCATGAACGAGACGCGGTTGCCCTCGTAGACGCCGACAAGCTCCTTGAGCCCGCGCAGGAACGCCGCCGGGTCCGTCTCGGCGAGCGCGGCGAACCGCAGGAACTCCGGATACGTCAGCCAGTGGACGCCGCGCGCGGAATGGTAGTAGACGAGGCTCGTGCCGATGCGCTTCTTCGCGGCGGCGAGCGCGACGCGCATCTCGTTCTCCGTCCACGCGAGCGGCTTCACGCGCCATTCCTGGCCGAGCCGCCGGTAGAACTCGAGCGTCGCCTCGTTGCGCTCGCCCATGACGATGTCGGCGAACGAGAAGCCGACCCTGCCGACGAGCCATTCGTCGCCCTTCACGAGCGCGGCGGTCGGCACTTCGCGCTGGGAGATCTCGATCGTGTCGCCCGTCACGTTCGCGCAGAGGACGCGGTGCATGAGCACGTCGCCGCGCACGGCGGACTTCAGCGTCGAGAGCTTCCAGAACCGCCCGTCCAGAAGGGGGAACGCCGCGACGGCGTGGTTGCCCGTCGTCAGCGTGAGGACGCGCCCCTTCGCCCGGCGGCGCAGCGCCGCCTTCTCGACGACGAGCACGCTCGCGCGCGCCGAGAGCCGCGCGCCGACGCCGCGCTCGAAGATGAACGTGTCGTCGCCGAGGTCATAGGCGTCAAACGTCCGCGCGACGCCCATCGAGACCGTCTTGACGGCCTCGGGACGGCGCACGCCGTTCGACCGGATGCGCGTCAGGAACTGGCGAATCGCGCTCATGTGTGTGAAGTGTGGTCGTGATGATGCCCGCATGAGCAGGCCTTGCCGTGTTCGGAACGGCGCTGTTCGGCGGCGATCAGGTCTTCCGCCAGCGCGCCGACCGCATCGAGCCCCGCCCGGTCGGCCGCGTCCAGCAGGTTCTCCAGTGCCGGCAGCACGAACTTTCCGAACTGCGGCTGGCCGACGGACGCGAGACGGCCGTACGCGCCGAGGCACTGCACGAGCCGCTGGACGGCCGCGTACGGCAGGACCTTCGGCATCTCGGCGCGCCCGGACCGCTTCGCGTAGAGCGCGACGAGCGCGCGCCGTTCGCCCTCGGTGAACGTCACGTAGGGGTCGTAGACGAGCGAGGCGAGGTCGTAGGCCGCCGGGCCCAGGCGCATGCCCTGGAAGTCGATGAACGCGAGACGGCCGTTCCGCCAGAGGATGTTCGTGGACTGGAAGTCGCGGTGGACGAGCGCCTTCGGCTCCTTCTCCAGAATTGCCGCGACGTTGCCCAGTTCCGCGCGGACTTCCGCCGACAGTGGGCGCCCAAAGCGCGTGCCGAGACAGTGCTTCGCGAAGAGGTCGTGTTCCCACGTCCACGTCGCGCCGTCGAACGGCGGCAGGAGGTCGGGTAGGTCGGGCGCCGCGCCGAGCGCGTTGAACGCCGCCAGCGCCTCGACGACCTTCACGTACTCCTCCAGCGTCATTTTGTGCTCCGCGCCGGCGTTTTCGAGGATGAGCGTCTTCGTCGCCGGATCGTCGAACAGGACCTCCGGCACGGGCACGCCCTTCGCCTTCAGCCAGCGCGCGTGCCCCGCGTACTTGCCGTTCTCGTTACGGTTGCCGTCGTCGTAGAGGATCGCGATGCCCCTGTTGCAGCCGAAGAAGACGCGGTCGCTGCCGCGCGCGCCGAGGAACGTGAAGTCCTTCGCGCCCGTCGCCTTGAGCTGCGGAATGTCCGCAAAGGCGTTGTCGTCGCCAGCGCGGTTCAGGTCGATGTAGCGTTGAATCGTCCCCGCGTCTTCCCACAGCAGGTCGTCGGCGCGGACGGTCTTCATGAAGCGCCCGGCCATCATCGCCTGCTCATAGGCGGCGACAATCGACGAGAAGCCCGTCGGCTTCACGAAGTCGAGGACGCGCGGCTTCAGGATCGCGATGCCGCAGTAGGTGTAGGTGCCGTCCAGCCCCGCGTCATCGCTCTTCCAGTTCGTGACGAAGCCCGACTCCGGCTCGACCTCGACCGTGCGCGGCCCCGCCTCCGTGACGAGGCAGACGCCCAGCACATCGTCCGCCGCCCGCACCGCCGCAAACGCCGCGTCGAGGTCAGGCACGTTCTCAGCGACGATGTCGCCGTTGACGAGGTAAAACGGCTCGTCCGCAATCCAGTCGCGAACCGGGTTGAGCGCGCCGCCGCTGCCGAGGATCTCCGGCTCGTAGCTGACCTTGAGGCGGATCTTCTCGCCGTGCGCCTGCGCGTCGCGGCGGCAGGCGTCGCTCCACGCGCGGATCTGCTCGTGCAGGTGGTGGGAGTTGACGACGAAATCCTCGACGCCGCATGCGCGCAGGTGCGACAGGATGCGGTCCAGCATCGTCTCGCCCCAGACGGGCATGAGCGGCTTCGGCGTCGCGCACGTGAACGGCCTGAGGCGCGTCCCGTGACCGGCGGCGAGGACGACGGCCTTCTTAACGGTAGACACTGCGCGGCCTCTGCTGGTGGACCTTGGGCTCTTCGAGCAGGAGCGAATACCATTGGTCGCCCAGCCCCGAGTTCGTGAAGTGGGCGACGCGGTTGTTCATCAGCGTCTCGTGGTTGCGCTTCAGCGTCTCGTTGTCGCTCTTCTTCAGGGCGTCCGTCAGCGTCTTGAACGCGCCGTTCGCGTCGCCGCGCTGAACCTGGATCCAGCTCATCGTCGCGGCGAGGAGGACGTTGCCGTTGTAGCGCACGCGCCCGACGGCCTTGCGGTAGACCTTCGCGATCTCGTCCGTCGGCTTTTCCAGCATGTAGAGCCGCGCCATCTTGATGCAGCTCATCGTCGGGTCAAGGCAAATCGCCTTCGGCATGAGGCGGTCGACGGTCTTGAAGTCCTTGACCATCCACGAGAGCTGAAGCTGAGCCGTCGCGATCTGGCGGTTCATCAGCGGCACCCACGGCGTGAAGCGGCGCAGCGTCTCCGTCTGCGCCAGGGCCTCCTTCACGAAGACCTTCGTGTCCTCGAAGACCTCGCGCTGCGCGGCCGCGACGGAGCTCGGCGGACGCAGCTGCCAGCGCTGCATCTTCACCTGAAGGCGCTTCTGCCCGGCCATGAGGATGGCCTGCACCTTCTCCATCTCGGCCTTGACCCGCTTCTGGATCAGGAAGCCGGCGACGCCCTGGAACACACCGAACCCGAGCACGCCCGCGAAGACGCTCCACCCGGCTCCCCAGTCCCCCGCGAAGTACGCGAGGGAGAATCCGCCGCACCCGACGGCGACTGCTACAATCAACGTTATCATGGTCGGAAATTATACCACTTTTCGTGGCGGAAACAAAGGGGGCACCGGTCAAATTCCAAGTCCGTCGGGCAGCCAGCGTTCCGGCGCGGCGACGGCCTTTTCAAGCATGTCCGGGATGTCGACGTAGCGGATGCGGCCTTCGAGGAATTCGCGGACGGCGAACTCGTCCGCGACCGACAGCGCCGCCGGGGCGAGGCCGCCGCGCCGCAGCGCCTCGCGGACGAGCGTGAGGCACGGGAAGCGTGCGGGGTCGGGCGCGCGGAACGTGAGCGCGCCAAGCGCGGGCAGGTCGAGCGTCCGGCGCACGGCCGGCAGGCGCTCCGGCCACGAAAGCGCGTACTGGATCGGCACGCGCATGTCGGGCGGCGAGAGCTGCGCGAGCGTCGAACCGTCCGTAAACGTGACGAGCGAATGGACGACGGACTCGGGGTGGACGACGACGTCGATCCGCTCGGCCGACACGTCGAAGAGCCAGCGCGCCTCGATGACCTCGAAGCCCTTGTTCATCATCGTCGCGGAATCGACCGTCACCTTCGGGCCCATCTTCCAGCGCGGATGGTTGAGGGCCTGTTCGACCGTCACGGACGACAGGTCTTCGGGGCCGTCCAGAAACGGCCCGCCCGATGCGGTCAGGATCAAGCGCTCGACCGCGCCGCCGCCCTGCAAGGCCTGGAAAATCGCCGAATGCTCCGAATCGACCGGACGGAAGCGGACGCCCCGCGCCTTCGCGCGCGCCGTCACGATCTCGCCCGCCATCACCATGACTTCCTTCGTCGCAAGGGCGATGTCCATGCCCTTCTCGATTGCGGCGAGCGTCGGCTTCAGACCCGAAGCGCCGACCGTCGCGACAAGGCAGATGTCCGCCTCGTTCTCCTCGACGGCGCGAAGGGCCGCGTCTTCTCCGACGTAGGCTTTCGCGCCGAAATCCCGCGCAATCGTCTCGCATTTCTCGCGCGAGCGGTGCGCGGACACCGCAACGATCTTGAAGTCGTCCGGATGCGTCCGCACGACATCGACCGCGCTCGTGCCGATCGAGCCCGTCGCGCCCAAAAGTATCAGCCTTGTCATAACGTTATCTCCATCCACCAGACGCCCCACTCGGCGGGCCGCCACGCCGACCAGCCGATTACGAGCAGAAGAATCAACGCGAGGATGTGGGGGAATCGCCGTTTCATGTCAACCGCACTCATGATTTCGGGATTATAGCAAAAACTGTCGCACACGTGTCGCACGATGTCAAGAGTGACTCTGGCCGCTGTGAATCAAAAACTCCGATCCGTATGGGCTCTCGCTACCGCTCCGCAGGATAGGTCGCCGAAAGACATCCAATTCTCCGAAAACGGCCTGAAAACGATTGTCTTGGGGGCTGGCCTCTGCGAAGCCAGCAAAAACCTGCGGAGCGGGAATGCGCCGCAGAAGCTTGCTTCGGAGGGTAGCCGTAGGTCGCGCGAGAGCGTCAATCATCGGAGTTTCATTACAACTGTTCTCACGGGATGAAATATCCGCGAAGTGGGTTGAAATGCCGACCGACGCGAACTCGTTGCCCGACAAACTGATTCAAGTTCACATCGGCAATCAATTCGCAATTCGCCTTCAATTCGCAACCTCGCCTATTTGACGGAATTGGATGCTGACGACAATCCTCCGGCCACGTCACTTTGGACGTTAACGTGGGTTCCATCCAACCTCTTGCGCGATTAATCTTCCATGCACCGACAATAACGCCTTTCTTCTGCGCCATCAGATATTCACATTGATCCGCATGCGCCTCCGTCAGGCAACGAACCGTCCAATAACCACGCGCGCAATCCTCAAGCGACACATTTGGCGGAACAGTTGGATTATGGGTTTGCCACGTTTGACCAACCGAGACAAACAGAGTCCCCGAAGGTATTCCGGGCGGGACAGTTGCACCATTCACATTTGGATAAAACATTTTTACTCCTTACTTCCGCGCCCGACATGACAAGACAACGCCGCTGGGCGCAGAAAAAGCGGCGTGTCATTCTGAAAGGAGTTCTCTTTGCGTCCTCTTTGTGCCAGCGGCGAAGCCGCGCCTTGTGGCGAAAGGACGAAGTGCTTTTCGACTGAAGGAAACCGGCAGGGAAACTCAGCTGAACTTCGTTTCCAAGATTTAGCCGCAAGGAGGGCACAAGGCGGGCGCAGAGAACCTGCGCGCCCAGACGCGTGTAGCGGCCCTGTAAAGCCTTACAGGCTGTGTGTGTGTGGGGGGGGGGGGGTATTAGAACCGCGCGGACGCGCCAGAGCGCGTCTACGCGCCCTTTCCGTCGATTCTGCCGCGCGCCCCATTCGCGGCCTCCGTCTTGTCTCGCGATTCGCCCCCAACATTTGCCGTGAAGTATACCACTTCCCCACGCGCAATGTCAAACGCGCACAGCCGCCCCCATCTTACAATAAATGGACTGTGCAATCCGGCGGGTCTTTTAACGCGAAGAACGCAAAGGGGAACACGCAAAGGTCGCGAAGGGCGGCAGCTACTTGCTGACGCGAATCGAGTAAAAGCCGCAGACGCCGCCTTTCGTCGCTCGGCCGTAGGCCGCTCGGCGTTTAGAAACTTAACGGCCAAAAATTAGACCGCATTTTCCGCGACTCTTTCAACCGCAAGGCTCATGTCAAGGTCATGAAGTCCCGGATAAGCCGCGCACATCACATGCGTCGGGATGCGCGCGATGATGTCTCTGCTCCTCTCGCCCGTCCGCCATTGGTAATACGCATAAAACTGTCCGATCCAATCGGCGGCAAGGGGATCCATCGGACTTCCCGGACGGATGACATACCCCTCTTTGTTCAAGAACACGTCCTGCAGCTCGGAAGCCGTCATGTTCGAGAGCACGGCAGCCGCGCCATCAATGCGGGACCGCGTCTCTCCGCGCATGTAGGCGGACACGAAATCCGCTCCGTCGGCTTCCGGATGCTCGCGCTGGAAACGCCCGAAAAGCTTCCCCTGCGTCTCGACAATCTCGTCCCGATAGGCTATTGGATACGCCGGCTTCATACAATGTCCTTGAAAGTCCTGTCCAGCCTATTGCGCGGATCGTTTTCAATCAGGTCGTACATCCGCGAGCGCGCAGCCGAATCGCGGCGGTTGTATTTCGCGTAGAATTCAGCCGCCGAGACTTCCTCACACGATCCGGACAACTCGCGCAAGGCCGAAAACGCCTTGGCGGACTGGACGAAATACTGAACGCCAAAATCCCCAAGCGTCAGCAGTTCTGACAGGAAATCAACGCCGATGTTGTTGCGGACAAACGACTTGCAGATGTAGAAATAGGACGCATCGGCCCGCCATCCCCGAACAACGTCATAGCCGGAAATGTCAACGCCATAACGGGCGATGAACTTCGGCGCGTTCTCACGATAATAGCGCCCATCGTCACCATCACGATGCTTCATGAGTTCCGCCAGCCAAGGCAACGGGCCGAGTGTCGCGAAATCAAGAACGCTGAGGTTCGTCAAGTCCAGTTCGTACGCATGCACCCAGCCGTTCGCAAAGGGATTTGCGGCAACGGCCCACTCCCGCGCAAGGTCAACGGATTCCGTCAAGTAGAATCCTCGCCCATAATCATGCTGTTCTTTGCCAAGTCCAAACGTCGGCACGAACGACTGGACGGCGCTGCCATGATAGAGAATCACACTTCCTCCTTGCTTATATTGACGCAAATTATACCACGTCCCGTCGAACGCCGTCAAATCGGACTGCGAACTGGGCTGATTCATGCGAAGCCAAATACAGACTGTGGAGCGGGAATGCACCGCTCTTCATCGGCAATCAACTCATAATCGCGATGGCAAGGCACAGCCGCTGGGCGCAGAAAGAGCGACGTGTCGTTTTGAAAGGAGCACTCTTTGCGTCCTCCTTGTGCCAGCGGCGAAGCCGCGCCTTGTGGCGAAAGGACGAAGTGCTTTTCGACTGAAGGAAACTTGCAGGGAAACTCAGCTGAACTTCGTTTCCAAGATTTAGCCGCAAGGAGGGCACAAGGCGGGCGCAGAGGGCCTACGCGCCCTTATGTCATTTCACCTCCCTTTCTTCATGTTCCGATACGCCCAGTCGTCCTCAAGGCTCGTGTCGTTGTCAACAGGATTGACCTGTACGCCAAGCGACAGCCCACTTTGGAAATCCAACCCCTCGTCGATGATGCCATAATAAGCCGACACGACCTTTCCCACCTCATTCGTCTTCGAGCGAATCCGAAAGATCATGTACTTGTCACGGTCAAAGCCCAGCCCTTCTGCCAATGCGCCGTTCTCGTCATTTGGCAACCAGCCAAAACGCATTTCCTTGTCATAGCTCGCATCCTTGTCGGCATTTAGCGCATAGCGGAACTTGCTCCACTCGTCAACATCCCGAAGGACGAAGCCATCGACGCACTGGGCCGCCCTTATCCGCACGCCTCGCCGCGAACGCGGCACTGCGTTCGTAAAGCTGTAGCATCCAATCTCAAAGTCTTTTACCTTGCCTTTGCCGTATGGCGGACACCAGTCGAAGACAAAGGCGTCAAAAGGCAGCATCTGGTTCGCAACAGGCAAAGGCTTCAGCGTCATTCCGTTGCTGACGTGCCTTTGGGGATTCACAACCGGCTTTAGCGTGATTCGGTTGCCGACAATGCCGCGCGTCCACCGATGTTCTGCAACAGCATCCTCCCAAGGCAGGTCTCGATACTTCAGACTGCCATAGGAGGTGTAGCAACCGTCTTTGGTGGCGACCACCGTTATTTCGCCTCGCGTCTTGCCTGTTATCTCGCAATGTCCGGCCTTGTCCGTATCGCGCATGACGCGATAGCACTTGTCCAAAGTCGTGAACACGCGAAACATGACCTTTGCGCCCTCAACGGGCTCGCCCTGCATATCCACGACATCAAGCCCCACAGTCGTTAAGGCGCCGTCCCTGTCTGGACGATAGTCGGCGAAGCACGGAATCGACATCAGAATCGACAACATCAAGGGCTTCATCGCAAGCCTCCTTCTCTTATCAACAAGTCAAATTTCGGATAGGTGTAGAAATAAGGCACGTCCTTGATGTCCGAATGCAGCCAATCCGTTCCGAAATCGTCAAAATCATTCGGCCACTCGTTCGGGCGCTCCCGTTTGGTCTTCCCGTTCATGTCGTACGAGGTCGCCCCGCCCCACGTTACGCGAACGCTGCCGAGCGCAGGGGAGAGCGCGGGAATACCTTGCGTCAGGTGCGCGCTGACCTCCGCCTCGGACAGCACGGCGTTCGTGATCGAGGCCGGGAACGGGTTGAACACCGTGTTCGTCGTGAACGTCTGCGGATCCGTGACCGCGTTCGCCTCGTCCGCGCTCCACGCGCGCCCGCCGAAGGTTCCCGTCCTGAAGCCCCAGCCCGACCACGCGGTCGTTCCGACGCCGGCATACCACGCCGCGCGCCCCTTCCACAGCTCCTGCTTCTGCCAGGCGTAGCGCGCGCCAAGCGTGCCCGAAGACCAGAGGCCGTCCGACCAGCCGGGGTTCCCGTCTCCCGGATAGAGGCTCAGAACCTCGTCGCCGCTCGAATACATGTTGAAGAGCAGAGGCGCGACGGACGGGTAGCGACCGCGCCAGGTCAGTTTCGCGCGGCTGGTTCCCGACGGGCCGAGCGCATGGTAAAGCGACGTCCAGCAACTGGCCGAATAATCTCGCCATGCGTCATGGACGAGCGGATTTGACGGCGACGCATCGAACCTGTCAGGATCCAGTGCCTCGGACGGAATCGCCGAGTTGAGGAAGATGACCTTGTCGACCTGCATGCCGAAGAACTGGACCGCGTTCGCCGTCAGCATCGTGCCGAGGCTGTGGGCGATCACGACCCGTCCTCCCTCTCACCGCTGACGTGCCGCAGGTTGATCCAGTGGTACATGTCCGCGACCGCGCTCGCGAGGCATCCCATCGGCGAGCGGAAGACGACCTGACCGCCGACGGCGGCCTCGAACGCGACGACGCCCGCGCGCGCGCCCGGACGGACTTCACAGGCCATCACGACGTCGCGCCCGCCGCGAATCCGGGCGATGACGCCGCGCGGGATGTCGATGCCGTCCGGCGTGACCTGGACGACGGGCGCGGCGTCAAGCCCGGCGTCAAAGCCCTCGCCCGCCCGAACCTCGTCGCTGCGGTAGAGGGCCCACACGTCCGTGCGGGACATGTCCGTCCACGCGACGTTGACCGCGCCGTTGCCGCGCAGACGAAACGAAACCACGTCCCCTCGCCATGCATTCACGAACGTCCCGATGTCGAGCAGAAGCGGAAAGAAGTTCTCGCGGTCGGCAATCCCGTTCACCTGGCCGTCGTCCGCCTCGTCCTCGTTCCACCAGAAGCGGAACACGCCCGTCTCCGCCGCACAGGCGGCAGAGGACAGGACGACGAAAACGGCGGACAGGATCGACTTCACGCCCGTATTATACCATTATTCGCCCCAGAGCCGCCACGACGTTCGGCAAACACAAAGTCGCTACGCGGAGCAAGGGGAGCGTCGCGAGAGGCGTACTTTGCGTCATGTGCGGTTTTTTCTTGCGCTCCATGCAATCCAGCAAATGTCTTTTAATGCGAAAATCGCAAAGGAGAACACGCAAAGGTCGCGAAGGTCGGTGGCTACTTACTGACGCGGATTGCGCCGAAAAGTAGTACAATATGCGGCGTTGGTGAAAATCCGTAGTTCTACTTCGGTTTTTGACGGTTCTACGGCGAGGGGGCGACGCCGGGATTCCTCTACGCCAACTATCTCGCCACCTACGTCGAGCGCGACGTGAACGCCGTTCTCGCATTGAGGGACAGGCGGCAGTTCGAGACGTTCCTGCGGCTTGTGGCGGGGCGCGTGGGGCAGCTGATGAACTACGAGTCCCTCGCCGCCGAAGTCGGCGTGAGCGCGGCGACGGTCAAGGCATGGCTGTCCGTCCTGGAGGCGAGCTACATAACCTTTACGCTCCCGTCATATACTTTGTCCGCGACTACAAGGGCAGGGCATTGCAGAGACATCCAGTTGCAAACAACCAATCTTTTATGATAGACTACTGCCACCTTCCAAAATAGGAAGATGGCAATGGAATAAATAGAAAGGTGGAACTGGATGATTCTCGAATCCGAACTCGCGGCAATTGTCGCTCGGCAGCGCATGATTGAGATGAAGAAGCTCGACGGTCTGCCGCGCACGCTCGCCATCAACGACGTTCTGCTCGATTCGCACGCGCTGGACATCACCGGCGTTCGCCGCTGCGGGAAGTCCACCGTCATGCGTCAGCGCATGCGCGCACAGGACGTACCGTGGTTTTACGTCAACTTCGAGTCGCCCCTCCTGACGCAGTTCGAGATGCGCGACACGATCCGGCTGGACGCCCTGATCGAGCGATCCGGCGCCCGACGCCTCTTCTTCGACGAAATCGACCAGTTTGAAGGCTGGGAGAAATACGTGCGGCAAAAGCTCGACGAGGGCTTTCACGTCTGCATTTCCGGCTCGAACGCCTCGCTTCTGGAGGGCGAACTCGGCACGAAGCTGACTGGACGGCACATCTCGAAAGAGCTTTTTCCCTTCTCCTATGCCGAGTTCCTGACATTCACCGGCAAAGTGCCTTCCGAAGCAAGCACCGTGGACTATGCGCACGCCGGCGGCTTTCCTCGCTACCTTCAGACGAACGAGGAAATCGTCCTGCAGGAACTCTTCGACGACATCGTGTATCGCGACGTCATCGTCCACAACAAGATTCGCGACACGGCGGCCGTCCGGGAACTCACGGCCTATCTGGTCGAGAACGTCGGCTGCCGCTTCACGGCCTCCAAGATGCGCGGCCCGCTCGGCGTCTCCAGCGCCTCGACCATCACCCAGTGGTGCGAATGGATCGAAAAGGCCTACCTCTTCTTCTTCGTCCCGATCTGCAGCGATTCCGAGAAGTCCCGGCTTTTGAACCCGAAGAAAGTCTACTGCATCGACACTGGGCTTGAATACGCGGTTTCCTCTCGTCGGATACCGAACGACGGCGCACGGTTCGAGAACATGGTCTACCTCGCGCTCCGACGCCGCACAAAGGACATCAGCTATTTCGACGACGAGGGCGAATGCGACTTCATCCTTCGGGAACGCCATGCCGTGACGGAAGCCGTGCAGGCCTGCATCAGGCTCACGGACGAGAACAAGGATCGCGAGATCAACGGCCTCCTGCAGGCCCTGAAGCGCTTTTCGCTTCCGACCGGCACAATCGTCACCTACGCGCAGCGCGAACGCCTGTCATTCGGCGAGCACACCATTGTCGTCGTTCCCTTTGCCGAATGGGCCATCTGACGCCGTTTTCGATCACTCGAACGGGGGGCCGTCCCCACAATCCCGTTGCAGACACTCGTTACACACACGCAACCGACAGTCAGTCCTGTGGCGGCAGGGCGATTTCGCATGCGCGCAGGGTCGCCGGCTGCGGTGCGGCGATTGTCAGGACGTTCGTGCCCGCGTGGGCGGCGCCGGACGGGAACGCGAATGAATGGCCGTCCGCTTCGCGCACGCCCGCGCGTCCGTTGAGCGTCACGCGCGCCGTCGGCGGCAGGGCGTCCCCTTCCGTCCGCACGCGCACGGCGCGCCCCGTCACGCCGTCCCCCGCCAGCAGGCGCAGCGTCGCCGGACGTCCCGGGCTGACCGCGCGGGGGAACTGGACGTTCGCGTCGAGGCCGGTCGGCGCGACGTCGTGGTACGTGACGGGATAGCGCGCCCCGTGACGGGCAAGCGCCTCCGCCCCCAGCCCGTCGCGGCAGACGGACGAGAAGACGCGATCCGGGCAATACGGCAGGTTGAAGAGATAGAAGCCGTCCGCCCCGCGCGACCGCAGGATGTCCGCCGCGCCCAGGTACGTGGCATAGTCGTTGTGCCGGCGCGGCAGGCCCGGCCCGGCCGACCAGCCCTCGGCGATTTCGGGCAGGAACGCCACGCGCGTGCCCAGGAGGCGCCTCCAGTCCGCCACCGGGATGTCGAAGTCGGCCGAGCTGAAGAAGCAGGACGCGACGACGAGATCGACGAGCCCTTCCCGTGCCCAGGCCGCGACGTCAAGGCCGAGAGCCTGTGCGGCGGCGGGACGGCTCGGCACGCGCACGCCCAGCGCAATGCGCCGCCCCCGGCGCATCCCTGCCGCATCCGCCAGTCGGCGCGTGCGGGCGACGACCTCCGTGAGGAAGCGCGCGCCCTCGGCCTCGTGCCCCGGACGCAGATGGCGTGGGAACCGCATCCAGTCCAGCTCGAACGCGTCGACGTCGTAGCGCTCCAGCTGCTCGGCAATGACGGCGAGAGCCTGCTCCCGCACCTCGGCGCGCGCGAAGTCGAGCGTGTACGACAGCCAGTCGTCGGGGGTCGGGGCGTCCGACGTGCGCCAGTCCGGGTGGTCGCGATAGAACTGCGACATGCGGAAGTAGCGCGGCACGAAGCAGTAGTGCACGTCGTTCAGCCGGAAGGTCAGTCCGGGCGAGACGCCCTTCTCGCGGCACTGCGCGATCCAGACCGCGTAGGGATCAATGCCCGCGTCATGCAGCCTCTTCGCGTTGACGCACCAGATGTTGTTCGTGCGTCCGTTCTGGTCCGGCTCGGCGAGCCCCGCCCAGATCGGCTCGACCGCCCGCGAAGCGTAGCTCGCGCGCTGGCCGGACGCACAGAAGAAGACGTGCGTGACGGGGCCCTCGGCGAGGCGGTCGACATAGGCCCGCAAGTCGTCCGCGTTCATCCGCTCGGACGGATACTTGAAGTAGTGGTCGTTGTCCTCGTTGACGACGAGCGCGCGCTTGAAGCCGGGCACCGCCGCGCGGGCCCCCGCTGGGTCCTGTGGGCTGTCGCGGCGAACCGCCGTCTCACCTACGCCCACCGACGCAGCCCCAAGCGACAGGACGAGAACCACCCTTTTCAGGGCAAAAGAATTCAAGGCAGAAAGATTTTTCAGTTTCATGGCGTTATGTTACCAAAAATGGCCGATTCCCGTGTAATGGGTCACTGAACAGCGGGGTATAGAAACTCCGACGGCTGGCAAAGGGGCGCCGCTACCGCTGCGCCTACGCT
>CAKURH010000035.1 GCA_934675625.1 uncultured Kiritimatiellota bacterium
ATGAAGCGCGCGACCCACGGCTTCGCCTTCATGTTCCGCTCGGCCGTCGCGACCGTGACGGGCAGCGTCGCCGCCGAGCTCTTCGTGAAGAGCGCCATCAGCAGGGCCGGCGTCATCTGGCGCATGACCTTGTAGCCGTTCACGCCGCGCAGGCAGCAGACGAGCGGCAGCACGACGAAGAACTGGATGAGGTTGCCGCCGAGGACGACGAGCACGTACTTGCCGATCGAGTCGACGACGACGCCCGCCGACATCTGCGCGGCGAGCTGCGCGGCGAACGCGACGATGCCGACCGGGAGCGCCCAGATGAGCCCCTTGATGAGCCCGAAGAAGACCTCCTGAAGCCCGCAGAGCGCCCGGTGGAGCGTCCGCACGTTCTCGCTCGTCTTGCCGAGGATCGCGATGGCGATGCCGAGCCCGGCGGAGATGAGGACGATCGGCAGCACGTTGCCCGTCAGGAACGGCCCCACGAGGTTGTTGGGAATCGCGTTGAGGATGTGTCCGTAGACCGTGTCGGGCGTCTCGGCCATCTTCGCGACCGTGCCCTTCGCGGTCTCGGAGACGGACGACAGCGCGTCCGGCGACAGCGCGCCGGGCTGGACGACGAGGTAGAGTCCGAGGCCGACGAGCGCGGCGAGGAACGACGTGAAGACCGTGAGCGAGAGCGTCTTCGCGAAGACGCGGCCCATGTTCTTCCCCTCGCCGAGCGAGGCCATCGCCGTCAGGATCGCGAGCGCGACGGTCGGCACGGCGACGAACTGGAAGCACCGCGTGTAGGCGGAGGCGACGAAGTCCATGAAGGCGTTGAGCGCGCCGTGGTTGAGACAGCCGAGCGCCGCGCCGACGACGAGCGCGAGCGTCCAGACGATTGCCTGCTTGAATTTCATAGTTTCAGTTTCCTTTCTTCTGTTGGATTGTCGAGTGGATGTGATGCGTGAACAAGACGGGAGATCCAGGTCGTGCAGCCGAGCGCGCGCAGGCGCTCCGCGATCGACAGGGCAGACGGCGCATCCGGCGCGAAGCCGTAGACGACCGAGCCCGAACCGCTCATCATCACGTCCGCCGCGCCGGCCGCGACGAGGGCCGCGAGGGCGAACGCGATTTCGGGATGGCACGCACAGGCCGCCGCCTGAAGGTCGTTGACGGGGCCCGTCGCCGGCGTTGTGCGCGGCGTGCAGCGGGCGTAGACCTCGGCCGTCGACGACGAGACGCCGGGGTGGACGAGGACGAGCGGCCGCCGGTCGCCCGTCGGCGCGAGGACGCGCACGCGCTCGCCGCGCCCCTCCATCCAGACCGGCGCGCGAAAGTGCTGCGCGAGCACGAGCGCGGGGACGTCGCTGCCGACCGTCGCGCCGAGCGCGGCCAGCTCTTCGGGTGACTTGCCGAGGCGCCAGCATTCGTTCAGCGCGCGCAGGGTCGCCGCCGCGTCGGCGCTGCCGCCGCCGAGCCCGCCGCCGACGGGGATGCGCTTGACGACGCGGATGCGCGCGCCGAGCGACGGACGCGACGGCGCACAGCTCGCGCGGAGCGCCCGCGCCGCCTTGACGATCAGGTCGTCTTCGCCGTAGCCCGTGTCGGACGCGATTACGCCGTCTTCGGTCGGCTCGACCGTCAGCGTGTCCGCGAGCGCAATCGGCTGGACGCGCGAACGCAGCTCGTGAAAGCCGTCCGCGCGCTTGCCGTAGACTTCAAGCGTGAGGTTGATTTTCGCGTAGGCTTCGAGTGTTGTCATGAGAGGTTCGTATGCTACCATAATTCGCCGTCGGCTGTCAATTCGCCGGACGACACCACGCCGATCAGTCCTCGCGCCATTTGATGTAGCGAACCTTCCCGTCCTTCACGTAGCACTCGCACGTGGCCTCGTGCCTCATGCCCATCGACTCGGCGACGATCTTCATCTTGAAGACCGTGTTCTCGTCCGCCGTGTAGCAGAGGTACTGGTTCGCGTCCGAGCCGATGTCGACGTTCGCGTTGTCCGAGACGCGCTGGCAGAGGTCGTTCCAGTCCTTGTAGGGCCACCAGTCGCGCGTCTCGTCGACGTCGCCGCCGTCCGGCATGACGGACCGCGTCTCGACGATCGCCCGCGCGATCTCCTCCGACTCCTCGGTGTCGCCGTCGGCCGTCGCGTCCTCGTTGAAGACGCCGGGCACGGTCATGAGCTGGTCGACCGTGCAGTCGTTGACGTTGACCTTCGCGCTCCCCGACGTGCCGAAGACGCTGACGACGCCCTTCAGCCTCGGATTGTCCTCCGACTCGTCCGCGTCCGGATGCAGGAGCCCGCCGGTGAGGACGGCCGGGAAGTCGCGGAAGCCGCGCACCGAGGCAAGCTCCTTGATGTCGGGGATCGAGCCGTTGCGCGGCCGCCGCTTCTCCTCCTTCGCGGCGTTGCGCGCCGCCTTGCCGCGCGCGGACTTCTCGGCCTGCTCGTCCGCCTCCTCGTACCAGGCCGCCTCCGCGCCGTCGTCCTCCTCCGGCTGGCAGTCCGCAAGCGGCCCCTTCGACACGGTGTCGTCCTCGTCGCGCCAGTCGTTCCAGCTCGCGATGAGGAGGTTCATGAGGTTGTGCCGCTTCGTGCCGCGCCCGTCCGCCTCCGGCACGTCGACCTCCAGCTCCTCGTCGATGCCGGACGCCTTGAGGATCATCTGCCAGCGCAGCGCGTAGTTCTTGTCGCCGCCCGCGTACAGCTCGTTGACGTTGATGCCGTTCTCCTCGCCGGAGTTGGCGAGCTGGATCTCGACCGTGACCGTGCCGGACTCCTCGTCCTCCTCGTCCAGCAGGATCGGCCCGACCGTGCACTTCGACTCGAACTTGAGCGCGCGCTTCTCCAGGTAGAAGCGGTCCTCCTCGTCCAGCTCCTTCGGGTTCTCGTCCTCGCTCCACGCCTTCGCCTCGTTGAAGCCAAGCAGAATCGTCTCGCCGAGGATGCGCCCCGGCTCGACAAGGCGGTTGACGCGGTTGCGCTCGCGCACGTAGACGTTGATGCCCGCCTGCTGGTGCGCCTCGAACGCGAAGGAGAAGACCATGACCGAGAGGACGGCGATGATCCAGAGCGCAACGATGAGGGCGCTGCCGCGTCTCATTTCTTCTTCCCCCCTTTCTTCTCCTTCTCCTCGTTTCCCGGCGGCGTCGCGCCGTCAAGCGACTGCTCGTGGATCGGGATGCGGACGATGCGCACCATCGGCGCGCGATCCGTCCGAGAGCGGAAGTTCTCGTCCGGCTTCTCGATGTAGAACGTGAGCTCGACCTTGTACGGCACGGCGTTCGACTCGGCGAACGTGTCCTCGAAGTTCCGCTTCTCGTTCTCGCCCTCGCCCTTCGCGCCGCCCTTTTGGTCCTCGGCCTTCGCGAGGACGCGGCAGTTGAACCCCGACACGCCGTCCGCGACGAGGATTGGCTGGTAGAGGTCGGCGTTGCCGAACGAGTAGTCGGTGTCGTCGCTGTCGTCCTTCGGGATGAGCGCGGCGTCGCCGCAGAGCCGCGCGTAGAGCCCCGTCTTCTGGATCGGCTCGGCGTAGTCGTCGTTGCCCTCCTCCAGCACCATCACCTGCACGCGGTGGACGGTGTCGGCGAGCGCGCTCTTCGTGCCGACGATCGCCGGGCCCGTCTTCGACCAGGTGATGACGTCCGACCGGTCGGGGCGCTCGCCCTTGCCCCTGTCTTCAAGGACAAACCCGTAGTCGGCGTTCTGCTGGCCGTCATGCGGATAGTACATCGAGCGCAGCCCGGCGACGACCTGGCCCAAGGCGTAGTCGGTGCGCTGCATCTTGTCGAGGTAGTCGGCGGACACCTGCCAGCCGCGCGAGACGGACTGGAATGTCATCACGCTCAGCGCCGTGAGGACGCCCACCAAGAGCGTCGCCAGCAGCATCTCGACGAGCGTAAAGCCCCGCCTCTTGATCGACTTGTTCTCCCTGACGACTTCCCACCGGCCACCCTTGTCGGGGCCGATGCGCCGAAGGCGCTGCGCGTCTTTGAGGCCGGCGACATGCTTCTGGATCGCGCTCCGCGAAATCCCCAGCGCGCCGACCAGTTCGGCAAACGTGACCTTGGGGTTCGCGGACACCAGTTCAAGGATGCGGTCGGCCGTTTTCTTACCACCTTTTCTTACCACCGTTTTCTTACCACTCTGCCGCACGCCCCGCGCCTTGATCGTCCGCAGGATGACGTCGAGCATGAAGTCGATGAACGCGCCCGCATCGCCCGCCGCCTGTGCGGACTGAAACGCCCGATAGTAACGCGACTGATGGCTGAAGACCATGTTCTCGACGGGCGCGGCATAGAAAAGCGGATTCCACCGTCCAAGAATCGCCGTCTGCCACAGGCGGCCCACGCGCCCGTTGCCGTCCGGGAACGGATGGATGCATTCAAAGGCAAAATGGAAAACGCAGCTCTTGATGAGCGGCAGGTCCTTCGCGCGCTTCAGCCACGCGAAGAGGTCCTTCATCAGGAACGGGACATGATCCCACGGCGGCGCGTGGTGCAACGCCTCGCCCTTTGCATTGAAGACGCCGACATTGCACGTTCGCCATTTGCCCGGACGCTCCACCAGCCCCTGCGTCATCAGGGCATGCGCCCTCAGGAGGTCGCGCGCGGACAGCGGATCGAACGTCTCGACCGCCGCATAGGCCGCCTGAGCCCCCTTGATCTCGTCAATCTCGCGTTTCGATCCGACCACACGCTTTCCCGACAGGATGGCCGTGACCTGTTCCTCCGTGAGCGTGTTGCCCTCGATTGCGGTCGTGCCGCGAATCGTCCGAATGCGGTTGAGCTTCCGCAGCCGAACGCCGTCAGGCCCTTCCATCAGGATCTTGTAGCGTTCGAGTGCGGCCGAAATCTCAGACACCAAGCTGACTGCCTTGGCACTGACCGTGTAGACTGGATCCCCAAAAGTCATCGCAGGGGGATTATACCATATTCGCAACGGCCCAACTACGGCTTGCGCCAAAGCGTGACGTAGCTCTCCTGTTCCTTCTTGCCACGCCCCTGGCCGCGCTGCCCCCACGTGAAGCAACGTCTCACACGACGAAACGGAATTGTTCTCACACGGAGATACGGAGGCACGGAGGGAAACTACCACTGGGGTCAGCAACTCAGTTCAGTAGCGGGTGTCCAGTCCGTGGCAATGGCCGCGCCGAACTTGCCCCACTCGTTGACGGGACGCACGGTGAAGCGCACCTCGCCGCAGTCGGGAATCGCCTCCGCCGCGAAGCGGCAGGTCACGGGCGCGACGTCCTTTTCCGCCGGCAGCAGCGCGTTCGGCGAATACACGCGGCTCGACGCGACGGTGCGGACGACGCCGGAGATGCGCGACTCGCAGTCCACCTGGAAGTCGAACACCCGCACGCCGCCGTCCCGTCCGTTCACCGGCGGGAACGCGACCTCGACCTGCGGATGCGCGCGGCCCGCGCGATCCTTCCCGGCGGCGATCCGCCGCACCGACACCGCGGCACCCGGCGCGAACTGCGGCGGACGCGACGCGGCGGCACGGGGCTCCAGACGGTAGGGCCGGTTCGACGGGTTGCCGAGCGGGATCACCCAGTCCGGCCCCAGCCGCAGCCCGTACTCGAAGTCGCGCCGCTCCAGCGTAATCCGGTCGTCGAAGACCTCCATCACCATGCCCTGCCGGCACTTCCCGAAGTCCAGCCACGGCATCTCCTTGGACGGGTTCATCCGGTCGTCCCATGCGTGCCCATTCTCGCGTCCTGCGAAGGTGAACTCCCAGCCGCTCGTCGAACTGCACCCGACGGACGTGAACGCCCCCTGCCAGATCGTCCGCTCCTCCAGGAGCGAGATGTGGGAATGTCCCGAAAAGGCGATGCAGTTGGGGTAGTCCGACAGGATGCGCGTTGACGTCCCGTCGTCGTACGAGTCATCCGCATACGGCGCGGAGCAGGTGTCGCGCGGATGCTCGTGCTGGCAGTAGAAGAACGGGCGCGACGGGTCGAGTTCGGCCCCGTGCGCGGCGAACCACGCCGGCAGCGGGTTCGGGTCATTGACGAGACCGCGCGCCAAGGGCAGTGTCCGCCCCTCGTCCCCGACGAGCGACACCCAGTTCCGCAGAACGAAGGTGTAGCCTTTGACCTTCTTGATCATGACCGGGGCGTAGTCCTCGTGGAAAAGCTCGCGCCAGAACTTCTCACGGTTGAAATAGAAGCCGAACCGCTTCGCCTCCTCGATCGTCTCGATGGGCCATTGTCCGCCGCCGTAGCAGAAGCCGTCCACGTCGTGGTTGCCCGTGAGGAACAGCCGCTCGACGTGCGCACCGTCGGGGCGGCGGTCGTCCGGGAAGACCTCGAACCAGATCCGCGCGACGTCGGCGAACTCGTTGTAATGCCCCCACGTGGCGAGGTCGCCCGTGACGAGCACCGCATCGACCTTCCGGTCGCGGTAGAATTCCAGCGCGCGGCGCCAGATCTCGGCGGAGTGGTCGCGCTTGACGTGGATGTCCGAGAGGATCCCGACGCGCAAGTTGGTCCGCGCGGCGGCGAACGCGGGCAGGTGCGCCGCCCCGGCCGCGCACGCGGCGCCGACCACAAAGTTCCGTCTTGTCAACATGTCCATCTCTTTCCCTTCTTTAACTGAACCCATTGTCATTCCTTTTCCATGTCCGCCGCCAGACGCACGGGGCCGTAAAGCCCGGCGGGCTTCAGCGGGGCGTCCGCCTTCGGACCGTAGAGCGTCCAGGTCATCCGCGCCACCTCCGGCAACGCCGCCTCGCGCACGAGGCGGTTGTGCCATGTCGCCGTGACGACGACCTCCAGCCGGTTCGTGCCGTCCGCGACGCGATCCGTCAGATCAAGGCGGTATGGCGCACACCAAAGCCGCCCGACCGACGCGCCGTTGAGGAAGACCTCGGCGCACTGCTCGACCTTGCCCAAGTCGATGACCGTCCGCGCACCGCGCCGGGCCGCGAAGGCGAACGCTGCGCACATCGCGCCAGGCGCAAATCCGCCCAGCTCGACCGTTCCACCGACGGGGCCTTCCACGGGCGGGCGCCCCGTCACCGGGTCTGTCACGCGGACGGCCCCGTCCGGCGCGAAGCGGACAAACCGCGACTCGCCGGCCTCCAGCGCCAGCGTGACGGGACGCCCACGGAACCGCACCGTCCCGGCAATCGGCGCGTCCGGCGCCGCGACGAAGTACAGGTCTTCCGTGTCCGTCCGGCGGTGATACCACACAAGCGCGTCGCCGGGCGACTCGACGTCGGGGACAAGCCCTGCCGTCGGGTCGCCGCCCTCGACGGCACGCGCGCCCACCCGCGTCAGCACGTCAACCTTCGCTCGACTTGTCGCGTCCAGATACGTCCCTTCGGGAATCCACAGCACCGAATAGAACATTCCGTCCGGCAGGACGAGGCGACCGCCCTTCGCAGAGAGACGGTTCAGGAGGGCGTCGCGGTTGACGTAGTCTTCCTTGAAGCGGTTGCCGAAATGCGGTGCCTTCTCGCTTGGCTTGTGACCAAGGCCGTCGCCGAGGACGCGCAGGACGTCCACAACCGGCTTCCCAGACTCGAGGAACTTCGTGCAGCGCGCACAGTAGTCAGTGAAGAGCGGCATGAAGTCCCACCATGTCTGCCCGCGCAGGAATGGCGTGCCGATGAAGTAGCCGAAGCTCGTGCCGGGCTTCCTGAAACCGACTTGCGGATTGTGCGTGTAGGTGTGGAAGACGGGGAACGTCACGCCCTTCGCGAAATGGCGGTCGAGCACGGGCTTGAAGTCGCGCAGGGCCTCGTTCCAGTCAAGTGCGCAATTCGTGAGGGCCTCGGCGGCGACGCGACGCTTGCCGTAGACGTGCGCAGCGGAGACGCATGGCAGAACGGGCTTGAAGTCGGCGCTGCCGACGCCCGTCGGCGTGGTCGGACGCCAAAACTCGCACATCGGGACGTCCGAGTGCTTCCAGTAGGCGAGCAGGTCTCCCGCAAGCGCGTCGCCGAACGCCGTCTCGTACTGAACCGTCAGCCCGTCCGCGTGCGCCAGTTCCGTCAGGCGCCCGTAGTAGTTTTCCTCGATCAGATTGCCGAGCAGCCCCCGCCAGTCGCGGAGGAAGTCCGCCGTCTCGCGCGGCGAACCGACGACCCAGCCGAAGACGGTCGGCAGCCGGCGGACGGGGGAGTAGCCGCACCGTTGCGCGAAAATCGCGTCCAACCCGTCCGTCCAGTTGTCGCGGTAGCATTCCCAGCTGTCCACGACCACGCCGTCGAGCTGCCCCTTCAAGGGCCCTTTCGCCAGCCGCCCGATGTAGGCGGCGTAGTTCGTCTCGATTCCGCGCGGGGAGAGCTTGGAGCATTCCCAGCCCGTCGCCTCCTGCGGCGCGGGGCCGTTCCGGTAAAGCCCATTGACGTGTCCGAGACGCAGGACGGTCCACGTCTCCTCGTCGGGCGGCATCCAGTCCAGCGAGCCGTCCGGACGCATCCGCCCGGTCAAGTCGACGATCGCCTCCGGGGCTATCCAGCATTTCGGATCCTGCTTCGGCGCGGCGCGGTCAACGAGTCCGCGAACCGTCCAGCCCGCAAGCCCCTCCCAGTGTTCCATCCGTGCGGCAGAGGAAAGGCGCACGTCGCAGAGGCGGACGGGATCTTTCGACCGGAGCGTCAGCCGCCAGCGGCGCGCCGTCGCCTCGTCACACGCGAGCGTCTGGCGCATGCCGCCCGTTCGGTTGTCCTGCCAGTTTCCGGGCGGCAGGGCTTCGCACACGACTGTCCGCCAGACGCCCGGCGCCGTCTCGGCCTCGAAGACAACCGTCGTCTCGGGGTCGTAGGTGCGGTCGTGGTTCAGCTCGGACGTCGAGGGGATCTCCAGCGTCCGCACTGTCACGGGTTCGTCAAAGGCGAAGAGGCGCACCTGCTGAGACGGCGCGAAGACGTCAGCCGGCGTCAGCCAGCCGGCCGCGTCGCCCTTCGGCGTCGGGAACGCCAGCACGAAGAGGTCGCGGTAGTCGCGCGCCGGATGATCCGACGCCTCCGCCGGCGGCGGCAGTCGCACGGGCGAGCCGCGCCGCATGTCCGTCCGTGAGAGGCACAAGTTCCGCATGGCGTTCTCAGGACGAATCCACGGCCCGCCGCTCATCGACCAGCCGGGGCAGTTCTGCATCTTGAACGAAAGGCTCAGCCGACGGCATTCCGCCGCCGCGTGGGCGACCATCGCGTCCCAGTCCACGCTCAGGCAGGGAATCGGGTTCGTCACCCCCGGCCACGTCCGGCTCTCGCCCATCTGCCCGTGGAACAGGTGAACGCCGCCGATTCCGGCCGACTTGATCGCCTCCAGGTCGGCTGTCAGCCCCTCCATTGAGACGTTTCCGCCAATCAGGTGAAACCACGTCTCCGGGCGACAGTCGCGCGGCGGCTCGACCGCCGAAACCGAAACGAACCCAATTGCCGCCACAGACCCTGCCAGCAGAAGCCGCGTCACAGCGCGTTCCCCCGAAAGAAGAACTTTGGACGCGGCAGACCCTCCCGGCGCGGGTGCGCGTCGAAGCGCGCCACCTTTCCGTCCTTGACCTGCATCTCGACCGTCCAGCCGCTGGGTGCCGGCAAGCGGAAGGAATAGTCGCGCCAGTCGTCTGGCACGCCCGCCGCGAGATGGACGCCGCCTTCCATGTCCGCCACGAGCAGCTGGCAGATCGCATAGAGCACGTTGCCGGCCGCCGTCATGAACCACGGACGGTACTGCACCGCGCCCGGCTCGTTGATTTCCCAGTACTCGCCCCAGACGCCGCCGCTGCGCGCCGCCTCCTGCAGCCAGCGGACAGGCGGGAAGTCGGCGTTGCCCGCGCGGAGAGACGCCATCGCCATCGTCGCCGCGTACCACGGGCAGATGCGCTTGCCCGTCTCGTACATGTTGCCGAAAGTCTGCCCGTTCGCAAGGAAGTGCGCCACCGCCGCGACCTGCTTCGCGTTCGCGCGGTCGAACGTGTGGAAGGGATAGAACCCCGCCAGCGTCCCCATCGACTCCTCCGTGCAGCCCGGATAGGCGATGTAGCGTCCGTCGCGTTCGGGCAGGCTGGGAACCAGCCGATCCGCACAGGCGCGGAAATCCGCCGCGAGATCGGCGTCGCGCCCCAGGATATCCGCCGCGTCCGCCGCCGCGCGCAAGGTCGTGATCGCACCGCAGGTCGTCATGAACGCACGCTCGTGCCCCGGCCCCATCCGTTCGAGATCCGTGCACTTCGTCACGAAAGACGTTCCGTCCGGCAGGTCGATGACTTGCAGCCGCCGGAAGAAGAGCGCACATTCGCGGATGACGTCATATCCCTTCTGCGCGAGGTAGTCACGGTCACCCGTGTAGCGGAAGTATGTCCACATCGTCTGCGCCACGGCCGCCTGCTGAAAGACGTGATCCATCCAGAACCCCAGCGGCGAGCATTCGATGTCGTTGCCTTCCGCCGCCTCCCACACCCAGCGCGCGCCGCTCTTGCCGAACGGCCGGCCCTGATCCAGATTGCAGCGAATCGCCGCGTTCGTCAGCGTCGCCGCCCGGAAGTCGGCCGCGACGCGTGCCGTCGAGAGGTGCCCGGCGGCCGCCAGTCCCTGCGCGGCATACATCTCGTCGAACGCGAAAATGCGTCCCGCCCAATGGCTCTGGATGACGCCGACGGGAATCGACCATTCGGTCGCCACGCAACGCAGGTGATAGCGCGCCATCGCGAAGAGGGACTGGATGCGCGCGTCCGGCACGCGAACCTCGCTCTCCGCCGCAAACGCCGCCCAGTCCGCCACGTGCTCGTCGCGCAGCGCGGCATAGGTCGTCAGCGGCGCGACCGGCTTCGGCGCGGACGTGATGGCGGGCAGGTGGTCTTCGAGGTCGTCGTCGTATGCCACGAACCACGCGACCGTGCGCCGTTCGCCGGGGCGTAGCGCGAACGTGCGGCGCACCGAACCGTCGAACCCGTCCGCTCCAATCTCTGGCGTGCCGCCCGCATCCGCCGCGCGCAACGCAATCGTCTCGCGCGTGACGAAACGCCCGTAGCACGTCGCAGCCCACGTCGCGCCGTCCGCGTCAGCGCGCCAGTTTCCGCAGATGCGCGGATGGTCGGGCGTCGTGTAGACGAGTCCGAGCGCGACCGTGCGCACGGCGTCCGACCCGTTCGTCACGGTCTGCCGCACGGCGATGACGTTGCGCGTCTTCGCCACGAACGCCTCGCCGGAAAGCGTCACGCCGTCCGCATACGCGCTTTCAGTGGCCGTCACGGCGCGGCGCAGATCGAGCGTCTGCGTCCAGCGCGCGGGCGCCGTCCGTTCCGCGCCGTCCACGGACAGCACGGTGCGGAACGCGCCCTGCGGCAGGAGTTCCCAGCCAAAACGCGTCGCGCGGCCGGGGTTGTCCCCCAAGCGCCGGCCTTCCCACCAGATGCCGGGCTGGAAATGCTTCCGCCGCGTCGCCTCCGTCGTCGGCGCGACGGACAGGCCATAGTCCACAAACACATTGAGCCGTCCGTTCGAGAGCATCGCCGGCACATACTCCGCCGGCTCCTTCCCGTCCGCCGACGACACCGTGCGCACCGTCGCCTCCGCGCACGCGGACGCCGCCGCGAGCGCGCCCGCCAGAATCGAGATCACTGCTTTCATTAGTTTCGCCCTTCAGAAAGTGTTCATTTGTCCAGCAACGCGCCGCCCGTGAAGTAGACCGGCGAATCGGTCACCGGCACGAGGTAGCGCGTCCCGTCGCGCTTCGGGAAAAGCCGCAGGCCCGTCACGTCATGGAACGCCACGCGGTCTGTCGTGAACGCGAGTCCCTTCTCGCCCGTCGGGCCGACCGTCCAGATCATCCCCGCGTCCTGCCCGTCGGGACGCGTCCACTGCGGGAAGTAGGCGCGTCCGCCCGCGCTCTTCCAGCGATCAGACCTCTGCACCGAGCCGACGGGCCGGCGGTCGATAAAGGTCTTGTACGCGCCATAGGCCGGCTTGGGCGCAAAGCTGTCGTGGACAATGCCGTAGTGGGAATGCACGCCGTGCGCATCCTCTTCCTTCGACGTGAACTCGTACCAGAAGACCTTCTCGACGCCCTCCGCGAAGAAGAGGCCCAGCGAACGCGCCAGCATGCGCGCCTGACGCGCTTCGTCCGAGGCGCCCGAAGCCCACTCCACGCGCGCATTGACGACGACGGCGCCCCTGTAGTCGCTGTTGAACTTGTAGACGGCGGCCGCCACGAGGCCAACGCCGTTTGTCTGCGCGGCCAGAAGCGGAACAAAGGCATCGCCCGGCCGCAGCCGCGCCGGCGTCAGGAAGCGCGACGCCGCGTACGTCTGGCCGGTCGGACAGAACCCGTCCATCGCGTCCGTCGGACGCACCGTCGCGCCCGCCGGATACCGCGCGTCCATCCACCACGCCACCTCCTGAATGCGCAGACGCGCCCGGTCGCGCGCGCTGTCGGCCTTCGGATCGGGACAGGCCCGGCCGTTTGCGTCTGTCCGATAGGCGTTGAACATCGGCATACCGCCGAAGTCCACGAACACGCCGCCCGTCTTGACGAACGCCTCCACCGCATCAAGGCTGTCGGAGGGATAGTCTTCGGTGAACGGATGGATGACCGCGTCCACATCGCCGTGCGCAAGGCGTTCGGCCAGTTTCGGCGCACGGCACGCCTCTACCGTCGAACCCGCCGGCAAGGCTTCGCGCACAGCCCTGACGGCACCGTCCAGCCCATCCGGCTCAGCCGGCACATAGACCGCGCGCCACGCCGTCTTGGACGGATCGGCTACGCGCAGTCCGGCTCTGAGGATTTCCGCGTCATTGACATGAATCCGGTGCGTCGGCCACCCCATTTCCGTAATCCAAAGGGGCTTGTCGGCGTCACCGTATTTCGCCATCAGCGCGTGCAGCTGTTCCAGCCAGGCGTCCGCGCGGCTTTCGGGCTCGCGCAGGTTCGTGTAGGGATGCACGTTCATGATGTCGAAATGCCGTGCGCCGCCCAAGCGGTAAATCTCCTCGATGAAGTCGAGCGGCACGCCCGCCATGCCGCCGAGCGCGACGCGCAACGACGGGTCGTGCGCCTTGACGACCTCATAGGCGCGGCGCAAGACGGCGAGGTAGTTCGTCGGGTTCGGATTCTTCCAGAACGGATTGATGTTCGGCTCGTTCCAGATTTCCAAAACCGGCAGACGCTGTCCGTAATGCGCGACCACGCGCTGCACGTAATCGCCCCAAGCGTCCAGGTGCTCGTAGGCGGGATACGACCATTTCGGCGGCTCGTAGAGGATCGGCAGCAGCTGCAGCCCCGCCGCCTCGCAGGCGGCCACGATCACGTCGTAGCGGGCGAAGTCCCAGACGCCCGGCTGCCGCTCGACCACGCGCCCGTCGAAGTCGCAGCGCACCCAGCCCGCGCCCATCTGGCGAATCAGGTCGCAGGTGGGGGCCGTCGGCTCGTCCCGCGTCAGGTGCGCGCACGCGCCGTAGGGGCTGGTTGCCGGCACCGCCGCGCCCGAGGCCGAAGCCGCGAGCGCGAGGGCGAAGACCGAGGTCGCAAATCGCATCACGTTAGATGTTCCTTTCTGTTGCTGCGTTCATTATAGCTTATTCCGCCGCAATCGGCAACGCCAGACGGAAGCCAGTGTCCGCGCTGTCATTTTCCGGGGCGCGCGAGCCGCGATAAGCCGCGCGACAAGGCGAAGCTGCGGAGTTGAAGCTGCCGCCACGGCGAACGCGCAACGTTCCCTCGTCTTCGTTCACGGCGCCGTTGAGCGACGAGATGTCGGCCTTGTACAGGTCGCGGCACCATTCCCACACGTTGCCGTGCATGTCGTAAAGGCCCCAGGCGTTCGGCGCGTACGAACCCACGATGGCCGGGCCATTCTCCGGGCCAACCGTGCTGCTTGGGTAGGTGTAGTTGCCATCGTCGCCCTTTACCTGCCCGCCGTTGTAAACGACGCGCCCCAGCTTGGCCAAGTTGGCGTCTTCGCTCGTCGTCAAGATGGGCGATCCGTCACCCCAATAGCCCGAACCGTTGCCCGCACGGCAGGCGAACTCCCACTGCGACTCCGACGGCAGGGCGAATGAAAGGCCCGTCTTCGTCCGAAGCGCCGGCAAGAATGCCGTGTCGATCTCGGAGTACTTGACATTGCCCGCCGGACGCATCGTCCCCTCGACCGCGAAGTCAAACTTCTTCGTCTGGAATCGCAGATACTGCGCTTGCGTGACGGGGAAGACGCCGATGTAATAGTTCGCGTCCAACGTGACGTCATGCGGGGCTTCGCTTCCACCGTCACGCCCAAGCTCGCTCTCCGCGCTGCCCATCGTCCACGTCACGCCCTTGGCGGGGATCTTGCGCAGGACGAGCTTTGTCGTGCGGTAGTCGGGGTTCGTCAGCAGACCGCCCGGCAGGCACCCTTCCGCCGGATAGTACGTCTCGGTGTTCGCCGTCGCCGAATCCGCGAGGTTCACGACCATGTAGTCCGGCGGATTGTCGAGCGACCACGCCGTCATGACGGCGCGCGCGGCATCGACCTTGTGTCCGCGCCACGACTGGTCGGCGCGCCAGACAATCGTGCGGTCGCCGGCTTCCACCTTCTTCCAGACGTCGCCCGTCGCAAAGCGGATGTTCTCGCCGCCAATCGAGACCCAGTCGGCCTCGTCCGCCGTCGCCGCACCCGTCTTGTTCGTCTGGATGTCGAGCGTCACAATGGCCGGTGCGTTCGCGAGGGTATAGCCGATCGTCACCCGTCGGCTCTGAGGCTTCTGATCCATCGTCACGCCCGTGACCTCGGGCACCAGATCCGCCGTCGCGGCGGAAACGGCCGCGCTTGCGGCCAGCATCGTCATCAGTTTCTTCATGGCTTTTCTCCTGTGGTTTTGTTGTGTGTTTGCTTGATGTCAGACGAGCCCCATGCCCGCCCTTTCCAAGTTTGCGTATTCCGTGAATTGTGCCCTCTTATCGAATGATCAGGGCGCAGCCACCCGGCGTAAAGTCGAAGGCCGTCGCAACCGACACGTTCGACGTCCGGTCGCGCGCGTCCAGCGGCGTGGCGGACGAGGCCGCCGCGAGCGTCCCCGCCGTCAGCGTAATGGCGGCGGACGGCGCGGACGCCGAGCCGGCCTTCGCGACCGCCTCCACGTCACCCGACGTGATGCAGGTCGCGGCGTACAGGGCCTGTGCGGCCACCGCCGCGCCAAGCGTCCAGACGAATGTTTTCATTTTCATGTCATCTCCTTTTCTGTTTTGGGTTTAGCCTTTTCAGGTCAAAGCGTTCGGATTTCGAGGACGCACCCCTCGTTCGGCCCCAGCGAAAGCACGCCGTCCGCATAGGCACCATTCCATGTGCGGACGACCTCGCCATCGACCTTCAGCGGCATGGCGACGGCCTCCGGCGCCGTGTTGACCGCGACCGCATAGAGCCGCCCGTCCGCCGTCGGATGCTCCGTCAGCCCAAGGCGCGGATCGGTGCGCGTGACGCGACGCCGCACGCCCGCGCGTTCCGCCGCGAGCCGGTAGACGGGCCACGCCGCCAACGGTGCGTTGCGCTCAATCGCACCGTTCACGAACAGCATACGCCCCTTCCCGTAGGCGTGTTCCGTCATGAACGGGCGGCCCTCCCGCGTGCGCAGGAGAACGGTCGCCCCCTGTGGCGTCAGTCGACGCGCAAAGGGCTCGGCGAAGGCGAACGACTCCGCTCCGCAGTCGACTTCAAGCGTTTCGCGCGTCCGCCAGTGGTTCTCGACCTCAACGCCCGCGACGTCGACGAGATCGGACAGGACCGTGCCGTCGCCTAGCGTCAGGAGCGCCGTCGCGCCCGCCTTCACCTTCGCGCGCAAGTCGTTCCACGTGCGGCCAAGATACGCATCGTACGTCTTGCCCGAAGGCAGGATGTAGAACGCGGCGTCCGGCAGCGGGTTCTCGGCGAGCGCGTAGCGGATGTCGAACCCGGCCTGCCGGGACAGCAGCCACGCCCCAAGCGAAGTCGTCCAGGCGTCCTCCTGCTCCGAGACGATGACCGTGGCATCGACCTGACGCGGCGGCAGCGACGTGAACGGCAGCGCATCGAGAAACGCGCGAAACCGCTTCATCTCAAGCGCCTGCGGCTTGGGCGTCCCGTCCGCCCTGAAGATCCCGAGCTCGCGCTCGATCGCCGCCCAGTCATACGGCGCAAACGTCAGCCTGTTCTGGTCAAAAGCGCACCACCAGACATACGACTTGATTCCGGCGGCCCAGCAGCTGAAGAGCGCGACGCGCATGGACGCGGCGGCGCGGGCTTCCGAGACGACGCCGGGGCCCATCGAGCCCGCCTCCTCGACGAACGCCGGCCGCCCCGCGAGATCCGCGTAGTAGGTCGTCTCGCACGCCGCGTGGCAGCCGTTGCGCAGGGTGTCGAACGGCTCCGTGTTGCACCCCGGCGTCCAGAGCGGATAGGGGTGCGTCGTGAGGATGTCCATCAGCTCGCCCTGGTCGCGCACGTTCGTCATGCTGTCGGCCTTGGACGAAACGCTGTGCATGCCGCTCACGACGGCGCGCGACGGATCGGCGAGACGAATCGCGGACGAGATGGCGTGCATCCAGTTCCGGAACTCCGCGCGCGTCGCCGTCCCCATCGCGTTGCACTCGTTGCCGAGATCCCAGACGACGATGGCCCGCTCGTCCTTCAGGGCCTCCACCAGGTAGCGCACGTACCGCGTCTGCCACTGGATCGACTCGGCGTCCGTCAGCGCGTTCTTCGTCTCCAGCGCGGGCGGCGCGAACATGCGCCCGCTCATCCAGCCCGTGACAAGGCCCACGACAAGCCCCAGCCCCCGTTGCTCCGCCGCGCGGCAGAGGAAGCGGAAGCGATCCACCATCTCGTCGTCCACGGCCGCGTCGTTCTTCAGCGGGCCGTCGTTCTGCGTCCAGCAGCGGAACACGCCGCGCGCGCGGTAAGCCGCCGTCAGCGGCTGGAAGTCGGGCCAAAGCGGAAAGACGCGCAAGACCGACAGCCCCTGCGCCGCGAGGCGGTCAAGGTCGCGCTCGACCTGCGCGGCATTCCAGTCGCGCCACATGTGCATCCCCGCGTGACTGGCCCAGTAGTTGACGCCAAGGGCAAAGCCCTCCGTCGGGGGAAATGCGCGCGGCGCATCTGCCGCCCGTGCCGCAGGCGAGCACACGGCCGCCGCGCACAGGCAGAGAGTCCCGATCAGCCTAAACCGGGGGGGGGGGGGGGGTAAAAGTCCGGGCCGCCGCCGTGTCTGCGGCGGACGGCATCCGTCCGGCTCTCTCCGTCATCTTGTGCATCGTCAATGTTCCTATTTTTGCCAGCGACGCATAGTATAGCAAATTTCCCGCCTGAGGCACTTCTCGTTTACGCAGAAAATTTGCAATCAATTTGCGCAAATCGACAGGCTCATTTGCGCACACGTCGGCACCGACGAGCCACCGCTCACTCCGGCTTGCGCCAGAGCGTGACGTAGCTCTCCTGCTCCTTCTTGCCGCGCCCCTGCCCGCGCTGCCCCCACGTGACGGTGACGCGGACGCGGTAGAGGTTGTTCATGCGCTTCGCGTCATCCTCCGACGGATTCCGGTCAAGGTTCTCGCGCTCCCACGTGAAGCCGTGGAACTTGTCCTGCTGCTCGCGCGTCAGGCGCTCGTCCGACACGAGATCCCACAGCTCAGTCGCGCGCGTCTCACGGATGTCGAGGTCGTCCTCGTCCGTCACCTCTTCGAGCGGATACGCCATTTCGCCAAGATCCATCACCTCCTGCGCCGTCTCGAGCTCGGTCTGCGAGAGCATCATCTTCTGCGACTGCGACATCGACATGAGAATGCCCGTCAGGCCGAATCCGAGGAGGATCGCCGCAAGCAGGACTTCGAGGAGCGTGAAGCCGGCCTTCATCAGTCGTCCTCCCGTCCGTCGCCTGAGAGAACCTTTGCCGCGCCAAAGCGGTCGATGCGGATGGAAAGGCCGCTTTCGGGCGTCTGCCCATCGGCGTAGACCCAGACCTGATGCGGATCGACGCGGCCGTTCGTCTCCCAGACGACGGAGACGGGCTCCTGTCGCTCGGCAGCTTTCGCGCCCTTCTTCTGCGCGTCGTCCTTCGTGTCGTCCACCCCGTCGGCGGGCTTTGTGTCGGCACGGCGGGCGTCCTTGAACTTGCCGAGCAGGTAGTCGACGTTCGAGAAGACCGAGAGGCGCGGCTTGCGTCCGTCACTCGCCACGCCGGCGTCGTCTTCGCCCACGACGACCTTCAGGCGCATGCCCTTCACGACGTCTTTCTTGATCGGCGCGAACAGGACGTCCTCGACGAGCGAGCCGCCCGTGTCCTCCTCCGGCTTCGCATCAGCCGCCGTCCGTCCGTCGCGCGCGCCTGTCTTTCCGACGGGCGCAACCTCCGCCTTCAGCGGCGCGAGGGGTTCGCCTGTCAGCGTCCGAATCTTGGCACGGTCGACGCCTTCCGTGAACAGCTTGGCGGACGTCACCTCGATCTTCGCCTGCACCTCGCCGTCAACCTCGTCCGTCGAGTAGGTGATGATGACGGGCTTCTGCGAGACGAGGGCCTGCGAGCGCGCATGGCGAATCGCCGCGAAGATGTCGCGCGTCGCGCCCTTGACGCGCGCGGCACCCTGCCCGGCCCGCACGCTGACGACGCCGACGCCGGCCATCGCGCAGATGATCGCGACAATCACCAGCAGCTCGATGAGCGTGAAAGCCCGACGTTTCGCCCTCTGCCATCTCTTCATGGACGGATAGTATAGCAAATCCGCAGTTCCCTTTGGTGACGCACACGGCGCCAGACATGAACGAGCCCCCTCGCACGTGCGAAGGGGCTCGTTGGCTTCCTTGCGGAAAGCCCCGCGTTCATGCGGGAGCTTACTTCTTGAAGCTCTCCTCGACGGCCACCGCCACCGCGACGGTCGCGCCGACCATCGGGTTGTTGCCCATGCCGATGAGGCCCATCATCTCGACGTGCGCCGGGACGGACGAGCTGCCCGCGAACTGCGCATCGGAGTGCATGCGGCCCATCGTGTCCGTCATGCCGTAGCTGGACGGGCCCGCCGCCATGTTGTCCGGGTGAAGGGTGCGGCCCGTGCCGCCGCCCGAGGCGACGGAGAAGTACTTGCGCCCGTTCTCCCAGCACCACTTCTTGTAGGTGCCGGCGACCGGATGCTGGAAGCGCGTCGGGTTCGTGGAGTTGCCCGTGATCGACACGCCGACGTTCTCGGCCTGCATGATCGCGACGCCCTCGGGGACGTTGTCCGCGCCATAGCACTTGACGGCCGCGCGCGGCCCCTTCGAGAACGCCTTCTCCTCGACGACGCGCAGCTTCTCCTTCTTGTTGTCGAAGGTCGTCTTCACGTAGGTGAAGCCGTTGATGCGCGAGATGATGTACGCCGCGTCCTTGCCGAGGCCGTTGAGGATGACGCGCAGGTTCGTCTTGCGCACCTTGTTCGCGTTGAGGGCGATCTTGATCGCGCCCTCCGCCGCCGCGAACGACTCGTGGCCCGCGAGGAACGCGAAGCACTCCGTCGCGTCGTCGAGCAGCATCGCGCCGAGGTTGCCGTGGCCGAGGCCGACCTTGCGGTTCTCCGCGACTGAGCCGGGGATGCAGAACGCCTGAAGGCCGACGCCGATCTCCGCCGCCGCGTCCTTCGCCTTCGCGCAGCCCTTCTTGATCGCCATCGCCGCGCCGACCGTGTAGGCCCACTTCGCGTTCTCGAAGCAGATCGGCTGCGTTTCCTCGACGATCTTGTACGGGTCGAAGCCCGCCTTCTTGCAGATGTCGGCGCATTCCTCGATCGACTTGATGCCGTAGGGCTTCAGCGCGGCGAGAATCTTCGCCTCGCGGCGCTCGTAGCCCTCGAACAGCTTCTCGTCGGTCTTCTTGGCGGCGGCCTTAGCGGCCGGCTTCGCGCACTTCTTGTTGCATGCCATTTTCAAAGTCTCCTTTCGCGATTACTCTTTCCGCGGGTCGATGTACTTCGCCGCGCCCTCGAACTGGCCGTAGTGTCCCTTCGCCTTCTCCCACGCCTCGTTCGGGGTGAGGCCCTTCTTGATGAAGTCGGTCATCTTGCCGAGCGAGACGAACTCGTAGCCGATCACCTCGCCGTCCTTGTTGAGCGCCATCTGCGTGCAGTAGCCCTCGGTCATCTCGAGGTAGCGGGGGCCTTTCGCCTTCGTCGCGTACATCGTGCCGACCATCGAGCGGAGCCCCTTGCCGAGGTCTTCGAGGCCCGCGCCGATGACGAGGCCGCCGTCGGAGAACGCGCTCTGCGTGCGCCCGTAGACAATCTGGAGGAAGAGCTCGCGCATCGCCGTGTTGATCGCGTCGCAGACGAGGTCGGTGTTGAGCGCCTCAAGGATCGTCTTGCCGACGAGGATCTCGGACGCCATCGCGGCGGAGTGGGTCATGCCCGAGCAGCCGATCGTCTCGACGAGCGCCTCCTCGATCACGCCGTTCTTGACGTTCAGCGAAAGCTTGCAGGCGCCCTGCTGCGGCGCGCACCAGCCGACGCCGTGCGTGTAGCCGCTGATGTCCTTGATCTGCTTGGCCTGCACCCATTTTCCCTCTTCGGGAATCGGCGCGGGACCGTGGTTGCACCCCTTCATGAGCGGGCACTGATGTTCGACTTCTGTCGAGTAGACCATTGTGTGTCTCCTTGGTGGTTGGTTAAATATTGCGCGTATTATATCAAAATTTCAGCCCGCCTGTACGGCGGTCATCGCGACGGTGTTGACGATGTCGTCCGCCGAGCAGCCGCGCGAGAGGTCGTTGCACGGCTTGGCGAGCCCCTGCAGGACGGCGAAGCAGTTCGCGCCGCCGATGCGCTGCGTGAGCTTGTAGCCGATGTTGCCGGCCTGAAGGTCGGGGAAGACGAGCACGTTGGCGCGTCCGCCGACGGGGCTGCCCTTCGCCTTCAGCGCCGCGACTTCCGGGACGAGCGCCGCGTCGAGCTGGAGCTCGCCGTCGAGCAGCAGGTCGGGCGCGAGCGTGTGCGCAAGCGCCGTCGCCGCGCGCACCTTGTCGACGAGCGCGTGCTGTGCGCTGCCCTTCGTCGAGAACGAGAGGAGCGCGACGCGCGGCTCGGCGATGCCGCAGAGCGTCCGCGCCGTCTCCGCCGCCGCGACGGCGATGTTCGCCAGCTCCTCGGCGTTCGGGCACGGGTTCACGACGCAGTCCGCATAAACGAGGAGGCCGTCTTCGCCGAGCTCCCGGTTCGGGCACTCCATCAGGAAGCTGGACGAGACGAGCTTCATGCCCGGCTTCGTCTTGATGATCTGCAGCGCGGGCCGCAGCATGTCGCCCGTCGAGTGGACGGCGCCCGACACGAGGCCGTCCGCATCGCCCGTCTTGACCATCATGATGCCGAAGTACATCGGGTCGGTGACGAGCGCCGCCGCCTTCTCCGGCGTCACGCCCTTCGCCTTGCGCAGCTCGAACAGCGTCTGCGCGTAGGTGGCCGCCCGCGCGTCCGTCGCCGGATCGACGAGCGCGACGCCCGCGAGGTCGACGCCCTTTTCCGCCGCGACCGCGCGAATCTTCGCGGGATCGCCGAGCAGGATCGGCTTCGCCAGTCCTTCCTTGACAATGCACACGGCCGCCGCGACCGTGCGCGGCTCGTCGCCTTCCGGCAGGACGATCGTCTTCACGTTCGCCCGCGCCTTGTTCCGAATCGTTTCAATCAGGTTCATGGTTTTCGCATCCTCCAATCAGTCAGGTTCCTGCTCTCGGCCACATTCACTTGATTTTCCGCAGCGCCTGGTCGAGGTCGGCGATGAGGTCGTCGGGATCCTCCAGCCCGACCGAGAGTCGGATGAGGTCCGGCGGAATGCCGGCGGCCTTGAGCTGCTCGTCGGAAAGCTGGCGGTGCGTGTGCGACGCCGGGTGGAGCACGCAGCTCCAGGCGTCGGCGACGTGCGTGACGATGCCAATCACCTTCAGCGCGTCCATGAACTTCACGGCCGCCGCGCGCCCGCCCCGGACGCCGAACGTCAGCACGCCGCACGGCGCCGGGCCGTCGAACTGCCTCTTGAGGAGCCTGTGGTACTTCGAGTCCTTCAGCCCTGCGAAACTGACCCACGCAACCTTCTTCTGCGACTTGAGCCACGTCGCGACCTTCAGCGCGCTTTCCGCGTGCCGGCGGATGCGCACGTGCAGGGACTCCAGCCCAAGGTTCACGAGGAAGGCGTTGAACGGCGAGGGGATTGCGCCGTAGTCGCGCATCAGGTGCGCCGTGCACTTCGTGATGTAGGCGAGCTTGCCGAACGCCTTCGTGTAGCTGAGGCCGTGGTACGAGGCGTCCGGCTCGACGAGGCCGGGGAACTTGTCCGCATGCGCCGCCCAGTCGAAGTTGCCCGAGTCGACGACGCAGCCGCCGACCTGCGCGGAGTGGCCGTCCATGTACTTCGTCGTCGCGTGCGTGACGATGTCGCAGCCGAACGCGAACGGACGGCAGAGGATCGGCGTCGGGAATGTGTTGTCGACGATGAGCGGCACGCCGTTCTTGTGCGCGATCTTCGCGAACTTCGCGATGTCGAGAATCGCCCCCGACGGGTTCGAGACCGTCTCGCCGAAGACGCACTTCGTGTTCGGGCGGAACGCCTTCTGGATCGTCTTCGCGTCCGCATCCGGGTCGACGAACGTGTAGTCGACGCCCATCTGGCGCAGGGAGACGTTGAAGAGGTTGAACGTGCCGCCGTAGATCTGGGCGGACGCGACGACGTGATCGCCCGCCTGGCAGATGTTGCGGACGGCGAAGAAGTTCGCCGCCTGGCCGGAACTCGTCAGGATCGCCGCGACGCCACCTTCGAGCGCGGCGATCTTCTTCGCCACCGCGTCGTTCGTCGGGTTCGCGAGGCGCGTGTAGAAGTAGCCGGACGCCTTCAGGTCGAAGAGGTCGGCCATGTGCTCGGACGTGTCGTAGCGGAAGGTCGTCGTCTGGCAGATCGGAACCTGGCGGGCCTCGCCGCATTTCGGCTGCCAGCCGCCCTGGACGCACAGCGTGTCGATTTTCATTTTCAGTATTCGCTTTCTTCGATGTCGGCCATCTGCAGCTCGCGGAGCTGCCGGGCCTGTGAGAGGGAGATGACCCCAAGAACGACCAGGGCCACGGACAGGATGACGTACCCCGCCGAGATCGCCCACGGACGCCAATTCCACGGGTCGTCGCCAATCACGCGGTACGGGCGTATGCCCTGCTTGCGCAGCTTCGCATACGCCTCCGCCCGGTCGCGCGCGGCAATCTCGCCCGCGTGACTGACGTTCGCACGATCCTGATAGAGGTACTTGTAGTTCAAGGTTTGCGTATTATAGCAAAAATCCCTGCGTCCGCCGCCACAAGCCCCGGCCGCTTCAACGCGCGGCCCGCCTATGCGACGCTCAGTCCTTCTTCTCGGGTGCGGCGTCCTTGCCGTCCGCCAGCTTGCCCATGATGACCATGCCAATCACGGCGGCGATGGCGAGTGCGACGATTGCGATGAGTCGACCTGTCATGTTTCGATTACCTTTCCTTTAGAATGCGAATGAGGCGCACGACACCCCCGGCCTTAGAGGCAGAGGGTGTAGAGGACGCCCGCGACGACGGCGGAGCCGATCACGCCCGAGACGTTCGGGCCCATCGCCTGCATGAGGACGTAGTTCGCCGGATCGTCCGCGAGCGCGACCTTGTTCGAGACGCGCGCGGCCATCGGCACGGCCGAGACGCCCGCCGAGCCGATGAGCGGATTGATGCGGTTCTCCTTGCGGCAGAAGAGGTTCATGACCTTCGCCATGACGACGCCGCCCGCCGTGCCGACGCAGAACGCGATGAGGCCGAGCGCGAGAATCGCGAGCGTCTGGCCCGACAGGAACTTCTCGCACGCGAGCTTCGAGCCGACCGCGAGGCCGAGCATGATCGTCACGATGTTGATGAGCGCGTTCGACATCGTGTCCGCAATGCGCGAGACGGACGCGCCGACCTCGCGGGCGAGGTTGCCGAGCATGAGCGCGCCGATGAGCGGCACGGCCGACGGCAGGAGAATCGCGCAGAGCAGCAGCACGACGAGCGGGAAGGCGACCTTCTCGATCTTCGTGACGTTGCGCAGCTGCGGCATCCTGATGAGGCGCTCCTCCTTCGTCGTCAGCGCCTTCATGATCGGCGGCTGGATGATCGGCACGAGTGCCATGTAGGAATACGCGGCGACCGCGATCGCGCCGAGGAGGTCCGGGGCGAGGCGCGACGTGAGCCAGATGGCCGTCGGGCCGTCCGCACCGCCGATGATGCCGATGGAGCTCGCCTCCTTGAGGCCGAAGCCGAGATCCGGGAAAAGTGCCGTGAGGCCGAGCGCGCCGAAGAGCGCGAAGAAGATGCCGAACTGCGCCGCGCCGCCGAGGAGCGCCGACTTGGGGCTCGCGATGAGCGGCCCGAAGTCCGTCATCGCGCCGACGCCCATGAAGATGACGATCGGGAAGACGCCCGTGTCAATGCCGAACCTGAAGAAGTAGTGGAGGAAGCCGCCCGGCTCGACAATGCCGCCAGTCATCGTCGGGATGCCGCTCGCGAGGAAGGTGATGACGCCGTCATGCATCATCGCGGGGGCCGTGATGCCCGAAAGCGGACAGTTCGCGAGGAGGCCGCCGAAGCCGATCGGCAGCAGCAGCAGCGGCTCGAAGCCCTTCACGATCGCGAGGTACATGAGGATGAGGCAGACCGGGATCATGATCAGCTGGCCGAGGCCGTAGGGCATGCCGAAGAGCGTCCGCACCGGATGCCCCGCGACGAAGTTCCCCACGTCGTCGAAGTAGCCGCCGTGCCACGTCATGTCCTTGTCGTAGTAGCCGTTGCGGTTCGCCGCGAACGGCTGGACCTCCGGCCGGTCGGCCTCGGCGAAGTCGCCCGTGATGTACGCGGGCGCCGCGCGTTCAAGGAAGCCGGCGATGCCCGTCTCCGCACCGAGATCCCAGACCTTGCCGACCGTCGTCAGCCAGTTTTCGCCTTCGGCGGCCCGCGCGCCGCACGCGCATCCCGCCAAAGCCAACATCATCAAAATCTTCTTCATTGTCTTCATCCTGTCTTGTCTTTTCAGAAACTCCGATTCGTCCGATGCTCCGCTAACGCTCCGCTTTGTTTTGGAGAAGCCGAAACGTTAGTGAAGCCTTCGGTCTCATCGGAGTTGATTCATATCTTTACCCAACAATGGCGAGCGTGTCGCCTGTCGCGACCTTGTCCGTCGCGGCGACGAGCATCGTGACCGTTCCGTCGCACGGCGCGGAGAACGGCGTCTCCATCTTCATGACGTCCATGACGAGCAGCTCATCGCCCTTCGCGACGCGCGACCCGTTCGCCGCCGTGATGCGCAGCACCGTGCCCGGCACCGGGGCAATCACCTTCTCGCCCGCACCCGTCGCGACCGCCCCGACCGAGCCGCCCGCCGTTATCGGAGCGGTGGGCTTCAGCCCTCCGCCGCCCGCCGCCGCGCGCTTCGCCTTCTTCGGCGCCTCGTCGGGAACAATGTAATCGAAGCGCGAGACGAATTGGCTCGCCTTCTCGGAAATGACGATCAGCACCCAGAGGAACAGGTAGACAATCCCCATTCCCGCGACCATCAGCACAACACCTTGACCTAATACTGCCATAGAGGTTACTCTTCTTCTTTCTTTTTGTTTGTTTTCACACGTTTGAAACACTCACGAAAGACGCCCAGCAGCATCCAGCCGGATACCTGGTCCTTCGGCTTCTCCGGATGCGCCGCGATGAGCTGCGCCTCCCCGACGGGCTTCGCCTCCTCCGGCCCCAGAAAGCCGACGCAGGCGATCGAGCCGACAATCAGGACGGCGATCGCCGCCAAGACCTTCGCGCGGCGTTCGCGCCGGCGGCGCAGACGGATGCGCGCGATCAGCCGATCGGCGAAATCCGCCGGCAGCCGCTTTTCAGTGATTTCTGGACAGCAGTCCATGCAGTACCTCCCTTGCCTTGTGAAGCCTTGACTTGACGGTGCCCTCCGGGACGCCCAGCTCACGGGCGATCTCCTCGACGGGCTGACCCTCGAAATACCTTCTTTTCACGACGAACCGCAACGGCTCGGACACGCTGCCGACCGCCGTATGCAACGCCTCCAGCCCCGCATCCTCGACGAGTTCGGAAAACAGCGGGTCCGGGCGTTCCGGCAGGTCGAGCGCACCGCCGACCGCCACGATCTCGACGCGGCGCTTCCGCAGGTCCATCCGCCGGAAATTGAGCTGGATCGTGTAGAGCCAGTTGAAGAAGTCGCCCGTGTCCTGATACTTCGAAATCTTGCGGATCGCCTGGTCGAACGTGCGGAACACGAGGTCTTCCGCGTCGTGGTCGTTACGGCACAACAAGAGAGCGGTGGCAAAAAGCCGGTCTCCATACTCGGAAACGAGCCGTTTTGCCCCGCTTTCCACGTCTTTTCTGATTTCCAACCAGATTTCCATGCGACTGCGCGAACGTCGTGCTGTTCATTGACGTAAATGCAGGGTTTGCGCGAAAGGTTCACGCAGACTGCAAAAAAGTCGCCCCGCACGCGAACGGGACGACTTTTCGGCAACGGTGCCGGTCGAGCGGCAGTCCCGCCGAGCTACTGGGCGGGCGGAGGCGGCGGCAGACGCCCTTCGAGCGCATCGGCGGCGATGGCCTTCACGTCCGTGTCGAAGTCGCCCTTCACGATCCAGCGGAGGAAACTCGGCTCCTTGAGCATGATGCGCTTCAGGGGCTCGCCCTTCTTCTTGCCGAAGTTGACGTAGAGCACGCCGTCGCGCCAGCGGAAGAACCCTGCACGGTCGGCGTTGAGCGGATCGTGCGGCACGAGATAGTTGTCAATCGCCGCGATGTCCTTGCCCTTCAGCTCGGCATAGCGGTCGCCGTCCGCCGCCGTCTGGGCGCGCGCAAGCTGCGCAGCCAGCACGTCCCGCGTCGCCACGGCATCCGCCATCGCCCCGTGCGCGCCCTCATGCGCGCGGTTGCAGTAGAACTTCACGGCCGTCGAGAGGTCGCGCGGCTCCATCTTGTGGTAGATGCGCTGCACGTCGATGCGGTTGACGATGGCGGCGGAAAGGTTGCGGCCGACCCGCAGGAACTCCGACTCCAGACACGGGATGTCGTAGCGGTCGGAGTTGAAGCCCGCGATGTCGCAGCCCTCGAAGAACGCGTAGATCTCGTCCGCCAGGTCCGCGAACGTCGGACAGTCCTTCACCATGGCGTCGTCCACGCCGTGGATGGCCGTCGTCTCGGGCGGAATCGGCATCTCTGGGTTGACGAGGAATTCAAGGCGCTCCTCCGTGCCGTCGGGCTTCATCTTGACGGCGGCGATTTCGAGGATGCGATCCTTGCGCGGGAAGAGCCCCGTGGTCTCAAGGTCGAAGACGATGAGCGGACGTTTGAGTTCAATCGGAAATTTCATGGGCGGAGATTATACCATAAATGACAGGCGGCGCGGCGTTCACGTCCGCGCGTCCAGCACGGACGCGACGGCGGCGGCGGTGAGACCGACGAGCAGAATGCGCTTCGTCTTCGACGTCTCGCCGCCCTTGAAGACGACGCGCGCCTTCGGGAGTCCAAAGGCGTTCGCCAGCGTCTCGACGAGTTCCCTGTTGGCCTTGCCGTCCACAGGCGCCGCGCGGATACGCACCTTCACCGCATCGCCGAGAACGCCATCCAGCCCCGCCCGCGAGGAACGCGGCTGGGCGCGCACGTTCAGGACGACGCCCTCCGATGTCTCGGCGTAGCACACCCCATCCACAGCCGCAACCTCTCACCTCACCCGCGTGATCGCGCCGAACTTGCAGACCTGCGTGCAGTGTCGGCAGCCCGCGCACTGGGAGGCGTCGATCTTCATCTTGAAGCGGCCGGGCGCGACCTGCTCGCCGCGCGTGATGGCCGGGCAGCCGAGCTTGAAGCACGCGCCGCACGCCTTGCACTTCGCGGCGTCCGTCTCGCAGAGGCCCTCCTTCGTCAGCTTCGCCGCGATGCGGCACGGCGCGTAGGCGATCACGAGAGCCGGCTCGTCGCCGTCCATCGCGTCCTTCAGAACCGTCTCCAGCGCCGCGAGATCGTCCGCCGAGACCTTCGCGACCTTCTTGTAGCCGCAGGCCTTCGCGATGTCCGCGATCTCCGTGACCGGCGCGGGGTCGCCCGCGAGCGTCTTGCCCGTGCCGGGGTTGTCCTGATGGCCCGTCATCGCGGTGATGCGGTTGTCGAGGACGACCGTCGTCACCGGCGTGCCGTTGTAGAGGGCGGAGAGGATGCCCGTCATGCCGGAGTGGAAGAACGTCGAGTCGCCGAGGACGGCGCAGATGCGGCCCTTCACGCCCGCCTTCTTCATGCCGGCGGCGTTGCCGATCGACGCGCCCATGCAGATCGTCGAGTCCATCGCCGAGAGGGGCGGGAACGCGCCGAGCGTGTAGCAGCCGATGTCGCCCGTCACGGTCGCGCCGAGCTTGTGCAGGACGTAGAAGACGCCGCGGTGCCCGCAGCCCGCGCAGAGGACGGGCGGACGGCGCGGCAGCGTCTCGTCGACCTTCCGCGCCTTCGCCTTCGGCACATCGCCGAGAATCTCGTGGCGCAGGTTCTGGAGACGGTCGGCATTGAGCTCCAGCATGTTGAGCTCGGTCTTGTGCGCGACGACCGGAAGGCCCATCGCCTTGACCTGGTCTTCGAGGAACGGGTCAAGCTCCTCGACGACGAGCAGACGCTCGACCGTCTTCGCGAACTTCGCGACAAGCGCCTTGGGGAGCGGATTCGTCCAGCCGAGCTTCAGGATCGGGACGTCGGGGAAGATTTCCTTCACGTACTGGTAGGCGACCGCGCTTGTGACGATGCCGAGCCCCTTCGCCGCCGCCGAGACCTTCACGCCTTTCGCGGGCTTGACGACCCGGTTGAACGGCGACGCGCAGGCCGCCTTCTCCATCGCCGCCGTGCGCTTCTGCGCATTGAGGCGCTGGGTCGGCGAGAACGCCGGCACGGGGATGTTGCGGCGGATGTCCTTCACGTAGGGGATGAGCGGATGCGGCTTCGGGCTGAAGTCGCCGAGCTCGACGAGCGACGACGAATGGCTCGTGCGCGTCGTGAGGCGCAGGATGACCGGCACGCCGAATTTCTCCGACAGCTCGAACGCCGCGCACGTCATGTCGTACGCCTCCTGCGAGTCGGACGGCTCCAGCAGGAGCGCGCGGGCGAACTTCGCGAGGTTGCGGTTGTCCTGCTCGTTCTGCGAGGAGTGCATGCCGGGATCGTCCGCCGAGACGAGCACGAAGCCGCCGAGCGGCCCCACGTAGGTGAAGGTCATGAGCGGATCCATCGCGACGTTGAGGCCGACGTGCTTCATCGCCGTCAGCGCGCGGGCGCCCGCCATCGACGCACCGACAGCCGTCTCGACGGCGACCTTCTCGTTCACCGCCCACTCGCACGCGATCGTATCCTTGAACTTCGCGATGTTCTCCAGAATCTCGGTCGAGGGCGTGCCCGGATAGGCGCTCGCCACCACGCACCCCGCCTGTGCCGCCGCGTGGGCGACCGCCTCGTTCGCACTTAAAAACTTCTTCATGACAGGTTCCTTGCTGTTGACTGGTTACAGAAAAAAGAGTTTCACGCCTTCTCGGCGTTCCGACGTTCAAGCCGCGCGCGGTAGTCCGCGAGATCGACGGCGAGCCGCGCGACGCCCGACTTCACGGCCGCCTCGGCGACGGCGTAGGAGACCTCGACGAACAGGCGGCGGTCGAACGGCTTCGGGATGAGGTAGTCCGTGCCGAAGACGAGCGTCTCGTTCGGATAGAGCGCCTTCACGTCGTCCGGCACCGGCTCGCGCGCAAGGGCCGCGAGCGCATGCGCCGCCGCGACCTTCATCGCCGTGTTGATCGTCGTCGCGCGCACGTCGAGCGCGCCCCGGAAGAGGTACGGGAAGCCGAGGACGTTGTTGATCTGGTTCGGGTAGTCGCTGCGGCCCGTGACCATCACGTACTTCCGCCCCGTGAGGGCCTTCGCGACCTCCTCCGGCGTGATCTCCGGGTCGGGATTCGCCATCGCGAAGATCGCCGGGAAGTCGCCCATCGCCCGCACGTCGTCGCCCGAGAGGACGTTCGCCGCCGAGACGCCGATGAAGACGTCCGCCCCCGTCAGCGCCGCACGCCGCGTCAGGTCCTCCGGCACGTCGCGCGCGTGGACGGCGTTCTGCCGCGAGAGGTCGGTGCGCGATTTCGCGAGGACGCCCCGGATGTCGAACATCGTGAGGTCGACGACGCCAGCGGCCTTGAGCATGTCGGCGATGCGCGTTCCCGCCGCGCCCGCACCGTTGACGACGACCTTCAGGCCCTTCAGCTCCTTGCCGGCGAGCTGCGCGAAGTTCATGACGCCCGCGAGCGCGATGACCGCCGTGCCCCACTGGTCGTCGTGAAAGACGGGAATGTCGAGTTCGGCGTCGAGCCGGTCCTCGATCTCGAAGCAGGCGGGCGCGGCGATGTCCTCCAGGTTGATGCCGCCGTACTGCGGCGCAATCGCCTTCACGGCGGCGATGACACGCTCCGGATCGGTCTTGCCCGCGTTCGCGCCGCCGACGCGGCAGGCGTCGAGCGGCACGGGCCAGGCGTCGACGTCGGCAAAGCTCTTGAAGAGGACGGCCTTGCCCTCCATCACGGGAATGGACGCCGTCGCGCCGAGGTCGCCGAGGCCGAGGATCGCCGTGCCGTCCGAGACGACGGCGACGAGGTTCGGCTTCGCCGTCACGTCGTAGACGGACGCCGGGCGCGCGGCGATCTCCTTCACCGCCTGCGCGACGCCCGGCGTGTAGGCGAGGCACAGGTCGTCCTTCGTCTTGAGGGGCTTCGGCAGCGTGACCGCGACCTTGCCGCCCTTGTGGAACTTCAAAACTTCTTCTCTGCCGTAGTTGGCCATGTCTCTATTCCCTTCAAGTCTTCTTTTGTTTTCTCGTCTGATCAGTGGATGTTGCCGCGTGAAGGATGCGACTTCTCCTTCGGCTTCTCCAGCTTCAGGAACGTCGCGAACTTCAGGGCCTCCGCCGGGATCTCGTCGCCCGTCGTGTCGGGCATCTCCGAGAGGTCGGGCGCGTCGGCGTGCGTGTGGTGGAACTTCGTCTTCGGGTTGACGCACGCGCGCAGCGCGTCCTTGAAGGCGTCCAGCCCCTCGCGCGTCGCGCACGAGATGCCGATCGGCTCGACGCCCGTCTCCTGCACGAAGCGCGGCAGGTTCGCCTGGGCGGCCTCCGTGTCGAGCTTGTTCGCGACGACGAGGAACGGACGCTCCGCAAGCTCGACCGAATATTCCTCGATCTCCCTCTTGAGGACTTCGTAGTCCGTCCACGGCTCGCGGTTGTCCGTCCCCGCCAGGTCGATCACGTAGACGAGCACCTTCGAGCGCTCCAGGTGCTTCAGGAACGCGAGGCCGAGGCCGACGCCCTTCGCCGCGCCCTCGATGATGCCGGGCACGTCCGCCATGCGCACCTTCGCGTAGTCGTCGTAGACGACCGTGCCGACGATCGGGTTCAGCGTCGTGAACGGATAGGACGCGATCTTCGGCGTCGCCGCCGAGAGCGCCGCGAGGAGCGAACTCTTGCCCGCGTTCGGGAAGCCGAGCAGCCCCGCGTCCGCAATCGACTTCAGCTCCAGCCTGAGCCGCCGCTCCTCGCACGGGCCGCCGGGCGTGTGCTCGGTCGGCGCCTGGTTGACGGAACTCTTGAAGTGGACGTTTCCGAAGCCGCCCGCGCCGCCCTTCGCGACGATGACGCGCTGGCCGGGCTCGGTGATGTCGGCGACGAGCTCGCCCGTCTCGGCGTCGTAGACCTCGGTGCCGAGCGGCACGGGGACGACGAGATCCTTGCCGCGCTTGCCGAACATCTTCTGGCCCTGCCCGGGCGCGCCGTCCTGCGCGTAGCACTTCGGATCGTAGTAGAGGGAGAGGAGCGAGTTGACGTGCTCGGACGCCGCAAAGACGACGTCGCCGCCGCGCCCGCCGTCGCCGCCGTCCGGCCCGCCGAACGCGACCAGCGCCTCGCGGCGCATGGACGTCTTCCCGTCGCCGCCCTTGCCGGAGCGGACGAGCACCTCAACCTGGTCGATAAAAGTCTTCGCCTTCATGATGTGGAATTTCCCTCGCGTGTGCGAAATCGCCGCGCATTATACCATATCACGCGCAATCATGCGTTCAGCGCCGCGCACAGCCGTGCCGATTGCCGCCGCGCATCTGGACGTCCGTCGCCAAGAATCAGTCCCTTTTCGGGAAAATCGTGACCACGCCGTCGCGGCGGCAGCCGGACACGCGGCGGCCGTCGGAAAGCGCGACGTTCTCGAACGAGACGTCCTTCCACGATTCGGGGCAGCCCCGGAAGAAGCGGGGCTCGCCGTCGACTTCGTGGACGAGCAGTTCCAGTATCGCCGCGACCGCCGCGCACTGCCCGTCCATCTGCATGACGTTCCGCCCGTGCCGGAAGTTCGTGAAGCCGTCCCAGACCGCGTTGTGGTGCGAGCCGTGCCCCTCGTCGCAGAAGTAGGCGTCCCACGCACGCAGCAGCTCGACCGCCGCCGTCGCGTTCCCCGCGTCCGTGTGCAGGATCGACGCCCACGGCACGCACCAGCCCGTCCAGAGGCCCGTCCCCCGCAGCGTCCAGTTCGCGTAGGTCGCGTCCAGCACCACGCGGTTCTCGCCCGTGCCGCGCAGGATTGTGTCGAACGGATAGATCCCCGCCATGTGCGAATGGTGGCGGTGGCTCTCGCTCAGGTTCACCCCCTCGAAGATCGCGATTCCGCCGTCGGCGGCACCGTTCCAGACGGCCGCGTCGCCCGTCTTCCCCGTCACGCGCGCGAAGTGCGGCAGACGGTTCATGACGTCCGCCCAGCGCGGATCGGGCGCCTCGCCGAGCAGCTGCGCCGCCGCCGTCAGGTCGCGCGCGAGCCGATGGCACGCCGCAAGCTGGAAGCTCGGATTGCGCCCCACTGCGCGCGCGAAGTCGCTCCCCATCCACTCCGGGCTCGGCCCAAGCGGCAGCGCGAGCGTGCCGTCCGCGTCCTCCAGCATCGCGAGGTAGACGTTCATCGCGCCCTTCATGAAGTCGTAGGCGGACGCGCGCAGGAAGGCCGTGTCGCCCGCGTACTTCACGTAGCGGAACATGTACGCCGCCATCCAGGCCGTCGAGGCGTGGTCAATCGTCCCCGTCCAGAACCCGCCGATGCACACGCCGCGGTCATCGACGGAATGCGGCAGCGCATAGCCGTCGTCGATGCCGCAGAACTTCCGCGCGTTCTCGCGCAGGCGCGGACGCCACGAGAGGATCATGCGGAAGAGCGGCATCAGGTTCGCGAAATGCCCGCCGCGAAAGGCCGGCGCGTAGCACTCCTGCACGTTGATGTTGAAGTGGTAGTCGCCGTTCCACGGCACGAGCCGGTCGTCCTCCAGCCACGGCCCCTGCAGGCCCGCCGGCACGCCGTCCGGGTCGGTCATCGCGCCGAAGCGGTACAGGCCGTAGTCGAAGACGCGCTGCAGGACCGGGTCGGGCAGGCGCACGCGCGCGCTGTCCGCCCAGAAGCGCGTCCAATAGGCGCACGACTCCTCCCGCACGCGCGCAAACGACGGCACGGCCGCGCGCGGGGCGCCGCCGCGCCGCGTCGCGACGGCAAGCTCGCGGCCCGTCCGCATGAAGTCGAGCGAGACGGACGGATCGGCGGGCAGCGTCCAGTCAAAGCCGTCCGCGCGCAGCGTCGGCGCGGCGAAGCCGAGCGGCACGAGCGCCTGGCGCGCAAGCGGCTGGTCCATCGACGGCACGGACGAAACCGAATAGGCGAGCCCGTCGGGGAAACGGATCGCGAACGTGCGCGACGCCTTTGACATCGCGAGTTCCAGCGTGCGGCCGTCGGCGAGCGTGAGCGTGCCGAGCCCCGTGCGCGGATCGAGCGCGCCGCGCTTCAGCTCCGCGCCCGGCATCTTCACGACGACGCGGCCGAGCGGCAGCATGTACGGGTTGCGCGGCTCGCCGGCGGGCGTCTCCTTCTTGAAGAGGGAGAGAAGGCGGTCTTTCTCGCCCGCCCGCCAGAGGCTGACGATGTTCGTGTAGCTCTGCGCATCCGTCCACGGATAGCCGCCGCGATGGTCCCACAGGTCGGCGCGCCCGACGGTGAGGCGCAGCTCGTCCCCGCCGCCCCAGACGAGCACGCCCGTCACGCCATCCGCGAACGCCATCCCCTCATGGCAGTTCCCGAGCCTCGGAAAGTCCCAGAGAATCCGCCCCGCCGCCTCCGCCCCGGCCAAGGACGAGAGAACGCCGAAAAACGCAAGTGTCGATAAAAAGATTGTCTTCTTCACTGTCTGTTTCCTTTGTCTACTGGAGAAACCAATGATTTTTTAAGGGTGGAAGCCGATTGTCGTCAAACGGTTTCCCTCAGACTGAACTGTCGCAAATTTTGCGACAGTTGAAACCCCTTTTAACTCCTCCACAAACATCATTTTCATGCGCGTATTTTAGCAAATCATGCGAATCGGCGTCAACCGTCACTACGCGATTCGTTAGAATAGTGTGCACCCAACCAAGAAAGCAGGTTCTTTCGAGAGGGGCCCGTTCGTCAAATGCTGT
>CAKURH010000036.1 GCA_934675625.1 uncultured Kiritimatiellota bacterium
CGTTCGCCGAGCGGCGTCTTCGCAACGCGCGCGCCGACGAGCTGGCCGAGAATCGGACGTCGCCCCTCGACTTCAAGCGTGATCATGTAGATGCCACGCTCGTAGTAGTCGTGGCAAAAGCAACGCCGTTTCATTTTGGCGGAAAGCGTGTCAGGTTCGCGTGTCATGCTTGTATTATACCGAATGGCCGAAAGATGCTCAAGGCCGCATAGAAAGAAGGATCGGAACGCTATGAATATGAAAGTCATGAGAAGAATCGGTTGGATGATGTTGGCTCACGCAGTCGCCCTTGCGGGCAGTGCCGCGACGACGGTGGAGATGTCCACGCCCGAATTTGCGTTGTCGATCAGCCAAAGCGGACGACGGGCGAGCCGTGGCTCCGAGACGTTGACCTATTCGTCGCGTTGGGATGGCGACGACGAGTCGACCGTCACGCTTGCGCAAGACGGCGTGACGCTTGCGGAGGGGCTGACGAACGAAGGCGCAGCGCCATGGTCGGTCACGCGCAACGGCACGTACACGCTCACGCATACGACCTACACGAATGGTGTGGCGGGCAAGGTCGAGACGGCGACGTTTGTTGTCTCAGGGTTGGATGAGCCCTTCATGCCGAGTGACGTGACGCTGACGGGCTACGTGGGTGTGTATGACGGGTTTGCGCATGGTATCAGCGTTTCGGTGGCGGAAGGGATTGCGGGCGTCACGAAGAAGTTCGCGACCGATCCGACCGCCGTCTTCACGGAGGCGTTGCCAACGATCAAGGACGTCGGTTCGATGACGGTGTGGTGCGAAATCTCCGCACCCGGCTACATCACGCAGACGAATTCGGCAACCGTGATGGTCACGCCGCGCCCGGTCACGCTGACGTCGAAGAGCGCGACGAAGCCCTACGACGGCACGCCGCTCACGGCGCATGAGGTGAATGTCGGCGGCGACGGTTTCGTCGGCGAGGACGGTGCGACCTACACTTTCACGGGCGAGCAGACCGCCGTGGGCGAAAGCGAGAACGCGTTCACCTACACGCTCCACGCGAACACGGCGGCGGGCAACTACGAGATCGCCACGGCGAACGGCAGGCTGACGGTCACCAAGGCGACGGTCGGGCCGGGTGGCGGCGAGGAGCCGGGGCCGAGCGACGTTCCGGCGGGCGGTGTCTCGAAGTTCGACGCGACGGCGGTCTACGACGGCGCGGGGCACACGATAAAAACGAATGAACTCGTCGCGGCGTTTGCCGAGGCGATGGCCGGCGCGGACGAGACGAAGGTCGGCTACGGCTACGCGGCGGACGGCACGGCCGCCACGGCACGAGAGGAAGTCGCCGACTGGCGGGAGGTCGCGCCCGTCTATACGAACGCGGGCGAGTACGTCGTTTGGTACAAAGTCACAAACCCGAACTATGAGGACTTCGTGCATCAGGCGAAGCTGACGATCACGCCGCGCGACATTGCCAATGCGACGATCGCGCCGATTCCCGACGTCACGTTCGCGGACAGGCCGGTGACACCGGCGCCGGTCGTGACCGACCAGACGCCGTCAATTATCAAGTCGAGCGACTACACCGTGTCCTACCGCGACAACGACCGGCCGGGGACGGCGACGGTCACGTTGGTTGGCAGGGGCAACTATCGCGGAACGAAGTCGGCAACCTTCGTCATCCGGTCGGCGCCTGCCCTCTACGCGGCGCTCGGGGGGACGCTTGCCTGGAGGCTCAACACGGGAACCGGCTGCTACACGGCCCAGCTGAAGCTGACCTGCACGAACGGGTTCAGTCAGGGCATCTCCGACTTGAAGTTCGTCTATCAGGATCGCGTGAATGGCGCGAAGATCACGTCGGGGCTTTGGGACTCGTCGGCGCGCGCCTACCGTCCGACGGCCTCCCTCGGCGGGACGGACTACCGGTTCGTCGACCTTGACGCGACGCGGATCACGGGAGAGGGCGTGACGGCACTCTATGGCGTTGCGGACGTCTCGCAGGCCGTCGGGACGGTCCCTGCCGCGGAATGCGCGATCGAGCTTTTCGTTTCCGACCTGTCCTCGCCGGTCTCGGACATCGGCTATGTCCTGTGGAAGTCGAACGGCCGGCAATGCTCGCTCCCGGTCTCAGCTGCGGGCGGCTCGCAGGGTCTGGCGGTTCGCGGGACGATGCTCCAGGCGGTGTGCTTGGCGGCCTCGGCACCGCTGTCGGGCATGCCGCTCTCGACGGCGGCGCTCGATGCGTCGCTTGCGTTCGGTGTCGTCGTGGATCCGGAATCGAGCCCGTATTGTCGGCTCGCGGACTTTGCCGTGACGGCGGCAGGGCTGCGCGGACGGGTCGAGGTCGGAAAGGCACGCGACGGGAGCGAGACCCGTGGTGCCTTGGGCGCGAACGCGCGCGTGGTTTTGATGGGCGCAAAGAGCCTGTCGGACGGGTTCGCCGAACTCGGTCGCGTGTCGGTCGACGAACGTGGCGCGTTCACGTTCTTGCCCGTCAGCGTGGATTGCCGGTTCTTCCGGGTGCGGATTGACGTCGAGAACGTCGTCGAATAAGTCTCAAGGAGGTCTCAAGATGAAGAAGCTCATGTTTGCGTTGGGAATCGCGGCCGCCTCGTCGGCGTTGGCCGGATGGAACCTGAACCTGTCGTCGGGGTGGCGTGTCGTCGGGGGCGCGGGCTGCAGTTCGGGGCTCAGGACGGACCTGAACGTCAGCGGCGCGCGGGCGCTGCCCGGCCTGCCGGCGTTCGTCCGCCCGGCGGGGGCGACGAAATCCGAGGCCGAGGCGGCGTCAAGGGCCGTGCTGAACGGACAGCGCGTCGACTTGCCGAACGGTGGGTTCATCGACCCCGACTATGCGGGACGCGGCGCGTTCCCGGACATGACGTGGAACTGGCGCGCCCCGGCGGGATCCTACGCGGGCGGACAGATGAACTTCGCCTACGATTACGTCGAGGCGTCTTCGGTCGGCTCGGGCGGCCTTGTCGAAAGCGCGGGCACGGATCGTGACCTTCCCGGCTTCAGCGTCGAGATTCAGCGCAATCTCGGACAGTGGGGCCGCTTCGGACTGGACATGGGCTTCGGGTTCGCCTGCTTCCGACGCAAAGGCGTCTACAGGTCGTCGGGCGAAGTCTATCGCCGGACGGACACGGTTGAGCGCGGAAGCTACACGTCGAGCGTGACGATGGACTCGGACTGGGCGGACATGGCGCAGAACCCGGACGGTTCCTACGGCGCGGGGACTTACGACGGCCCCGGCCCTCTTTTGCCGCTTCCGGGCGGCGGCGGAAGCTCCTTCTCGTTTGGCAGCACGGTCAATGGCGTCTCGTCCACGACGCATTCGATGCGCCTTGACGCGTCGGCCGACTACGAGGAGGTCGAGCTGACGCTGGCCGCGAAGCCGTACTGCGACGTCACGGACTGGTTCCGCGTGGTCGGCACGTTTGGCGTCGCCGTCAGCCGCGGACAGCTCGACTTCGACATGGTTGCGCTGTCCGGCGGCTCGCGCATCTACGCGGACGCCGAACGGTTCAGCCAGTGGGACTGCTATGGCCTCGGAGGTCTCGGCGGCATGCTCCACTGTTGGAACATGTGCCTCGGCTTTGATTTCCTTGCGCGATTCCTCGACCGAGACATCGCCGTCGACGGCCGCAGCGTCTCCGGCACGGTCGAACGCAGCCCGTGGACATTCCGCGTCTACGCCGGGTTCGAGTTCTGACGCGCGTTGGCCTCCTTGACAAGGGGCCGTGCGCGGCGTCGATGGACGAGGACTAATTTTTGGTATAATACGCGGCGTTATGGCGGAACAAGAGAAAGCGAAGCTGCTGGAAGTCGAATCGGTTCGGCAGCGGATTGAGGAACTGAAGCGGAAAGTCGGCGAGATGGCCGACTACATCAAGATTGGCGAACGGCGCGCGAAGCTCGCCGACCTGGAGGCCCAGCAGGCCACAGGCGACTTCTGGAACAACCAGACGAAAGCGCGCGAGGTCATCGCGGCGACGAACGCCGAGCGCGCGTATGTCGTGCCGTTCACGTCGCTGGAGAAGACGGTCGAGGACGCGGGCGTCATGCTGGAGCTGGCCGAGATGGAGGAGGGCGAGGCCCAGCAGACCGCGCTGAAGGACACGCTCGGCGAATGCGCGAAGGCGGATGACTTCTTCTCGAAGCTCCGCCTCCAGTCGCTGCTCGGCGGCAAGTTTGACGCCTGCAACGTCTTCGTGAAGCTTCACGCCGGGCAGGGCGGCACGGAGGCCTGCGACTGGGTTGCGATGCTCTACCGCATGTACCAGCGCTATGCCGAGAGCCAGGGCTGGAAGGTCGAGGAATACGACACGCAGGAGGGCGAGGAGGCGGGCTACAAGGACGTCTACTTCAAGGTCGAGGGGCCCTACGCCTTTGGCATGCTCAAGGCCGAGCGCGGCATTCACCGCCTCGTGCGCATCTCGCCGTTCGACGCGAACAAGCGCCGCCAGACGTCCTTCGCGTCCGTCGAGACGGTCGCGGAGATCAACGACGACATCGACGTCGAGATCAAGGACGAGGATCTGCGCATCGACACCTACCGTTCGGGCGGCGCGGGCGGCCAGCACGTCAACAAGACCGACTCGGCGGTGCGCCTCACGCACTTGCCGACGGGCATCGTCGTCGCCTGCCAGAAGGAGCGCTCGCAGCACATGAACAAGGAAAAGGCGATGAACATGCTGCGCGCCCAGCTGTACGAGTATTACGAAGACCAGAAGAAGGCCGAGATGGACCGCTTCTACGGCGCGAAGTCCGAGAACGGCTGGGGCAGCCAGATCCGCTCCTACGTCTTCTGTCCCTACACGATGGTGAAGGACCTGCGCACCGAGTGCGAGACGAGCGACGTCAACGCCGTCATGGACGGCCACATCCAGCCGTTCATCGAGGCCTGGCTGCAGATGAAGGCGAAGTAGCCTTGTTCGACGACAACAACCTCTACGGGCGGGCGACGGGGCTGGCCCTGCGCGGGCGCCACAAGACCGTCGGATCGGCGTTCGACGCGGCGCTCAGGGATCTGCTGACCGAGAAGGACGCCTTCTTCGATTCGCTCGTCGACCGGTGGCGGGCGCTCTTCCCGAAAATGCCGGCGCGGCCGGGGCGCTACGAGGACGGCAAGATCTTCGTCTACGTCAAGAACGCGCCGACGCTTTTCCTGATGCGGCCCCGTCTGCGGCAGATCGCGGCGAAGCTGGCGACCTTGCCCGGCGCGCCGAAGCGAATTGACCTGCGGCTGGAGATTCACGCATCCTAATAACAAAAAACCCCGCGCGACCTAAAGAAGCGGTCGAAAGCGGGTTTTGCGTGTTTCGCGCGAATTGGTGGAGAAGAAGAGATTCGAACTCTCGACCCCCACGTTGCGAACGTGATGCTCTACCAACTGAGCTACTTCCCCATTCGTGGAAACGGCGCGTAGTATATCATATTCTTTAACCACAGCGCAAGGGGGTAAATGAACTTTTGTCAAAAAACTGATTTTCAGATTTGGGAATTGGGCACCCCGCTTGCACTGCAACGGGCGTTTTTGATATACTACACGTCAATTCGCCCACGGTGGGCGGGTTGAAGCGAATGAACCGAGGTCTCCATCCCACGGTCAAAGCGGATTGAACAACACACTTTAAGTTCGAAAGGAAACAAAAAATGGATATGCCGACCTCCGCCCTCACGGGCGTCACCCTCAAAGACATGTTTGATGCGGGCCTCCACTTCGGTCACCAGACGAAGCGGTGGAATCCGAAGATGAAAGGCTACATCTTCGACAAGCGCAACGGGATTCACATCATCGACCTCCAGCAGTCCGTCGAGCTTCTCGACGAGGCCGCCCAGTTTGTGAAGGACGTCATCCTCTCCGGCAAGAAGATCCTCTTCGTCGCGACGAAGAAGCAGGTCGCCGAGATGGTCAAGGAGGCCGCGGCGGGTGCTGACCAGTTCTACGTGACCGAGCGCTGGCTCGGCGGTACGCTCACGAACGCGAAGACCCTCCGTTCGAGCGTCAAGCGCATGCGTCAGCTGCAGGCCACGGCGAAGGCGAACGGCGGCGTGCTGTCCGAGCACAAGCAGGAGAACTCGATGCTCCGCCGCGAGCTCACGAAGCTTGAGACGAACCTGACGGGCGTGGCGGACATGGCCGAGCAGCCCGGCGCCGTCTTCATCATCGACTGCGTCAAGGAGGCGAACGCCGTCAAGGAGGCCGTCCGTCTGCACATCCCGGTCGTCGCGATCGTCGACACGAACGCCGACCCGGAGCCGATTGACTACGTCATCCCCGGCAACGACGACTCCGTGCGCGGCGTCGAGATCATTCTCAACGGTCTCGTGAAGGTGATCAAGGACGCGAACACCGAATACGGCGCGAAGGCCGCCGAGGCGAACGCGAAGCGCGAGGCCGAGCGCCGCGACCGCGAGGCGTCCGAGAAGGCCGCGCGCGCCGAGCGCAAGGCGAAGATCACGGCGTCGCGTCCGGGCTCCGGCGCGAAGCGTCCGGCCGCGAAGAAGGGCGTCGTCGCCGCGAACGTGAAGGCCGCCGCGCGTGCCGCGAAGGAGGCCGCCGAGATCAAGGCGAAGGCCGACCTCGCCGCGAAGCGCCAGGCCAAGGTCGCCGAGGCGCAGGCCGCCGTCGAGGCCGCCGCCGCGCCGGCTGCGGCTCCGGCTGAGGCGCCCGCCGCCGAAGCCCCGGCCCAGGCCTAAGCCCGAACACGAGGCTCGGCCGCCACGGTGGCCGGGCCTCAACCCCACAACACAAACACTAAAACTTTTCAGACAATGAACATCACGATTGACATGATCAAGCAGCTCCGTGAGGCCACTGCGGCCGGCATGGGGGCGTGCAAGGAAGCGCTCAAGGCCACCGACGGCAACATGGACGAGGCGGTCAAGTACCTTCGCGAGAAGGGCCTCGCCGTCGCCGCCAAGCGCGTCGACAAGGAGTCGAAGCAGGGCATCGTCGCCCTCGCCGTCGCGGCGGACAAGAAGTCGATGGCTCTTGCGGAAGTGAACTGCGAGACCGACTTCGTCGCGAAGACGGAGGCGTTCGTCAAGTTCGTCGACGAGGCGGCGAAGGTCGCGCTCGACGGCAAGGACATCGAGGCGACGCTGAACGATGACTACAAGATGCTTCTCACCAAGACGGGCGAGAACGTGAAGATCCGCCGCAGCGAGCGTTTCGTCCAGGACGGCGCGGGCTGCCTGTCGGGCTACATCCACATGGGCGGCAAGATCGGCGTCCTCGTGGAGCTTGGCTGCGAGAAGCCCGGCGAGAAGCTGGACGAGGCGGCGCACATGGTGTGCCTCCACATCGCGGCGAACGCGCCGAAGTACCTGAAGCCGGAGGACGTCCCGCAGGCCGAGATCGACGCGGAGCTGGAGATCAAGCTCAACGCGCTCAAGGAGCAGAAGGGCAAGCTTCCGCCGGAGCAGGCGCTCGTCGGCATCAAGAAGGGCATGGCCGCGAAGTTCTGCAGCCAGATCTGCCTTCTGAAGCAGGATTACGTCGCCGATGGCGAGATCACGGTCGAGAAGTACCTCGACAACGTGGCGAAGGAAGTCGGCGCGCCGGTCACGGTGAAGCGCTTCTGCCGCATGCAGCTCGGCGCGTAAGGACGTTGTGAAGAACTGCGACATGCGAACGGCACAGGCTCTTGTCCTGTGCCGTTTTAATCATCGTCCTTTTGGGCCCCTGCGCAAGACGGGGCTTCTCTGCGCCGCAGCATGAACGTCGAAGTCATCGAGCCGCACGGACTCTGCGCGGGCGTGAACGCCGCGATTGCGAAGGCGCTGAAGCTCCGCAATGTCTACTGCCTGCACGAGCTCGTCCACAACGAGATCGTCATCGGCGACCTGAAGGCGCTCGGCTTTCGCTTCGTCGATCGCATCGAGGACGTGCCCGAAGGCGAGACGGTCGTCTTCTCGGCGCACGGCGTCTCGCCGCGCGTCCGCGAAATCGCCGCCGCGCGCCGCCTCACCGTCGTGGACGCGACGTGTCCCTTCGTCGCGAACGTCCACAAGGCCGCGCGCGCGTTCGCCCGTCGGGGGCTGCCCGTCATCATTCTCGGCGACCCCGGGCACGTCGAGTTCCAAGGGATCATCGGCGAGGTGCCGAACCCGCTCACGTTTGCGGAGGCGATGTCCGCCGCCGCGCCGATTCCTTCGGGCGCACGCGTCGGTGTCGTCGCCCAGACGACGATGAACGCCGACGAGGTCGCGCGGCAGGTGACCGAACTGCGCACGCGCTACGCCGTCGAGACGACGGCCGACGTCTGCCGCGCGACAAAGGAGCGGCAGGACGCCGTGCGCGCGTTCGCGGGCGACGCCGTGCTGGTGCTCGGCTCCCGCACGTCCGCCAACTCGAAGCGGCTCGCGGAGGTCGCGGCGGCGACGGGCAAGCGCGCGTTCTTCGCGGGCACGATGGACGAGGTGCGCGCGCTGGATCTTTCCGGCGTGCGGACGCTGGGCGTGACGAGCGGCGCTTCGACGCCGGAGCGGTTTTTCGCGGATGTCGTGCGCTACCTGAAGAACGTGCCGCAGCACGTGGCGATCATCATGGACGGCAACGGGCGCTGGGCGACGCGACGCGGACAGAAGCGCGGCGAGGGCCACAAGGCCGGGGCGAAGACGCTCGGCGACGTCCTCAACTGGTGCGGCGCGCGCGGCATCCGCTATCTCACGGTCTATGCGTTCTCGACGGAGAACTGGAAGCGTCCGAAAGAGGAGGTGGACGGCCTCATGTCCCTCTTCGCGCGGATGCTGAAGGCGAAGGAATCGAGTTTCCTGAAGAACGAGGTTCGCTTCCGCATGGTCGGCCGGCGCGGCGACCTGTCGCCGAAGCTCCTTGCCGTCATTGAGTCGCTGGAGAAGAAGACGGCGCAGTTCGCGCGGCAGTTCATCGTTGCGATCTCCTATGGCGGCCGCGCCGAGATCGTCGATGCGGCGAACGCCGCGATGAAGCGGGGCGAGCCGCTGACGGAGGAGACGTTCCGCAGCTTCCTCTATGCGCCGGATGTCCCCGACCCCGACCTCGTCATCCGCACGAGCGGCGAACTGCGCACGTCAAACTTCCTCCTCTGGGAGGCGGCGTACAGCGAATACTATTTCACGGACACGCTTTGGCCGGACTTCTCGGAAGACGAGTTCGACCGGGCTCTCGCGTCCTACGCGGCGCGCCACCGCCGCAAGGGCGGGGTGTGACAGCTCTATGTCGCGTGTGCTATACTACGCGGCGTTTGATTTCACCAGTAGAAGGAAAACTGCGTTATGTTCGATCTCATGTCCATCAAGGGCCCCGCCGACGTGAAGGCCGTTCCGGCGGCGAAAGTCAACGACCTCTGCGACGCGATGCGCCAGGCGCTCATCGTCCGCGCCTCGAAGCATACGGGCCACGTCGGCCCCAACCTCGGCTTCGTCGAGGCGGCCGTCGCCCTGCACCGCGTGTTCGACTCGCCGACCGACAAGATTGTGTTCGACGTCTCGCACCAGTGCTATCCGCACAAGATGCTGACGGGGCGCATGCGGGCCTACGTGGACGAGTCGCACTACGATGACGTGTCGGGCTACACCGAGCCGTCCGAATCGCCGCACGATCCTTTCATCGTCGGGCACACGGCGACGAGCGTTTCGCTTGCGACGGGCCTCGCCAAGGCGCGCGACCTGCGCGGCGAGACGTTCAACGTGATCGCCGTCATCGGCGACGGGTCGCTCTCGGGCGGCGAGGCGTTCGAGGGCCTCAACAACGCGGCCGAGCAGGGCACGAACCTCATCGTCGTCTTCAATGACAACCAGATGTCCATCGCCGAGCCGCACGGCGGCTTCTACAAGTCCATCGACCGTCTGCGCGCGACGAACGGCGAAGACCCCTGCAACTTCTTCAAGGCGCTCGGCTTCGACTACGTGTACGTCGCGGACGGCAACGACGAGGCCGCCGTCGAGGCGGCGTTCCGCCAGGTGAAGGGCGCGCCGCGCCCGGTCGTCGTGCACCTCAACACGGAGAAGGGCCACGGCTGGCGGCCCGCCGTCGCGAACAAGGAGGCGTGGCACTGGGGCATGGCGCCGTTCGACCCCGTGACGGGCGCGCCGCTCAATCCGCCGCCCGCCGGGGACGGCTGGATTGGGAGCCGCTTCGCCGACCACCTGCTCGCGAAGATGGCCGCCGACCCGAAGGTCGTCGTCATCAACGCCGCCGTGCCCGCGATGCTCGGCTTCACGAAGGACAAGCGCGCGAAGGCCGGGAAGCAGTTCGTGGACGTCGGCATCTGCGAGGAGCACGCCGTCGCGTTCGCGAGCGCGATCGCCAAGGGCGGCGCGAAGCCTGTGTACAGCGTCGTCTCGACGTTCGTCCAGCGCGCCTACGACCAGTTGAGCCAGGATCTCGCGATCAACGACAATCCGGCGACGATTGTCGTCACGACGGGCGGCGTCGGCGCGATGAACGACGTCACGCACCTCTGCTGGTTCGACATTCCGCTCCTTGCGAACATCCCGAACCTCGTCTACCTCTGTCCGACGAGCGAAAAGGAATATTTCGCCATGCTCGACTGGTCCATCGACCACACGCAGCACCCGGTCGCAATCCGCGAGCCTTCAAATGGCGTGCGGGCAAACGACGTCGAGGTCCTTTCGGACTATTCGGGGCCGATCCGCTATGACGTCACGCGGCGCGGACGGGACGTCGCGATTCTCGGCCTCGGCAACTTCTACAAGCTGGGCACGGAACTGGCGGACGCGCTCGCGGCGAAGGGCGTCGCGGCGACGCTCGTCAACCCGCGCGCCGCGTCGGAACTGGACGTGGCGACGCTGGACGGGCTGAAGGCCGACCACCGCCTCGTCGTCACGCTGGAGGACGGCGTGATCGACGGCGGCTTCGGCGAGAAGGTCGCGCGCCACTTCGGCACGAGCGACATGAAGGTGCTCGTGCGCGGCGTGGCGAAGAAGTTCGCCGACCGCTACGACGTCGCGGAACTCCTCGCAGCGAACCGCCTCACCGTGCCGCAGCTCGTGGCCGACATCGAATCGCTGAGGTGACGGTTGCGGACGTCCAGACGGTCGAGCGCTGGCTGACGGCGCGGCGATCGCATGATGTGTCGCCGGGGCGGCTGGCGCAAGGCGCGACGCTCGGACGGTGGCGCGTGCAGGCCTACCTTGGCGCGGGGCTCTCGGCCGAAGTCTACCGCGTCACGCACGTGCGCACGGGGCAGGAGGGCGCGCTCAAGCTGTTGGTCGACGAGACGCGCGGCCTGAAAGAGCGGTTCGCGGCGGAGGCGGATGCGCTGCGCGTCCTTTCCCTGCGTGTGCTGCCGCGTTTCCTCGGTGCGGGCGAATATGAGGGGCGTCCGTTCTACGTGATGGAGTATCTCCAGCCGTTGCCCGATCCACTACCGCGTGGCGAAGTCCCCGGTTTCATGGTGCGCGTCGCCCAGGCGGTTCAGGCGCTGCATGACGCGGGGTACATTCACCGCGACCTCAAGCCGGGCAACATCCTGCGGCGCGCGAATGGGGAGCCGGTTCTCATCGACCTCGGCCTCATCAAGCGGCGCGGCTTGGGCGTGACGGATCCGATTGTCCGCCACGGACGCGGCGTGTCGCTGATTGACGGCAAGCCCGTGGGCGTCGGAACGCTTGACTACGCCGCGCCCGAACAGCTCCTCAAGGGCGAGGCGTCGGTGCAGAGCGATGTCTTCGCGCTTGGCAAGATCCTGCGCAGCCTGTACGAGGGGCGTCCGCCGCACAGCGTTCAGCCGGTGATTCGGCGGGCGACGCGCGAACTGCCGAGCGACCGGTTCGCGTCCGCCGCCGACTTCGCCGTCGCGCTGCGACATCGCAATCGTGCGTGGGTCATCGGTGCGATTCTCTTCTTCGCCTTGCTGTGTCTGCTGGGCGCAGGGCTCTTTCCGCTTCTGCGGCGGTCGCCTGGGACGGCGGCTGTTGGGACAGCGCCGCAGACGTCGCCACCCCGTGTGCGCGCGACCGAGCCGCGTCCGAACGAGTCCGAGGCGGCGTATCTCGCCCGGATGCTGCCGCGCGCAAGGGCGGGCGAAGTCGCGGCGCAGGTCGCCGTGGCGGAGGCGTATTTCTACGGACGCGGCACGGCGACAAACCGCACGGCGGCGGCGCGCTGGTACCGCACGGCGGCCGAGGCCGGAGCCGCCGACGCGCAGGCTTCGCTGGGCCTGTGCGCGTTTCGCGGCTACGGATGCGAGAAGAACAACGCGGAGGCCGTCCGCTGGTGGACGAAGGCCGCGCGCCAGGGACATCTCGGCGCGATGAACGACCTAGCCTTCTGCTACATGCACGGCTTCGGTGTCGCGAAGGATGCGGCGGAGGGCTTTCGGTGGGCGATGCGCGCGGCCGAGCGCGGACACGCCCCGTCGCAGACGCTCGTCGGCGAATGCTACCTTGAAGGGCGCGGCGTCGAGGCGGATGTCGAACGCGGCGAGACGTGGCTGTATCGTGCGGCACGGCAGGGGAATGCGCGCGCGCAGATGCTGCTCAGGGCGTGGTGACGTCTGCCGTCATCGCGTGAATCCGTTCGGTCAGCCGCACGAGCAGGCGGTGCTTGATCGTGTCGACGTTGGCGCGCGAGAGGCCGAAGCGGGCGGCGACGTCTTCGGGCCTTTCGTGCAGAAGCGCGACATGGCGGAAGACCTCGCGCTTCGTCGGGGGGATGCACGTGTCCGCCAACAACTGCTCGACCGCCGCCTCAAAGACAGCGTTTTCCCAGGCTGCCTCGTCCGACGGAGGCTCTGGCGCGCGCATCACCGTCGCGGTCGAGGCGTCTGTTTTCATCAGGAGCCCAGTTCCCTGTTCTGCGCGGAGGCCGGCGCGCAGGGTGGAGAGCCGCGCGCCCTTGCGCTGGAGGTCGGCGGCCTTGTGCGAAAGGATGCCGAGGAGATAGTTGCGGAAGTGGCCGTTCGCGTCTGGCGTGTAGCGGTAGTTCGGCAGGGCCTTCATGAGCGCGATGAGTGTTTCCTGCAGGGCGTCGTCCGCCTCGACGGTCGGGTAATGGGCGCGGAGAAAGCAACGCATCGGCCGCTCGTATTTCTGGAAGAACTCCGTCCAGCGGACGCTGTCCGCGTGACTGGAGATTGTCGCGAGCAGGGAAATCGAAGTCGTCGGTGCGTTTGCCATGTGCGCATTATAGCAGATTTTCTCCGCTTTTTGCGGGGCTGTTTTTGGTATAATGTGTGCCGTGAAGACGAGAACCCGTTTCGCGCTTGCCGCGCTGCTGCTCCCGTGGGTCGCACAGGCCGAACGGGAGATGTCGATTCGTGAATTTTCGGATGAGATCCGGGCGCGCGTCGTCGAGCGGGTCGCCGAGGCGCTGGGGCTTCCGCAGGCGGCCACCGCCGAGATCACGGGCGTCGTGACGTTCGTCGGCGAGGACTGCCTTTTCCTGCAACGCGACGACGACGGCCTGAAGATCGAGACGGACGGGGCGGACGCGGGGCTGCGCGCGGGCGACGTCGCGACCGTCTCCGGCGTGCCGTCCCTGGAGGGCGGACGCATCGTCTTGCGGGCGAAGGCGGTTGAGAAGGACGGCGCGGAGCCGCTGCCGCCGCCGCGCGCCGTCACGGCGGACGACCTCGTGGCCTCCGGGCGCGACGGGAAGGGCGTCAACTGGCTGCGCGTTTCGCTGGAAGGGCGCGCCCTCGGACTGACCGAGCACGGCTTCGCCCTCGACATCTCCGGCGTTCCCGTCAACGTGATGTGCGCGGACGTCCCCGACTTCCTGTCCGACGCGGCGCATACGCACCCGAAGCTCCGCGTGACCGGCGTCGTCGAGCAGATGCTCGACCCGTCCGTCTTCCTCGGACGCGAAGGCTACGTGATGGGCGTGAAGCTCAACGCGACGCCTGCGGACGTCACGCTCGTGCCGGACCTGGCCTACTACGCGGCGCGGCGGACGCGGCGCTTCGTCTTCGGCGCGGTGGCCGTCTCCGTGGCGTTGGCGGCGCTGCTCTGCATCCTCGCGGCTCTCGCGATTCGCCAGCAGAAGCGGCTGTTCCGCTCGCGGACGCTGATGGCCGAGCGCAAGCGCATGGCGGATGACCTCCACGACACGATTGAGCAGCATCTCGTCGGCGCGGGCATGCTCGTGAAGCTCGGTCGCCTCAAGGCGGCCGAAGACGTGCTTGTGCGGGCGAAGCGCGAGATCCGCGACATCGTCTGGGGGCTCAAGAATGATGACATGATGCGGCTCTCGCCGGCGGACATGCTGCGGCAGCTCTCGCACGCCGAGAACACGAAGGGGCTCTGCCGCGTCGACACGCGCCTCGCGGGGCTGCCGGCGAAGATGGACGCGGCACAGATGCGCGACCTCTCGCTTGTCGTGCGGGAGGCGATCGGCAACGCGATCAAGCACGGCGGCGCGAAGAAGGTCGCGCTGACGGCGGATCCGCAGGGGACGGGCGGCTGGCTGCTGCGCGTCGCGAACGACGGCGTGCCGTTCGACCCCGCAACGGCGCCGGGCGCGGCGGAGGGCCACTTCGGGCTGGAGGGCATGCGCCAGCGGGCCCGCCGCCTCGGCGCGTCGCTGTCCTTCTCGCGCCGCGACGGCTGGACGGTTCTCGCGCTGGAAAAGGCGTAGAGCCAGTAATGGCTTAGTAATACCGACATTCTACGCGACAGTCGGACGCATCTTTGGCCCGTCGGCCCGACAGCTCGCGCGAACCGTCGCTCCGGGAGTCGCACCTGTCGCCACACGTCAGTCAATCGAACGTGACAAGACATTCCCCTCGGCTGAATGCGTCTCATCAAGCGAGACCATCGAGGCGACAGGCGATCCCTTCGCTCCTCTCGCGCGACTGTCGGCTCCTCCGGGCCAAGGGCGGCATGCGCCGCTGCTTCGCGAGAATCTGCGGTTATCAGATGGTGGCAGAAGGAGGGAAGAGACATAATCATGGTTCCGTGGACGAGGGTCGACAGGCCGCACAGAACAGGGAAGGCGTTGCGTGAGGAGCGGGCGGGGCGGCCGAGCGCCGAGCGGAGAGAGGCGGGCGGACGCGGTTCGGCGCACGCGCTGCGAAGGACGCGCGGGGCGAGGAGCCGGCTCCGCGGCGACGAGGCCCCGCACGGGGATTCGCGGATGCGGGCGGCGGGAGCGGACGCCCGGCGAACGGCAGCGAGGCCGAGGACGGCCCGCAAGCGCGAAGGCGCGACGCGACGAACTCGACCAGGAATCGCCAACGCGGCGCGCTTCGGGGCCGCAGCGGGGCGGACCGCCTGCCGGACGAGGCGAGTTGGGCAGGACTGCGGCCTGCGGCTGACCTCGCGGTCGCCGCACGACCGTCAGGACGCCCAAGTCGCCCGCCCGGAGGCGGGAGCACCGTTGCCCCGAAGCGCGCCGCACGTCGGCAAGCGAAAGGATGAATGAATCGATAATGCTGACGATTGTCGCGGAGGGAGCGGAATCTTGCAAACGGCGAGTCCATGACAAGTGCAGAACTGCAGCGGAGGACTTTTTGATATAATCTCCGCCACGTATGGAAGACTATGAACTTCTCGATTCGGGGGATGGGCGCAAGCTCGAACGCTTCGGGCGCTACGTCTTGGCGCGTCCGTGCTCACAGGCGCTGTGGCGGCCGGCGAAGAGTCCGGCGGACTGGGCGCGCGCCGATGCCGCCTTTGACCGCGAGGACGGCAACCGCTGGCACGGGCGCGCGAACCTGCCGAAGGACTGGCAGATCGAAACGGCTGGGCTCCACTTCAGGCTCGGCGGCACCGACTTCGGGCATCTCGGCATTTTCCCGGAGCAGCGCGCGCAGTGGACGTGGATCCGAGAGAAAGTAAAAAGTAAGAAGGAAGAAGGAAGAGGGAAAGAAGAGGGGAGTGGTGTGCGCGTCCTCAACCTCTTCGCCTACTCCGGCGGGAGCACGCTGGCGGCGGCGCAGGGCGGCGCGGAGGTCTGCCATCTCGACGCCTCGAAGGGCATGGTCGACTGGGCGCGCGAGAACGCGCGGCTGAATGGCCTCGCCGAGCGTCCGATTCGCTGGATCGTCGATGACGCGCACAAGTTCATGCGGCGCGAGATCCGGCGCGGGCGGAAATACGAGGCGGTCATTCTCGACCCGCCGACGTTCGGGCGCGGTGCGGGCGGCGAGATGTACAAGATCGAGCGCGACCTTCAGGAGACGCTGGGGCTGGTGAAGGATCTCCTCGCCGACCGTCCGGCATTCGTGCTGTTCTCGTCGCACACGCCGGGGCTTTCCGAGGTCGTGGCGAAGAATGTGCTGGGCCAGCTCTTCCCGGCGGCCCGGCTCGAATCGGGCGAGATGCTGCTCGAAGGGCGGGCGCTTCCGTGCCCGAGCGGCATCTACTGCCGCGCGGTCTGGTAGCCGTCCGCCGTTAGGCGCGGCCGTCGCGCCGCCAGTCCCGCATGGTCTTGCCATAGCGGGCGCGGAAGCGGCGCGTGAGGTTCGCGAGGTCGCGGAAGCCGCAGTCGCGGGCGATGCGCGCAATCGGCGCACGGCTCTCTTCGAGCCGACGGACGAGTTCCGCGAAGCGCCGCGCGGCGAGGGCCTCCGACACGCTTTCGCGCTCGAACTGCCGGAAGCGAAGGTTGAGCAGCTGACGCGAGACACCGAGTTCGCGCGCCACGTCGCCGACGCCCCAGCCCTTCGCCGCATGGCGGTTGATGAGATCGCGGGCACGCTCGATCAGGCGGGCGGCGGGCGCAATCGGCGCGGTCGATTCGCGGCGGATGACTTCTCGGTGCGTCCACAGCCGAAGCGTCGGTGCGCGCACCGCCCGTCCGTCCATCATCCGCTCCAGTTCGCGGGCGACGAGCTCTCCCTGCCGCTCCGTCACGAAGCGGATGCTGGAGAGCGGCGGCACCGCGTGTGTGCAGAGCGTCTCGTCGTCGTCCGTGCCGAGCACGACCGCCTGGCGCGGCACGTCGATCTTGGCGGCGCGGCAGGCCGAGAGGACGCGCGTGGCGAGGAGGTCGGTCGCGGCGTAGAGCGCGAACGGGCGCGGCAGCGACGCGAGCCACGCGACGAGCGGGGCGTCCTTCTCGGTGTTCAGGGAATCCGCCGACGGGAAGACGGCGCACGTGCGCCCGACGGCCTTCAGCGCGGCGGCGAACCCCGTCTGGCGGCGCGTCGACCAGCGTTCGTCGCCGGGGGACGGCACGAAGGCGAACGTGCGGAAGTTGCCGACCGACAGCAGGTGCTGCGCGGCGAGTTCCCCGATGCCTTCGTCATCCACCCGGATGAGATGCAGGTTGCGTCCGCGTGGCACATCGGAGGCGACGGCCGATTCGATCGAGACGATGGGCACGTGCGCGGCGACGAGTCGGCGCCAGGTGGCCGCGTCGAGATGCTGGAACACGATGAAGCCGTCGACGCCGTCCTCCAGCGTGTCGGCGACCGCCGCGGCGGTGAACCGGTCGCGTTCGATCAGCTTGATCTGCCAGTCGCGCGCGTGGCGCAGGAAGCGCAAGATGCCTTCGAGGCGGGCGCGCCCGGTCGCGTGATCCATCCGCACGGTGACGACGACCTTGCGGAGACGCGGCAGAATCTGAGGTGTGTTGGCATGCCTCTTCATAAATTAGCTTGAATTATACCATGTAGGTGGGGCTTGCCGCAAATACGCCGTTGTTCGAAACCTGCGCGGGTGAGAATTTGACGGCCGTACATCATTTGTCAAAAAGCAGTTTTTCTATTGTCCATAAAGCAGAGTGCGATATGGTATCATATCGGCGTATGGAAACGAACTCGAATCTCTGCACGTTTGATGGCCGCGTGGCGCTTGTGACGGGCGCGGCGGGAAACATCGGCTTCGCCGTCTGCCGCCGTCTGGCGGCGCACGGCGTCCGCATCGCGGCCTGCGACCTTGACGCGGCGGCGACGACTGCGCGGTTTTCGCCGCTTGTCGCGGCTGGGGCTGATGTCCGTGCCTACGCAATGGATGTCACGGCGCGCGACAGCGTCTTCGCCGCCGTGCGGACGGCGGTGTCCGACTTCGGCAAGATCGACATTCTCGTCAACAACGCGGGCGTCTGGGAGCACCGCGACGTGAAGGGCCGTCAGCGGTTCGAGGAAATGGCGCCGTCCGAGTGGAAGCGGCTCCTTGACATTGACGTGGACGGCGTTTTCCATGTCACGCAAGCCGTCCTGCCGGAGATGCTGCGGAACGGCTACGGGCGCATCGTCAACCTGACGTCCATCGCCGGCGAGGTGGGGCTTCCCGGCTATGCCGACTATGCGACGGCGAAGGCTGGGCTGATCATGCTGACGAAGACGCTTGCGATGGAGAACGCGAAGCGGGGCATCACCGTCAACTGCGTGTCGCCTGGCATGGTCGCCGTCGGGGACGTCTCGCCGACGCCCGGCACGTGGATTGGGCGCACGGGGACGGCCGACGAGATGGCCCGCGCGATCGTCTTCCTGGCGGCGGACGAGTCAGGCTTCATCACGGGCGTGGACATCCCCGTCGAGGGCGGGCGCATTCTCGGCCCGCACAAGTGCGACATGTGAAGGAGGCTCAAATGACGCGACGACTCTTCACTTCATTTTGGATGGCGTTCCTTCTTGCGGCGGGCCTTGCGCATGCGGCGGTGCCGTCCGACGACCGCCTGAAGGGCCCGTTTCTGATTGCCTCGACGCCGTACCATGCAGACGGGTCGGTCGATTATGACGCGCTCGTGGCGGAGGCGCGCTACATGGACGCGGCGGGCTGCACGGGCGTCATCTGGCCGCAGTCGAACGACGCGATTGACCTGCTGACGGCGGAAGAGAAATGCACGGGCCTGCGGCGGCTTGTCGCGGCGGCGGCTTCCTTCACGAATGCCGTCCTCACGCTCGGCGTGAGCGGCACGAACACGGCAGAGATGCTTGCCTTTGCCGCGTTTGCCGAGAAACTGGCCGCGCAAAGTCCCGCGCCGATCGCGCTCGCGGCGCGTCCGCCGACGGACGGTCGCACGGCGGCCGACCTTGAGACTTACTTCGCGGCCCTCGGCCGCGTCGCAAAGCGGCCTGTCATCGTCCAGACGTTCGTCTCGGACGAATGCCCTGCGCCGTCCGTTGCGTTCCTCGTCGATCTCGCGAAGCGGTTTCCCGGTGCCTACGGCTACATCAAGGAGGAAAGCGAGGGCAATCGCGCGAACGAACGTCAGGCGGCGGAGGTCGCGGCCAAGCCGGTCATCAAGACCGTGTTCAGCGCGTGGGGCGGGTGGCAGTGGCTCTATCAGCGCCGCGCCCTCGGCACGGAAGGACTCGTCTCGGAGCGCCCCGCCTACGCGCCGCTCGTCGTGCGCATCTGGCGCGAGATGGTCGCCGGCGACCCGGACGGACGCTTGCAGGAGGCGTATGCGCTGTATCGCTACTTGATTGACCAGCGGGCGATTCCCGGCGGCAGCCTGCGCGGCTATTCGCTCTACTACCTCCAGAAGCTCGGCCTCTTCAAGACCACGCTCTCGCGCACCTACCTCAAGCCGCGCGTGACCGAGTCGGGCACGTTCGGCGAAACGCGCGAGTGGAAGCTCGTCGACCTTGACCTCACGGCGGCGCAGAAGGCCGAGCTGGACGCGAACTTCGACGGCATGGTGCGCTTCCTTGCACGGGAGGGCGGGCAATGAGGCTTCGGCTCGACTACAAGTGGGGGCTGCTCGCGCTCGTTTCCGCGACCTACTTCCTTGCGCAGGGGTCGCGGCAGATCTACAACACCGTTCTGCCCCAGATCAAGGTCGACTTCGCCGCGTCTGGGCTGGACGACCTACGGCTCGGCCTAGTCGGGAGCGCGTTCACGCTCGTCTTCGGGCTTGTCATCCCGTTCGCGGGAACGGCGGCGGACTTCCTGCGCCGCAAATGGATGATCGTTGCCGGCACGCTGCTGTTCTCCGTCGGCATTTTCGCGTCGGGTTTCGCGTCCGGCCTCGGCCTGCTGCTCGTCGCGTATGGCGTCCTGAACGCGGCGGGGCAATCGCTGCTGCCGCCGTCCATCTCGTCGCTGATCGGACAGTTCCACGTCAGCACGCGGGCGACGGCGTTTTCCATTTACCAAGTCGTCTTCTACGTGGGCATCATCGTGTGCAGTTGCGTGTCGGGGAGACTGTCGGCTCTCGGGCCGGGCGGCTGGCGGCGCGCGTTCTGGGTTTTCGGCGCGGTGGGGCTCGTCTGGGCGCTCGCGCTCGCCGTCCTCCTGCGCGACACGCCCCAGCCCGCCGCGTCCGTGGCGACGGTGGGGGACAGGCCCTCCGTGCGCGAGGCGCTGCGGGCGTTCTTCGGACAGCCCGCCGCGCTGCTGCTCACGTTGGGGCTCGGCCTCTGCCTCTACGCGACCTACGGGTTTCGGCTGTGGTGTCCGATGTTCCTGTTGCGGACGTTCCCCGCGCTGTCGCCGACGGGCGCGGCGTTCCATGCGGTGTTCTGGTACTACGCCGGGGCGATGGCGGGCGTCCTGCTCGCGGGGCGGTTCTCCGACCGTCTTCTGCCGCGCCGTCCCGCCATCCGGCTGGAGACGAACGTCGCCGGGCTTCTGCTGATGGTGCCGTTCGTCCTGCTGACGGCGTTTGCGCCGAACGTGGCGACCGTCTGCGCGGCGATTTTCTGCTTTGGCCTCGCGGCGGGCGTCTACGACTCGAACCTCTACGCGGCGCTCCTCGACGTGGTGAGCCCGCGCTACCGTGCGGCGGCGGTCGGGTTCTTCGGCTGCGGCGGCAATGTGCTGGGCGCGCTCGGCCCGGGGCTGCTCGGCGGCCTGAACGGGCTCTTCGGCATGCGGGCGTCGCTCGCCTCGCTCGCGGCCTTTGCGTGCGCCGGTGCGCTCGTCATTCTTCTCGCCCGCCGTCAATTCAATCTGCTCAGAAAGGAAATGAAACCATGATTGCTCCCTTGTTGCTGCTGGCCGCTGCGTGGACACTGCCGTCGGCGGAATTCGCGCGCTACTACGAGAAGATCACCGGGAAGCCGCCCGCCGACGGGCTCGTCACGTTCGCCGTCGACCCGGCGGTGTCCGCCTCCGGCCGAGACGCCTACGCGATCACGTCCGACGGCGCGGGCGCGAAGATTGTCGGCTCGAACGTGCGCAGCGTCTGGTACGGGCTCTACGACCTGCTCGAACGGCGCGGCGGCTGCCGCTGGTTCTGGGACGTCGACGTCGTGCCGCAGAAGGACGCGATCGACTTCTCCGGCCTCGACGTGAAGGAGGAGGCGCACTTCGCGTATCGGGGCATCCGCTACTTCGCGCACCGGGGCCTGACGCGCTTCCAGGCCGAGCACTGGGGGCCGCAGGAGTGGCGGCGCGAGATCGACTGGTGCCTCAAGCGGCGGCTCAACGTCTTCATGCTGCGCCTCGGACAGGACGACCTGTTCCAGCGCGCCTACCCGGACGTCGTGCCGTATCCGGACGCGTCGAAGAGCCTGCCCGGCGCGGGCAAGGGGTTCGACAACCGTTCGCTCTTCTGGCCGCTCGACTATCGCGGACGCCTCCGCCGGAACGTGCAGAAGTATGCGTTCGACCGAGGCCTGATGGTGCCGGAGGACTTCGGCACGATGACCCACTGGTATTCGCGCACGCCGGAGGAGTTTCTGGAGAAGATGAATCCGCCGTTTCTGCCGCAGGCGACGAAAAGCTACTCGGAGCCGAACGGCCTCGTCTGGGACATCCGCGACGACCGCTGGGCGGACGCCTACTGGAAGCTCACGCAGACGGCGGTCGAGGCGTACGGTCAAGGTCGCGACCGGCAGGAGCTGCTGCACACGCCCGGCCTCGGCGAGCGTCAGTGCTTCACGAACCGCGCGGACAATCTCGCGCTCAAGGTCGAGACGCTGAAGAACTTCCTCGACCGCGCCCACCGCGACTATCCGAACGCGAAGAACCTCATCGCCGGATGGGACTTCTACTACACGTGGAATCCCGATGAGGTGCAGTCGCTCCTGAAGACGCTCGACCCGGCGCGCGACATCATCTGGGACTACGAGGGCGACGCGACGCGCGACTACCGTCCCGAATGGAAGGCGCTCGGTGGCAACAACTTCACGAAGTGGGGCGTCATCGGCAAGTTCCCCTACACCTACTCGATGTTCCTCGCCTACGAAAGCGCGCTCGACGTGCGCGCGAACTACCCGGTCATCGAGGCGCGCCAGCGGCTCGTGCAGAACGATCCGTTCTGCAAGGGCTACATCCTCTGGCCGGAGGCCAGCCACACCGACGCGCTCGCCTTGCGCTTCTTCACGGCGAACGCCTGGTCGGAGCAGCCCGTCGGGCACGCGGCCGTGCTGGACGAGTTCTGCGCGAGCCGCTACGGCGACCAGGCCGAGGCGATGAAGCGCATCTGGCAGCGCGTCATCCCGATGGGCCCGCTCCTCAACTGGGGGCGCAGCTACGGCACGCTCTTCACGGGCACGACGCTTGGCGCGTTTCCGCACCCGGACGTCTACGGCCCCGGCACCGAGGACCGCTGGGAGGCGGCGCTCGCCGAGGTGCGGGCCGTCTTCGCCGCGCTCGCCGAGATTCGCTGGGAGGGCGAGGCGATCCGCCGCGATGCGGTCGACCTCGCGCGCACGGCGCTCGACCGGTGGCTGATCCATGACGCGCGGCGTTTTGACCGCGCCTTCACGGCGTGGCGGCGGGGCGCGTCGGACGGCGCGGGCCTCGCGGCGCGGGCGGCGGAACTCGCGCGGCGGGCGGATCTGATGGCGGACCTGCTCGCGATCCACACCGACTATTCGCTTTGGGAGTCGTATCTGCGGCTTGATGCGGTCAAGAAGGTGACGAACCCCGACTTCCCGCGTGTGCTGCTCGACAATGCCGCGAACGACTACTGCCGCAGTCACCAGTACGAGCTCGCGCGCCACCTCTATGCGCCGCGCGCGCACCGTTTCGCCGAGAAGGCCGCCGCGCTGTTGGCGCGGAATGACCGCGCGACGCCGCTGGCGCTGACGCCGTGCGAGGCCGAGGTCGAGGCCCTGTTGGCGCGTCCGCTCGAATCGCTGAAGCCGACGGCGTCGCGCACGCCCGAGCGCTTTCGCGCGCTCATGCGCACGCTCGCCGCCACGTCCGAGCCGCCGTCGCCCGCGCGCGCGGACGGTTGGGCGGTCATCTGGGCGAAGGACGGCACGGCGCGGACAAATGCGGTGGTCGGCGTGCGGCAGGCGGACGGCGGCTGGCGCTACACGGTGTCGGCGGGCGAGGCGACTGGTGCGCGGGACGTCGACCTCCATCTCGGCTGTGCGCAGGCGCGCGTCGGGGATGACGGCTACTGGGTGAGCCAGCGCGGCGTCCTCGGCCAGTTCACGCGTCCGAAGGGCTCGTGGCAGCAGCTCCGCAACTGGCTGACGCTGCCGTATTATGGCATGAAGACGCCGCAGGGGTCGTTCCTCGCGGTCGTCGAGGGGATGCGCTTCGAGTATAATCAGCGCGTGACGTCCGAAGACGGCGTCTACCGCGCGTTCCCGCGCTGGCGCGTCGCGGACACCGGGATCGACGCCTACGAGGACATGAGCGTCGTCGTCTACGACTTGCCGAAGGGCGCGGGCTACAACGAGATGGCGAAGGCGTTCCGCCGCTACAAGGAGGCGCGTGACCCGGAGATCATGCCCCTGAAGGAGCGCGCGAAGACGCGGCCGCACCTGCTGAAGCTCGCGCGCGCCGTGACGGTGCGCCAACAGTGCGCCGCGAAGCCGTTCAAGCGTCCGGACGACGCGCGCGACTTCACGCCGGAGACGGAGCATCCCGTCCGCCGCATCTGCTCGTTCGACGAGGTTCTCGCCAACCTGAAGAAGCTCAAGGCGCGCGGCGTGGACGACCTCTCGGTCGTCGTCGCGGGCTGGCAGACGGGCGGCTACGACGGGCGCGCGCCGGCCGTCTTCCCCGTGGAGGCGGCCGCAGGCGGCGAGGACGGGCTGCGGCGGCTCATCGCGGGCGCGAAGGAGCTCGGCTACATCATCGACGCGCAGGAGAACTATACCGACTGCTACACCGTCTCGCCGCTGTGGGACAACGGCAACATCGCCTGCCTCGGCACGAAAGGCTTTGACGTGAACGGCTCGTGGTGCGGCGGCAAGGCCTACAACCTCTGCCTCCGCAACGCCTGGGACGTGCAGGGCTTCATGCCGGACAGCCTGCGGCGCGCGGCCGACCTCGGCTTCTGGGGCGCGCACTACATCGACGTCTTCTCCAGCGCGTTTCCCTACCGCTGCCTCGCCCCTGGCCACGCTGCGACGCGGCCCCAGCAGCTTCAGTACATGGTCAAGGCCGCGCGCCTCTGCCGCGACCTCTTCGGCGGCTTCGCGAGCGAGTGCTGCGGCGACTGGCTCGTCGGTTACGTCGACTACATCAACTACGCGACGCCGCGCATCCGAGATCAGCGCGACGCGCGGGCTGCCGGACGCAAGACGCTGGAGGACAAGATCGTGCCGTTCTGGGAACTCGCGTTCCACGATGTCGTCCTCTCCAACCCGGATCGCGTCACGCAGGGCGTCCTCTCGACACGTGACAACCTGATTCTCGTGGAGTTCGGCGGCCGCCCCATCTTCTACTCGTTCGGCGACCGCAACATTCCCGCCATCGCGGCGGCCTACGAGCAGTTCAAGGGGCTTCGCCACCTCCAGTTGGAGGAAATGACGCGGCACGACGAGCTGGCGCCGGGCCTCGTGCGCGTCCGCTACGGGAACGGCGAGACGATTTACGTCAACCACGCGGATCGTCCCCAGACGGCGGACGGCGTCACGGTTCCCGCGAAGGACTTCCGGCTTGTCACGAATCAGCAGTCAAACTAAACGAAAGGAAAAACGGTCATGCAAATGAGACTCATCCTGTCCCTCGTCGCGGCGTCTTTCGTCGCGCACGCCGAAGACACGGTGGCGCCCGCCATCGACGGCGACACTTGGACGTTCACCGTCGCGAACGGCACGGCGACCTACACGTCCAAAATCTCCGGCGCCGTCCGGCTCGTCAAGGAGGGCGCGGGCGTCCTCGACCTCGGCTCGGACGCGAACACGTTCACCGGCGGCATCGCCGTGAACGGCGGCACGTTGCGCGGCTCGTATGCCGCGCTCGGCGGCCTCGGCACGGAGACGCCGCCGCATGAACGGATCACGGTCGCGAACGGCGCAACGCTGGCGATTGCCGACACGGAAGGTTCGGGCGGCACGTCGGCCCTCGCCGCCCTGTTGGAAGTGGCGGGCGATGGCGCGGACGGTCATGGCGCGGTGCAACGGTCGGGCCCGGCGTCGTCGCGGCACGGGCTCTTCCCGCGCGTGACGCTGACGGGCGACACGACGCTGGGTGCGGACGCCCGGTGGGGCTTTGGCGGGCCGAATGGTTGCGCATTGGACATGGGCGGGCATCGCCTGACGATTCGCGCGAGCGCGCAGATGTTCGAGTTCTACACCATCGGCACGACCGTGACGAATCCCGGTGACATCGAAGTGGCAGAAGGGTCAATCCTCATGCAGAAGCCGCTCGGCGGCGAGTCGTTCGGCGATTCGGTGCTGCGTTTCGCGGACGGCACGGTGATGAGTCTCTACGGCGCCGACGTGACGTGGCCTGTCGTCGCGACGGGCGCGGCGACGGTCTCGGTGACGAAGGTGGATGACGCGAAGAACACGCTGCGGGAGTCCGTCACGTTCGGCACGGGCCTGACGTGGGAGTCGAAGAATTCGGAATTCGACGATGCGACGAAAGTCTCGACGCTTGCGGGTGCGCTGGACGGCCCCGGCACTTTCCGCGTGAAGGGCCCCGGCATGTTCGCCGTGACGGGCGGCCTGTCGCGCACGGTGGGCGCGCTCGCGGTCACGAACGCCACGCTCGCGCTGGCGGATGCCGGGACGTTCGCCGTCACGAACCGCACGGTCGGCGCAACGGGCTTCACGCCGACGGTTTCGGCGGCGCTCGTGCAGGGCGACTGGGCGCACGTGGCGCGCCTGACGCTCGCGGGCGCGACGACGTTCACGATGCCGCCGTCAGCGGACGGCACGAAGGCGAACACGGAAAAGCACCATCTCATGGTCGGACGCGACAAGGGCCAGTTCGGCGTCTTGGAGATTGGCGCGGGCGCGGTCGTCTCGAACGACCTGAACGTCGGACGGTATGCCGGCAGCGTCGGCGCCGTCTACCTGAACGGCGGCTCGCTGTTCTGGCGCGGCGGCTTCTACAATCAGGGCTGGCTCGGTCTCGCGGGCACGGGCTATCTCGCGATGAACGCGGGCGAGTGGACGTCGGAGGGCTTTCTCACGATGGGGCGCGCGGGCGTCGGCATCGTCCACCAGCGCGGCGGGCGCGTGGACATGACCGCCGCGAACGCCCTGTCGCTGCGCCTCGCACGCGAAAGCGGCTCCTACGCGCTTTGGCATCAGACGGGTGGCGCGTTCACGGGGTCGCATCACGCCGCCCTCTGCCACGCGGACGCGCTGCTGAACCAGGCGAACGTGGAGGCCGTCCTCTCGGTCGCCGGTGTCGGCACGTCCTTCGCGCTCGCGCCGGGCAAGTCGGTAATCGCCTATGTCTCGTCCAACGCCGTGACGAGCGTCGTTTCCGTGCGGGACGGCGCGACGCTCGCGTGCGCGAAGATGTTCAAGGAGATGGGGAAGGTCAACGACACGACAGCGACGCCGAACTTCAGCGACGAATCGTTTCGGGCGGCAATCGCAGACGCGAAGTTCTACGTGGCCTTTGACGGCGGCGTCCTGAAGACGCTGAACAACGGCACGTTCTTCCAGAACAACTTCGGGACGTATGACGACCCCGATCGCGTGACGGTCTATGCGGGCGGGCTCACGGTGGACACGGCGGAATCCGCCGCGAAGGGCGACGTCTACTGGAACGTGCCGATCCAGAAGCCGTTCGGGAACGTCCTGCGCGCCGTCTCGCTGCCGACGGACGCCGCGTTCGAGAACAAGTACGTCGCGCCGCCGCGCGTGGTGATTTCGGGCGTGAACGTCCATGGCGCGACGGCGGCGGCCGAGCTTGACGAGGCGACGGGGACGCTGACCGGCATCACGGTGACGTGCCCCGGCAACGACGTGCCGGATGACCTCACGGTGACGATTGCGTCCGGCGACGGCAAGAAGACGTTTGCCTGTCCGTTCACCGTCGGCGCGCCCGCACCGTCCGGCGGCCTCGTGAAGCGGGGCGCAGGGCTGCTTCAGTTCTTGATGCCGCGCGCGACGCCCAACACCTACGAAGGCGCGACGACGGTCGAGGGCGGTTCGCTCGAATTCGTCGATGACACGTATCCGGCGGGTTCGCCGCTCGTGCTGAAGGGCGGCGAAATCCGCTTCGGCGGCGGCTTCACGCGCACCGTGCCGTCGATTGAGGGCTTCGGCATGATTACGCTGACGGGCAGCGGCATCGTCTGGGTGACGGACGAGCTGCGCATCTCCTGCGCCGACCTGTTCGGCGCCGGACGGACGCTGACGGTCGGTCGTTTGCGCTTCGCCGAGGGCGCCAAGCTCGTCATCACCGACCCGGAGAACCTGTCCACCTACACGGGGCGGGACAAGACGGCGTTCCTCACGTCGTCGGCGAAACTGGAGGGGCCTGTCCCCACACTGGCGCTTGACGCGGCGACGTATGGCCGCTGGCTCTGCCGCAAGTCCGCCAACGGTCAGTCGCTCCGCCTTGGCGCCGCCAAAGGCACGCTACTCATCATCCGCTGATTCGTCCGCCGAGCGCGGCTGCGCGTTTCGGAAGGCGCGCATGGAGAGGCCGAAGCGTTGGCGGAAGAGGGCCTTGGCGTGGTTCTCGCTGCGGAAGCCGCATTCCAGCGTGAGCGTGCCGATCGGACGGCGCGTGGCGGCGATCTTTTCCTTGAGGGCGTTCAGGCGGATCTCAAGGATCGTTTCGAGGATTGACTTCTGCGTGAGCTCGCGGAATCGGCGGTCGGCGAGGCGGCGCAAGACGCCGAGGTGCGTGACGACGTCGCGCGCGTCGATGCCGTCGCAGGCGTCCTGCCGGATGAACGCGAGCGCGCGTTCGACGAGCGCGGCCGAGGGCGTGAGATGCCGCGTCGATTCGCGTTCGACGAGGTGATGGCCACGGATCAGGGTCGTCGGGGCGCGCGCCGTCCGGCCAGTCCCCATCATCCGCAGCAGTGTTCGGACGGCCTGGGCACCGGCTTGGGCATAGTCGGGCGCGAGACTCGTGAGCGGTGGGTCGGTGAAGTCGCAGAGCAGGTTGTCGTTGTCGACGCTGAGGACGGAGACCTGCTCCGGGACGTCGAGGCCGGCCTCGTGCGCCGCGTCGAGGACTTGCGTCGCGAGCAGGTCGTAGGAGGCCATGACGGCGGCGGGCTTGGGAAGGTCGGTCAGCCAGGCCGCGAGCGCCGCGAGGCTCGCGGCGGAGCCGTCCGGGCTGTCCTGTCGAGGAAAGCGGAACGTGGCAAGCGATCGCTCCTTCAGGCGTTCGGCGAACCCTTGCGCACGCGGATCGTCCGCAAGCGGGCGATGGCTTTCGCCGACAAAGCCGAATGCGCGGAAGCGTCCGAGCGAGAGGAAGTAGTCGGCGGCGGTGCGTCCGAGGTCCCGTCCGTCGACCTTGACGCTGCCGATGGGCGCGGTGTGCGCCTGCGTCGCGCGGCGGTGCGGACAGATCGTGACGGCGGGGCGTGTGGCGGCCGCAGGGCAGGTGCGCACGAGGTCGTCGTAGTCTTCGCAGGTGATGAGCCCGTCGAACGTGTCGTCCGCACGCATGTCGAGCCGGTCTTGCGCATGGCCGTCAGCATGACGATGGGCGTCCGCGCGTCGTCCTTGCGGATGGCGCGGCAGACGTCGTAGCCGTTCAGGCCGGTCATCATCACGTCCAGCAGGACGAGATTCGGGCGGTCGCGCGCGAACGCCCGGAGCCCCGCCTCGCCGTCGCCCGCCTCGGAGACGTCGTAGCCGTTCGCCGACAGGAGGGCGACGAGGCCGTTTCGGATGTTGTCGTCGTCTTCCACGACGAGGATGCGGTGTCGAGAAGTGGCGGTCATGCGAGATCCTTTCCGCTGGACGCCAAGGGGAACGCGGCCCTGAAGACGCTGCCGCCCGCCGGGTTGGGGCGGTAGGCGAGCGAGCCGCCCATGCCGCGCATGAGGCCGCTCGCGATGTCGAGGCCGAGCCCCGCGCCGCCGATGCCGGCGGCGAGCGAGTTGTCCCCCCGGAAGAACCGCCGGAAGATCTTCCGGGCGTCCTTCGCGGGAATGCCGGGGCCGAAGTCCGCGACGTCGACGAAGGCTGTGCCGTCCGCCGCGCCGACGGTCAGGTCGATCCGCTTGCCGTCGGCCGCGTACTTGAGGGCGTTGTCGACGAGCCACGCGAGGCGCTCCGCCTCGTCCGAGATGATCGCGAGATACTTCTTCCGCTCGGCCTCGTCCATGCGCGACGCGCCCGCCATCATCTCCGCGTAGAGCCGGAGGTTCGTGAGCGGCGTGCGGAACTCGTGCGAGACGGTGGCAAGCAGGGACAGCTTCTTCGAGGCTTCACGCGTGCCGCGCGTCGTCTCGCGCACGAGCAGGGCGACGAGCGCGACGCCGAAGACGCACGCAAGGCCAAGCGCGCCGAGCAGATAGGCGTCGGAGGCCGATTCGCCGCGTGGCTTCGGCGGCGGCGTTCGCTCGAAGGCCTCGTTCCCACGCGGGGGCGGCGGACGGTCACCGGGGAGGGCGAACGCGCCGAAGGGCGGCGGACGGTCGTCCGGCGGACGCGGGGCGAACGGCCCGTGCGCCGGTTCGGGCGCGCCCGTTAGGGCAAGTCCGGTCGCGGCGAAGAGGACGGCTGTTAGAATGTTTATGCGCGTATTATACCAATTCCACGCCTCACCACGGAATCGCGTAGCGGATGCGCGCGAAGGCCGTAGACGTTCCCGGCGCGAAAACCTCGTCCACGATGTCGTCCGCCGCCACGTCCTGCCAGTCCGCGTCGGCGAGGTCGGTGCAGAACTGGAGCGTCGCCGTCACGACGCCGTCCGTCGCTGCGTCCTGCGCGTGGAAGATGAAGCTCGATCCGGAGACGTCCAGTGCGACGAACGAGGCGTCGTCCGCAAGGGACGCCGCATAGAGGTAGGCCGTGAGGTTGTCGGTGTCGGCGAGCCATGTGCGCAGGTCGGCGGAGGCGTAGGAGGCCGGCTGCGTCACGGTGTCGGCGTTCGCGGCGAGCCAGTCCACGAGCGGCTTCGCCTCCACGCGGCAGACGGCGCCCGCTGTCGGCGTGTAGGAGGCCGTGAGCGTGCGGCCGAGGAAGGTCGTCGCGTTGGTCGTGGGCAGCGTCGCGCCGTCGTAGGTGAGCGTGAGCGCCTGTGGCGATTCGTTCGCCGCGAGGGCGTAGGCGACCAGCACCGTCACGGTGGACGGCGCGACGAGGGCCGCCGTGTCGGCGACGAAGCCCGTCCACACGCCATCGTAGACGAGCGTGCCGTCGGCCGTCTCGGCGTCCGTCAGGAACGTGTCGTAGGTGAACGTGCCCGACGAGCCGCCGCCCGGCGCATCGGGTTGGTTGCCACCCCCGCCGGGCGGATTGCCCCCGCCGCCCGGCGCGGCGAGAAGCGCGGAAGTCAGGAACAGGGAAGTTGCGAACGAGACGAACGTGTTCATGGGAAATGTCCTTTCTGCGGAGATTACGGGAGATAGACGCCGTGGAAGCCGATTGCGCCGGAGGACGGCGCGGTGGCGGACGTGTTCGCGATCGTCACGTACTTGCCCGCGTAGGTGCTTGCGGAGACGGATGTGTTCAGGTACGACTTCTGCGAGCCGTTCGAGCCGTAGGCCATTTCCGTCGCGCTGCCGAACGAGAGGACGACGCCCCCGTTGATCTTCAGGTTGGCGGAATCGTCCACGTCGATTCCGACTTCGGGCATCGTGGTCGTGAACGCAAGCACGACGCCGCCGTTGATTGTGAGCGTGCCGTTCGAGTCGAGCGCGTCGTTCCCCGTCGAGCCGCAGTAGAGGTAGCCGCCGTTGATCGTCAGGTACGACTTCGACTCCATGCCCTCGCCGCCGTCGCACTTCGAGTAGACGCGCACCCGTCCGCCGTGGAACGTGAGGCCGCTTTCGACGCGGATGCCTTTTGGGTTCGTGTAGTCGACGTTCTCGCCGCTCCCCGACGTGACACGGGCGGTGTTGGAACTCAGCTGGATCGCGGACGAGGCGTCTGCGACGGGCGTCGCCGTGCCGAGCGTCGTGTAGGCCGAGAGCTTCTTCGCGGCGACGAAGATCTTCTGCCCGTAGGTCGAACACTGGATGTCCGGCGCAAAGGCCGCGTCGGTCGGCAGCGTTGTCTGGCCCTCCGTCCCGATCGTGAGCGTGCCGTCGATGGCGATGCACTTACCGCCGTAATTGGTTGCGACGAGGTAGAAGACGCCGCCCGTGATAATCGCCGTGCCGTTCGTGTCGCCCTGCTTGATGCAGGCGGCCGTCTTGCGGTCGAGCGCGGTGACGGTGAGGTCGCTCTCGTCCGCTAGCTCGATGACGGGGTTCGACGCCGTGCCGTTGGCGCAGATGTCGAACGTGCCGCCGGTGATGTTCAGCGTCGTGTCCGCGCAGAGGCCGCGCGCGGCGGCGCCGTCCGCGACGATGCGCACCGTGCCGCCCGAGACGGACACCGAACCGCACTTGACCGCCGCCGCCGCCGAGACGTCCTCGACCAGGTAGGTTCCCGCCGTCACAAGGGTCGAACTGGAGACGGTGACCGTGCAGTTGCTGCCGTTCGCGTCCTCGAACGCCTCGTAGAGCGGATCGCCGGAGACGGTCGCGTTGAGAATGCCGTCCGTCATGACGAACGCGCCGTCCGACTTGACGCCTTTCGCCGCCGCACCGCCGAGGTCGAGGACGAGCGCGCCGCCCGCGAGCGTCACCGTCGCGTCGGCGGCGTCGGTCGTCACGGCGACGGACTTCGGCCCCTGCATCTCGATGGCGAGCGTCCCGCCCGAAAGGGTGATGTCCTTCTTGTCCGTGTAAAGCCCTGTGTCCTTGTAGTCCGTGCAGGCGGATGCGATGCGAACGCGGCCCGCCGTCTGCGTGTAGAACTCCTTGGCCCAGATGCCGAATCCCTTCTCGGCCTTCGTGTAGGTCATGGCGATGTCCCACGTGCCGGAGGCGACGGCAACCGAGTCGGTCGCGTAGAGGACGGCCTTCGTCTTCTTCGCGCCACCGCCGGAAAGCGTCGCCGTGCCGCTGCCGCAGAGGAGGACGCTGCCGTTGGCGGTCAGGACGTTCGCCCCCTTGTTGACGAGCGTGGAGGTGCTCGTCGCCCGCACGAGCGCGTCGCCGTTGAGGATCAGCGAACCCGTGAGCGTCAGGTCGGCGAGCGTGACCTGGCAGATTTCCGTCGCCGTGACGGTGACGTCGCCGTCGATTGTGCCGGAGAGGACGAAGTCCTGTCCGATTTCTGACGCCTTGTAGGTTCCGGCGGCGGTGACGGCGGTCTTGTGCGGGAACGCCAGGAGTTCGGGGTGGTCGGGGAGGCCGCCCCACAGGAGGTTGGCCGCGAGCGCGGCGCCGAGTGCGATCAGTTGCTTCATTGACAGGTTGTCCTTTCCGGCCTGATGGCCTTGACGCCGCATATTAAACCAAATCCGCGCCGCCGAGTTGTCAACCGCCTGTCAGCGAATTGTAAAAAGTTTCTCAACGGCCTGGTGTTGCCTTTTGCCGCACGGTTGTGCTATACTTGTCGGCCAACAAGGCAAAGATTCATGAGCACATTCATTCAGTCTCTGGCACCGGAACTCTTCTGGGATGTCGATCCCGAAACGATTGACGAGCAAACGCATCGTCGGTATGTGATTGAGCGCGTCCTGGAACGTGGCGAACTGTCCGACTTGCGCAAGATGGTGGCGCATTACACGATGCCGGTTGTCGTCGCCGAGGCGCAGCAGATGCGGTCGCTTGATCCGGTGACGCTCGCGTTTGCCGCTTGCCTCGGAAATGTCAAGGAGGAGACGTTCAGATGCTTCACCTCGAAACGATAGCGCCCGAGACCCTTTCCCTGTTGACGCGAATCCAGTCTTTGCCCGCGTTTGCCCAGACCCGTCTTGTCGGCGGAACGTCACTGGCCCTTCAGCTTGGGCATCGAATCAGCGTCGACTTGGATCTGTTCGGAAGCTGGCCACCGGATGCAGATCTTTTTGCGGAGCTGAAAACCGTTGGCAAGACACGCAAATCGAGCGGAAGCGCGAATGGGAGGCTTCAGTTCTTCTATGTTGATGGCGTCAAAGTGGACTGCGTGACGTATGACGACTACCCTTGGTTGGATCGACCGATTGAAGAAGGCGGGGTGCGACTCGCGGGAATCCGTGATATTGCGGCCATGAAAATCAATGCAATCACGAATCGCGGAACGCGCAAGGATTTTGTCGACTTGGCATTCCTCCTTGACAGATTCGAGTTTGCTGAGATGTTCGATTGGTATGGGGAGAAGTATTCGGATGCGAGTCCTGCACTTGCGTTGCGAAGTCTATCCTATTTTGTCGATGCAGAGACAATGCCGTTGCCGCGCATGCTGTTGCCGTTTGACTGGAACCAGGCTAAAGACCGAATCCGCTCTGCTGTGCGGGAGTGTGTGAGTAGAAAAGTGTCGAGCTAAAAAGTGTCAGACCCCAGTGGTAGGGTTCGAGTGGTAGGGTTGGCGAAAGTGGGTGTTTTCTTGACCGCCTTCGCCTCGGGTGCAACGAGATATTTATGCAGAGTCAAAGGGGTTTAGCCGCAGAGAACGCAAAGGACGCAAGGCTCATGCCGC
>CAKURH010000037.1 GCA_934675625.1 uncultured Kiritimatiellota bacterium
GGAAAGTCAAGCAGGACGGCAAGGGCAACTGGGGCTACGGCGGAATCAAGGACACGGCGACGCGCGAAGGGCTCGCGCAGACGTACGTCGGACTGATCGAGAAGGTCGCCGACCTCGCGGCGCAGGGGTTGGGCGGCGCGGTCTACACGCAGACGACGGACGTCGAGATCGAGATCAACGGGCTCCTGACCTACGACCGCAAGGTGATGAAGTTCGCCCCCGCCGTGCTGAAGGCCGCGCACGAGAAGGTCTATCGGGCGTTTGCGGCGGCGACATCCGACTGAGTCAATCGCCGCGTATCGTGAAAAACCGAATGAAACTCTGGTCAAGAAAATAGGCGAAAAGCGCATGCGCGGGGCTGCTGCTGGGCACGCTGAAGTAAGGGAGGGCATCTGAATGCTGACGTCGCTGCTAGCCGTCGTCGTCTGTCTGGACGGACTGTGGGACTTCCGCTTCGCGCGCGACAGGACGCTGGAGGGGTGCGACCCGTCCGCGTTCGTCGCGACGGACAAGATGATTGTGCCCGGCTGCTGGGATGTGCAGACGCGCTACTTCAACCAGCGCGGCACGGGCCTCTACCGTCGCCGCTTCACGCTCGCCGAAGCGTGCGCGGAGGCGTTCCTTGTCGTCGATGGTGTCGGCATCCGCTCCCGCTACTGGCTGGACGGGCGCGAGATTGGGTCAAGCGTCAGCCCGTGGGCGCGGCTTGAGTTCCGCACGGGGCCGCTGTCGGCTGGCGAACACGAACTCGTCGCCGCCGTCGACTCGGTCGTGGACAACGCGAAGGTCAAGCTCTTCTGGGACTTCTACGACTTCGCGGCGTTCGGCGGCTTCTACCACGGCGTGCGGCTGGAGACGGCGAAGGCGCCGGACGAGATCCGCCGTGTGGTCGTGCGGACGCGCGACTGGCGGACGGGGCTGGTCGAGCTGGAGGCGTTTCACGTGAGCGACGGCCCGTCGGACTTCACGGCCCGCGTCTCCTTCGATGGTGCGCCGGGCGCGGACGTCGCCTTCACGAACCGTCGCGCGCGCCTTCATGTCCCGAACCCGACGCCGTGGAGCCCCGAAGCGCCGAACCTCCATTGGGTTTCCGTGGACGGGGCGACGGCGCGCTTCGGCATCCGCCAGGTCGGCACGGCCCGGAAGCGCATCACGCTGAACGGGCGGCCCGTCTACCTCCGGGGCGTGAACCGCCACGAGGCGCACGCCGAGTTCGGCGCGGCGACGAGCCGACAGCTCATGTACGAGGACTTGGCGAACATCCGGGCGCTCGGCGGCAACTTCGTCCGGGGCGCGCACTATCCGCAGTGCGAGGCGTTCCTCGACCTCTGCGATGAGATGGGCATCCTCGTCTGGGAGGAGTCGCTGGGCTGGGGCAACACGGCGCGTCAGCTGGAGGACGCCGAGTTCCGCCGCCTGCAGGTCGAGGAAACGCGGCGGATGGTTCGCGCCTCCATCAACCATCCGAGCGTCATCCTCACGGGCTTCCTGAACGAGCCCGACTCGTACCTGCCCGCGTGCAAGTCGCTGGTCGAGGAACTGGTGGCGGCCGTGCGCGCCGAAGACACGGGGCATCTCGTCACCTTCGCCTGTCACCGACCGGCGCGCGACATCGCGCACGAGAAGACGGACGTCATCGCCTACAACGCCTATCCGGGCTGGTACTCGTACCAGCCGAAGGCGGGCACGTCCGAGGAGATGCGCCGCAGCATCGCGGCGTGCCACGGCGAGATCGTCGCCCACTTCCGCGAGAAGTACGGGGACGAGCGCCCGATTCTCGTCAGCGAGTCGGGCGTCAAGGCGGACTACGGCGCGCACGACCCGCGCGGACGGGCGCAGTACACGGAGGACTACCAGGCCGAGTACACGCGCGCGATGCTGGAGGAGGTCTTCGCGAACCCGGAGATCGCCGGAATCGCGATCTGGCAGTATTCGGATGCGAAGACCTACACGCGGCGGCACACCGTGCATGCGCGTTCGTATGGCGTCAACACGGGCGGACTCTACGACCTCTACCGCCGCCCCAAGATGGCCGTCGATGTCGTGCGGGAACTCTTCTGGGCTTCGCGCGCGAAAGAACCGATCTCAACTGACGGAACGAAAATGTCTCAACTGACGGAACGAAAATGTCTCAATTGACGGAACGAGAACGCCTCAACTAACGGAACAGAAAACCGTCAACTGGCGGACTGGGGATCCGTCGCATCGTCGTTTGGCTGGAATATGCTATAATAATCAATTCGTCTCCGACAAGACGAAGCGCGAGCTCTTTGAGGTCTTCGCCAAGTTTGAGCCGGCTGCCGATGTCGCCGTCGAGTGGATCGACGTGGATGAAACGCACAAGGCCATTGTCTGCAAGGTCGAGCGTGGCAATATGCGTCCGTATGTCTACGACGGCAGCCCCTACAAGCGTGTCCAATCCTCCACGACCGTGATGCCGCAAGAGGAGTATGAGCGGATGTTGACGGAACTTACCGGGAAGAGGAGCTTGAAGTGCCGGCCAAGGCCTTGCGCGAGGCTCTTGTCAATGCGTTGGCGCACCGATTGTACGTCCGGCGCGGAAGTTCCGTCTCTCTTGCAATCTATGACGACAGGGTCGAAATCATCAATCCCGGTACGTTTCCTCCCGGCATGACGATGGCGGAGCTCCGTGCCGGGAACAAGAGCGAACCAAGGAATCCGACCGTTGCGCGGGTGATGTATTTGCGCAAGGCGCTCGAATCCTGGGGGCGTGGCATCAAGTTGATTGTGGACGAATGCGCGAAAGCTGACTTGCCGGAGCCGCAGATCGTCGCCGAGGGCGGATACACGAAAGTCGTTTTTGCGCGTCCTGAAGAGAATTCTAAAGGTGGTATGAAAGGTGGTATGAAAACCGCTGAAACCATCGTTGCCATGATGAGGGAAAATCCCAGGGTCAGCATCGACGACATGGCCTTGAGTGTCGGCAAGGCCCGAAGTGCAATCATAAAGCAAATTGCCCGCCTCAAGTCTGTCGGCATTGTCCGCCGAGTCGGGCCTGATCGTGGCGGGCATTGGGAAGTCGTGTGAGGCATTCCTCGTTCCGCAGCGGAACATTCGCCCTCTTATTAGCCGTGCGAATCGCTTCCGAAAGTTTTTGCGAATCATTTCCTCACAAGGTGCAAAATTTATGATATAATATCGCGCATGAACACGAGAAGGGCATTTCTTGCGGAGAACTGCGCGGGCAAGGCGACGGCTGCCGAGACGGTGGCCGGGGCGCTTTCTGCCGCGTTTGCGCGCGGTTCTAATACCCCCCCCCCCCCCCCATCTATTAGCTAACGCCGCAGGGGGTCTCCTGACGGCCTTGCGCGCGCTTGTGCTGTGCGTCTGCGCGGGAGCGGCTTCCGCGTTTTCGGCGGAAGACGCGCTGCGGTTTGTCGACCCGTTTATCGGGACGGACGGGACGGGGCACACGTTCCCCGGCGCGTGCGTGCCGTTCGGCCTCGTGCAGGCCTCGCCCGACACGGGGACGGGCGACTGGAAATACTGTGCGGGCTACCAGTACGGCGACGGGCGCATCCGCCGCTTCTCCCAGACGCACCTGAACGGCACGGGGTGCGGCGACCTCGGCGACGCGGCGCTCCTGCCGTTCACGGGCGACGGGCTGCCCGCCGACTTCTCAAGCGCCTTCCGCAAGGAGACGGAGTGCGCGTCGCCCGGCTTCTATCGCGTGCGGCTCGACGACTTCGGGACGGACGTCGAGATTGCCGCGTCGGAGCATGGCGCGGTCTATCGTCTGCGCTATCCGTCCGGCGCGCGGGCGCGGCTGCTGCTCGATCCGGCCTGGCGGATCAGGACATGGGATGCCGAAGGGACGGGCGTCCTGTCGTCCGAAGTGACGTTCGCGCCGGACGGGCTCGTGACGGGGCGGGTCCGCGTGCGGCAGTGGGTCGAGCGCACCTACTTCTTCGCGCTGCGTCTCGACCGTCCGTCTGTTGTGAGCGAACGGAACGTGAAGACGATGCCGCGCGAGCCGAACGCGACGGGGTTCGTGCTGGACGTCGAGACGGGGCCGGACGGCGTGGCCGAGGTGCGGATCGCGCTGTCGGCGACGTCTGTTGCGGGCGCGGTGCGGAATCTGGAGGCCGAATTGGCGGGGCGCAGCTTTGACGACGTGCGCGGCGCGGCGGAAGCGAAGTGGCGGGCCGCGCTCGCGGACGTCGAGATTCTGAAGGGGACGGACGACCAGAGGCGCAGCTTCTGCACGGCCCTCTACCATCTTTACCAACAGCCCAACAATCTCTCCGATGCGGGGGAGCCGCCGCGCTTCTCCACCCTTTCGATGTGGGACGTCTTTCGCGCGGCATGTCCGTGGTACCTGCTGATGAAGCCCGAAGTCACCGACGGCATCGTCGCCTCGGCCCTGCGGCAGTACGACGAGACCGGCTACCTGCCGATCTGGCAGCTGTGGGGCAAGGACAACCACTGCATGATCGGCAACCACGCCGTGCCCGTCCTTGTCGACGCCTATCTCGCGGGACGCCCGATGGATGTCGAGAAGGCCTATCGGGCCGTGAAGGACTCCATCACGCGGAACATTCCGCCGCGTCCGAACGACGACTTCGACCTCTACGACCGCTACGGCTACCTGCCCTTCGACAAGGTGTGGGGGCTGTCCGTCAGCCGCACGCTCGAATGCGCCTACGACGACGCGTGCGCGGCGCGGTTCGCCGAGGCGCTGGGCAGACGCGAGGACGCCGCGCGCTTCGCGAAGCGGGCCGGACATTGGCGAAACCTCTTCGACGCCGCGACGGGCTTCATGCGCGGACGGGACGCGCAGGGGCGGTGGCGCGAGCCGTTCGATCCGGCCGAACTCGGCGGCTATGGCCCCGGCGAGGTGAACGACTACACCGAGGGCAACGCCTTCCAGTATTCGTGGCACGTCCTCCACGACGTGCCGGGGCTGATTGCCGCGCTGGGCGGAAAGGCCGCGTGCGTCGCGAAGCTCGACGCGCTCTTTTCCGCGCACGCGAAGACGGCGGTCGCGGTCGCCGACGTGACGGGACTCATCGGCCAGTACGCGCACGGCAACGAGCCGAGCCACCACGTCGCCTATCTTTACCGGTTCGCCGGACGCCCCGACCGCACGGCGGAGGTCGTGCGCGAGATCTTCGACCGCTTCTACGCGCCGAAGCCGGACGGCCTCTGCGGCAACGACGACTGCGGGCAGATGAGCGCGTGGTACGTCTTCTCCGCGCTCGGGTTCTATCCGGTCGATCCGGCTTCGGGCGACTACGTGCTCGGTGCGCCGCAGGTCGCGAAAGCGCGCCTCAGGCTGCCGAACGGGAAGACGTTCACCGTGACGGCACAGGGCCTCTCGCAGGTGAACAAGTACGTGAAGGCAGTGACGCTGAACGGCCGTCCGCTTGCGGGCTTTGTGCTGAAGCGCGCGGATGTCCTCGCCGGCGGCGAGCTGGTTTTTGAAATGACCGACAGGAAAGAACCACTTTCGGCAACCGAACAAAACAGTACATCCAAGGAACACATCCACACAACCCAACACTCCAACTCATAACCAAACAGTCAAACAAAGGAAAATGCACATGAACAAACTGACCAGATTGGTGGCAGGCGTGTCGACGCTCTCGACCTTGAGCCTGTCGGCGGCGGATCTCCGGTTCTCGGGCACGGGTTCCGAGTCGTGGGATTTCGACACGGCGAACTGGCTTGACGCCGGTGGCGCGGCCGTGAAATACGCCGACGGCGACAATGTGACCGTCGGCAGCGAGTTTACGGGCGATGCGCTGATGCTGAACGCCTGGCTGTCGCCGGGCGATGTCGTGTTCGACAACACGCAGGAAATCGTGCTGTCGACGACGGAGAACAGGTTCGGCTTCAGCGCCACGACGAAGTCGATCACGAAGCGCGGAAGCGGCACGTTGCGCCTGAAGCCGATGTGGAACTTCAACACCTGCGACTGGCATGTCTATGGCGGGCTGCTGACGACCGAAGACGCCTGGTGCGGTGACAACAACACGTTCGGGAACATGGACGAGGACGTGACGATTCACGTCCACGACGGCGCGACGCTGGAGAATCCCGGCAGCAAGGCGCTCGGCTACAGCGACGACACGCCGGCAGCCGAAGACCATGCCGTGAATGTCACCGTCCATGCGGGCGGAATGTTTCGCCCCGGCAAGACGGGGTCATACGACTATGCGTTCTCGGCGGTCAAGGATCTCGTGTTCGACGGCGGCTCGTTCGACTTCACGAGACAGGGTTCTTGGGGGAAGGGGCTTCTCAAGGTGACGCGCACGCTGGCGTTCGGCGGCACCGAACCGTATGTGCTGAACCGTCCGAACGGCAATCTCGGCAAGATCGCGTTCGCGGCGTCGCGGCAGACGGAGATCGACGTCGCGGACATCACGGGCGACGAGGCCGCCGACCTGACGATTGAGACGGAGAACATCGGACGGATGGCGGAAGCGTCCGTTGTCGGCGTGAAGAAGGCGGGCCCCGGCACGCTGCTGTGGAACGCGAAGATTCACAACAGCTACGACCGAGGCGACTGGGCCGGCTGGCTCGGCCTCAACGGCAAGATCACGGTTGCGGAAGGGAAACTGGTTCTCGCGAACGCCGCGAACGCGATGGAAGGCGACCTGGAGGTCTCGGGCGGCGAACTCTGGCTGGGCGCGACGCGCGGGAAATACGTCCCGTCCGACACGCGCGCGACCTACGCCGGCAACCTGCAGGTCGAGGGGCGCGAAATCGTCGCGAGCGGCACGGGCAAGCTCGTCCTGCCGCAGCTGTACATGTTCGGCGGTGAGCCGACGGCGGAGGACGTGACGCCGGATGCGGTGACGTTCGTCGCGCGCGACAACGGCGAGATCCACATCGACACGCCCGGCACGACGGGCGACTACACCGGATGCGCCGTGTTCCCCAACCTGCGGCTCGAAGGCGGCGGCAAGCTCGTGGTGAACGGCAACGGCTACTGGAGCAAGGGCGCCGTCACGGTTCTCGGCACGTTCGCCTTTGCCGGGACGACCCCCGTGACGGTGGCGGCGAACAGCCACCAGAGCGACCTGATGTCGCTCAACAGCAGTTCGGGGACGACGTTCGACGTGGCCGACATCACGGACGACGGCGCGGCGGACGTCCTCTTCCGTCTGCCGATCGGGCTGACGAGGGTTCAGGCGGAAGCCGGGAAGGTCGTCGGCTTCCACAAGAAAGGCGCGGGGACGCTCTGCCTTGCGTTCGACGTGTCGGGTCTCGGCGCGGCGGGCATGGCCAGCCTGAACGGGACGCTCGCCATTGACGAGGGCGCGCTCCAGTACGCCTGCGACCTGCGGCAGATGGACTTTGCGGTTGCGGCGGGGGCCTATCTCCAGCCCTGTGCGGAAGCGCGCGAGAAGCCGTTTGAGATGCGGAGCCTGACGGTTGCCGCAGGCGGCGGCTTCCGCGTCGCGCCGGGCGACGGCGGCGTGCTCCGCGTGACCGGCAAGCTCGTGCTGCCGCATCAGGGCACCGTCGACATCTCGGCGGCGGACGCGACGGACGCCGAAAGCCTGAAGATGACGTTCCTCACGATTGCGGACGATGCGGAAGTCGAGGCGCCGAGCGATTTCAGCGGGTGGACGTTCACGGTGAACGGCCAGACGCCCCCGACGGGCAACTGGAAGGTCGTCCGCAAGGGCAACCGGTTCATCGCCAAGGTCGCGCGCGGTCTCCTGTTCACGATTCGCTAACGACGCAAGACGGCAACGGACATGAGGCTTTTTCGGCAAGTTGTTTTCGCGGGCGGCATCCTCCTCTCGCCGGGCGTCTTCGCGGGCGCCGGGTGGGAGGTCCTGCCCATCTACGGCGGCGGGCGCATCCTCGACGTGTTCTTCACGCGCAACCCGCAGGTCCTGTATGCGGTGAGCGACGTGGGCGGCCCCTACCGCACGGACGACGGCGGGCTCTCGTGGCGTCCGCTCCACGTCGGCTATCCGTACGCCTGGCGCGTGCGGCAGATGAACAAGGCGTATACGCTGAATGTCGATCCGCGTGACGAGAACAGCGTCATTGCCGGATGCGGCGACGACCCGAAGCATCCGGGCGGCATTCTCGTGACGCGCGACGGCGGGAAGACGTGGAAGGAAGCGGCCATCGCGAACTTCCGCGCCAACGCGCCGTTCCGCAAGACGACGGGACGCACGATTGCTCGGAATCCGTTCAACCCGGACGAGCTGGTCGCGGGCGCCGACGGTTCGGGGCTGCTGCGGTCGCGCACGAACGGCAACGTGTGGAAGCCGCTCGGTCTTGACGGACGGTATTTCACCTGCATCCGCTACGACGAGAACGTCGAGGGCCGCATCTGGGCCGCCGCGCCGGGATACGAGGACATTCCCGGCGAGGCCCGCTGGATGGCGAGCGGGCGCATCCCCCACCCCGTGCCGCGCGCGGAGCGCGAGCGCGGGTTCTACCGGTCGGACGACGGCGGCGCGAACTGGGCGCGACTGGAGATCGGGCGCATCCCGACGGAGTTCACGCAGGTCAAGGGCGACCCGTGGCTCGTCGGCATCTTTGACGAGTGCCGCGTCAAGCGTTCCAGGGACGGTGCGCACTGGGAGGATTTTCACGAGGGGCTTCCCGAACTGCCGCCCGGCACGCAGGTCTGGGACAACTGGAACACGCAGAAGGGCAATTACCAGGCGATTTCCGCCGGGGACGGCTTCTGGATCGTCGCCGACACGCGCGGCAACTGCTTTACGCGCGGCGTGAATGACGCGGCGTGGAAGGCCGCGCCCATGAGGACGGCCGTCGCCTCCGATCCGGTCTGCGAGCCCAACGTGCGCGCGTTCATGCCGCAGACGACTGCGGTCGTCGTCGATCCGCGCGATGCGCGGCACTGGCTGTCGTCCGACTGGTACACGATCTGGGAGACGACGGACGCGGGAGAGAACTGGCACACGCGCATCCGGGGCATCCAGCAGATCTGCCCGTTTGTCCTCGCGGCGAGTCCGTTCGACGCGCAAACGCTGTTCTACGGCGCGGCGGACAATCCGCTCTACGTCTCGCACGACGGCGGCCAGTCCTTCCGACACCTTCACCGCGAAGGGCCGCTTGCGGAGAGCGTCAACGCGGTTGCGTTCTCGCGCGTGACGGAGGGGCTCGCCCTCGTCTGCGGCGGCAAGTTCGCGCCGTGCGTCCGCCGCACGCGCGACAACGGGCGGACGTGGGAGATATGCGCCCAGAAGGGGCTACCCGTGCAGAAGCCGGATCTGGCGTGGTCGGTCGGCGATGGCTTCCACCCCGTCTATTCCGTGGTTGCGCATCCGAATGCCGACGTCTTCTATGCGGCGGCCGGCGGCTGGGTCGGCGCGGGCAAGGGCGGCGTCTACCGCTCGACGGACGCGGGCGAGACGTGGGAATGGTTCGGCGAGGGGCTGGAGCCCGACCGCCTCTTCTTCAAGATGATGGAGTTCGGCAACGGCAACGCGCTTGCCGTGTCCGAATCGGGCGATCTCGTCTGCTGGGGCATGGACGGGAAGAAGGTCTACCGACGGGGGCCGTCGGACGACCGGTGGACGAAGATCGACTTCACGATGACGCAGAAGGCCGGGCGCGGCACGCCGGCGGTGACGGCCGTGCCGGGGAAGCCCGGCTGGTTCGTCGCGGACAATGGGAACGACGAGGCGGCGCTGTTCCTCTCGCGCGACGGCGGGCGCACGTTCGAGCGGCAGTGGCTGATGAGCGGCGAGTTCCAGCGCGTCGCGTGCGATCCGTTCGTTCCCGGCCTGCTCTATGCCGCAGGGACGGACGCCGTCTACGTTTCCCGCGACTATGGCGCGCATTTCGCCGTCCTGCCCGGCGGGTTCGACTATCCCTGCGACGCCGAGCCGACGCTGTTCGCCGACCGGGGGCGGCTGTGGGCCACCGTCGGCGGGTCGGGCTGCTTCACGCGCCGCGTGTTCAAGTGGACGGAGGAGTGACGATGGACAGGCGGGGATTTCTCACGGGCGCGTTCGGTGCCGGGGCGGTGTTCGCGACGTCGCGGCTTCCGGCGGCGGAGACGCGGGACGACCTTTCCCTCTTCGCGCGACGCGGAGCCTGGGAGCAGCTGTCGATTGCGTTTGGCGCGGTCGAGATCGGGCTCGAGAAGCCGTTCTCCGTCCTGCACATTTCCGACACGCACCTGACGGCGGCGGGCGAGGAGGAGAACCTGAAGAAGCAGACGCTGTGCTGCAAGCGTACGCGCGGCTTCGGCGGACGGCAGGAGGAGGCCCTGCGCGATTCGATCGCGTGGGCGAAGCGGCACTGCGACGGCCTCGTCCACACGGGCGATCTGATCGACTGGCAGAGCGAGGCGAACTTTGCGCTCGTGAGAAAGTATTTCGGCGACGGGCTGACGGGCTGTCTCGGCAACCATGAGTTCTCGACCGACATGTGGCTGAGCGACCCCAAGGAGACGCCGACGGAAGCCTACAAGGAGAATACGCGCGGTCTTCTCGCGAAGGTCTATCCGTTCGACGTCTCGCTGCAGTCCACGGTCCTGAACGGTGTCAACTTCGTGACGATGGATGACGTCTACGGCACGGTCACGCGCGGACAGGTCGAACGCTTTGCGGCGGAGGTGAAGAAGGGGCTGCCGATCGTCCTCTGCCTGCACGTGCCGCTTTTCACGGACGCGATCTGCCGGGCGCAGTCGCACTACTGGGATTGGCGCAATCCGAAGTTCAGGCGCACGGACATCCCCGATGGCGAATGGTTTCTCGCCGACTTCCGTCGTCAGCGCGAGGATCCGGTGACGCGGGACTTCATCGCGTCGCTCAGGGCGCAGCCGCTGCTCAAGGCGATTCTCGCGGGGCATTTGCACTTCACGGCGGAAGACCGGTTTTCGCCGACGGCGATGCAGTTCGTCGTCGGCGGGAACTTCATGTTCCACGGACGGGAAATCCTGTTCTCCTGAAAGGCACCCACATGAAAACGAAGCAGAACGTTGTTCGGATCTTGGGAGTGGTCGCGGTCGTGTCAGGCTTCTGCGCCTCGGATGCGGACGCCGCCGCCGAGGAGCGTCCGCCGTGGCGGGATCCGCGCGTCTTCGCGGTCAACCGGCTGCCGGCGCGCGCCGTGGCGGTGCCGTGCGAGAGCGAAGAGCTGGCGCTCGCCATCGCGCGCGGCGAGAAGCCGCGCACCGCGTCCCGGTGGATCGAGTCGCTGAACGGGGTGTGGCACTTCCAGTGGAAGCACTCGGTCGAGGTGGCGACGTGGGAGAAGGAGGGCCCGGTCACGGTGCCGGGGTGCTGGCAGCTGCAGGGGGCCTACGATCCGCCGAACTACACGAACAGCCGGTATCCCATCGCCGGATACGAGACGGGCGATCCGCTCGCCGAACCGCCGCGCGATTTCACGAGTCATTACTACCGCAATCCGGTCGGGCTCTATTCGCGCACGTTTGCGCTGCCGGCGGACTGGGAGGGGCGGCGCACGGTCATTCACTTCGGCGGCGTGTCGTCCGCGATGTACGTGCGGCTCAACGGGCGGGACGTCGGCTATTCGGAGGACAGCCGGCTGCCGGCGGAATTCGACCTGACGCCTTACCTCGTGCGCGGCGAAAACAGGCTGGAGGTCGAGGTCTTCAAGCACAGCGACGGGACTTATCTTGAAGACCAGGACTTCTGGCGGCTTTCGGGGATCTTCCGCGATGTCTGGCTCGTGTCGGAACTGCCCGGCGCGGCGCGGGACCTGATTGTCGAGGCGACGCTCTCGGACGATTACCGCGAAGGACGTCTCGTCGTGCGCGACGAGAAGGGCGCGACGCTTCTTGAAAAGACATACGCGCATCCACGGCTCTGGAATGCGGGTGAGCCGAACCTGTATTACGAGGTCATCCCCTTGAGGGAAGACGCCTGGCTGTTCCCGCGTACGGACTACCGGGCCGTGGCGTTTGGCTTCCGAAAGGTCGAGATCAGGGACGCGGTCGTCTACGTCAACGGCACGCGCCTCTTGGTCAAGGGCGTCAACCGCCACGAAATGAGTCCGGCGGGCGGCTACACGGTGACGGAAGCGGAGATGAGGCGTGATCTTGAGATCTTCAGGGATCTCAACATCAACGCCGTGCGCACGTGCCACTATCCCGATGACCCGCTCTGGTATGAGCTCTGCGACAGGGCGGGCGTCTTCGTCTGCTGCGAGGCGAACGTCGAAGCGCACGGCGTGGACGACTTCTATTCCCCGGACGGCAAGTGGCTGCCGGCGAATCCGCTCTATCATGACGTCCTCGTGAGCCGTGGCGTGAACATGGCGAAGACCTTCCGCAACCATCCCTCGATCATCTTCTGGTCGCTCGGCAACGAAAGCGGCGACGGGCCGGCCCTGTCGGATGCGTATGCCGCGATCCGGAAGCTCGACGCGACGCGCCCGATTCAGTATGAGGGCGCGCAGTTCAGGGCGCATAGCGACATCATGTGTCCGATGTACTGGCCGGCGGAAAAGGCGGAACGGTATGTCGCTGACCGTCCGAAGAAGCCGTTCATCCTGTGCGAATACGCCCACGCGATGGGCAACTCGACCGGCGACTTGTCCGCCTACTGGCGGCTGGCCGAGAAATATCCGTCCTTTCAGGGCGGGTTCATCTGGGATTTCGCCGACCAGGCCCTCTGGAAGACGGACGCGCGCGGCCGCTGGCTCGCCTACGGCGGCGACTTCGGGGACAGGCCGAACGACGACAACTTCAACTGCAACGGACTCGTGGACGCGCTCCGGAACTACCACCCCGGCGCGTATGAGGTGCGCGCGGTCTACAGCGGTCGGGTGGGGACTGTCCCCGCGCCGGACTTCGTGCCGCAGTCGGCGCCGGACAGCGCCGAGGGGGTGCCGTCCGGGCGGGACTTCACGATCAACCTCTGGCGTGCACCGACGGACAATGACCGTGGCTGGAAGATGGCGGACGTCTGTGCCGTCTGGAAGACGGCGACGGAGACACAGACGCTGCCGGCGGGCGTGACGGGCGGGCTCGAAGCCGTGGCGTTGCCGGGGGGACGTACGCTGGTCACGTTGACGCTGGACGTTCCGACGAACCTGCCGCCGTTGCCACGGGCCGGCGTCAGCTTCACGATTCCGAGAGACTTCTCCCGCGTGACGTGGGAAGGGCGCGGGCCGCACGAAAACTACGCCGACCGCTGTGTCGCGGCAGACTTCGGAACCTATTCGGCGACGGTCGGGCTTGTCTCCGGAATCGTCGGGGCACGGGGGACGATCGACTATCCTGCCGACCGGCTCAATCCGGACAACTACATTGAACCGGGCGAGCAGGGCCACCGCTCGGATTGCCGCCGTGTGACGTTCGCGAATGCGGCGGGACGTACGGTCACCGTCACGGCGCTCAACGCGCCGTTTGGGTTCAGCGCCTGGCCCTATGCGCAGGGTGCGCTCGAACAGGCGAAGCACCAGTGGGATCTGACGGACGAGGGCGTGATTACGGTCACCATTGACGCGGTGCAGATGGGCGTCGGCGGCGACGACAGCTGGGGTGCGCGTCCGCACGAGCCCTATCTGCCGGGCGCCGGCCGATACGTCTTGCAATTCGCGGTCACGGAAGAGGAGGGGCGGTGACGGCCTCGTTTAGACCAGCGAATCATCCGATTCGGCGGATGCGCTGACCACGAAAACGTCAAATCACCGAACGAGAATGCGCTGATTCACCGAACGAAAACACGTCAAACAACCGAACGGAAATGCGTCAAATCACCGAACGGCATTGACCTTCCAACGGCGAATATGGTATACTGCTTTCGATGAAAGCCGAGAAAACTTACCGAAAACGCATACTTGACGCCGTTTTGGAGCGAAAACTGGTGGGGGCGGGGGCCGTTCTCGTCGAAGGTCCCAAATGGTGCGGCAAGACGACGACCTGCGAGCAGCATGCGAAGAGCGTTCTGTACATGGCAGACCCCGTGCGCCGCGACCGCTACCTGATGCAGGCCTCGGTTGACATCACGGAACTGCTGAAGGGTGACCAGCCCCGGCTGATTGACGAATGGCAGGACGCGCCGAAGTTCTGGGACGCGATTCGCTACGATGTCGATCATTCGGAAGGGCTTGGCCACTACATCCTGACCGGCTCGGCCGTTCCGCCGGATGACAGGAACGAGCGAAGCGGAAAGAAGGACATCGTCCATTCTGGGACGGGGCGCATCGTGCGCGTGAGGATGCGTCCGATGTCGCTCTGGGAATCGGGTGAGTCGTCCGGCGAGGTCTCGCTGTCCGCGCTCTTCGCGGGCGAGCGGTTGGCGGCGGCGAAGGCCAAGGAATGGTCGCTGGCGGAGGTCGCTTACCTAATCTGCCGTGGCGGATGGCCCCAGGCAGTCAACCTGAAGGGCGACGTCGCGCTGGATCAGGCGTTCGCCTATGTCGATGCCGTCGTGAATTCGGACGTGTCGCGGGTCGATGGCGTGTCGCGTGATCCCGCCCGCGTCCGCCGTCTGCTGAAGTCGTATGCGCGGTTGCAGGGCACGCAGTCCACGATTCCGAGCATTCGCAAGGACATGGCGGGGGATCGGCACGGGCCGGACGACGACACGATCTCGTCCTATCTGACGGCGCTGCGGAAGATCTTCGTGGTTGAGGATGCCGAGGCGTGGTGTCCGGCGTTGCGCTCGAAGGCAGCGATCCGCCTGTCGGACACGCGGTACTTCTCGGATCCGTCGATCGCGACGGCGGCGCTCGGCCTGGGGCCGGAAGACCTGATGAACGACATCCGCGCCTACGGCTGGTTCTTCGAGGCGATGGCCGTGCGCGACTTGCGTGTCTATGCCGATGCCCTGAACGGGCAGGTGAGCCATTACCTGGATCGGAACGGGCTTGAATGCGATGCGGTCGTGCATTTGCGGAACGGCGCGAGCGGCCTTGTCGAAATCAAGCTGGGCGGCGAACAGCTCATCGAGAAAGGGGCGAAGACCCTGAACGAGCTGTCGGGGCTGATCGACACGTCGCGCCAGCGGGATGTCGCATTCAAGATGGTCGTGACGGCGACCGGCGATGCCGCCTATCGGCGGACGGACGGCATCATCGTCTGTCCGCTCTCGGCGCTGAGGCCGTAGGCGCACGTTCGTGCCGCTCAAGCGTGTCAGACCCCAGTGGTAGGGTTCGAGTGGTCAGGTTTTGGGGTGGCGTGGTGCGCACATCGGCGGACAGTGGGGCGAGAAGCGTGCCATCCGCTTGGCGCTCGGGCGTGGGGCCGAAGTTGACGGTGACGACGGTTCCGTCGGCGAAGGTCGTGCGCTGGACGAGGCGGTCGGGCGTGAGCGCACGGTGGTCGATCATTTCGCTGTAGCCTGTCCGGCGCGCGACGGGGCCTGTCAGGCGGTAGCTTTCGATGAATCGCTCCTTCTGCGCCATCCACAGCCTGTGGTCGAAGATGTACATCGGCGCCGTGCCGTAGAGGACGTTGAAAAGGTCGCGCGTGCGCCAGAGGCTGATCGGACGATTCGAGTAGTCGTACCAGTACCAGTGCGCGCAGCAGCAGTCGTGGTAGACGAGCTCGAAGAGCGGAATGCGGTCGTGGGCGTTGAGGCCGAAGTCCGTCACGCGCGCGAACTCCTCCGGCGTAATCCCCTGAGGGTCTGTCCCCTCGCGAAAGATGTCCGTCCGTCCGGCGCCGGGGCGTCCGTGCGGCATGCGGGCGTTCGCGGGCGAGAGCATGCCCTCGAAGTAGTCGCAGAACGGCACGGCGAAGTCGATGCCCTGTTCGCTGCCGACGACGAGGCCGAATTCCTTGCCGAGAAGTCCGAGCATCTCGCCGATGGCCTGTCGGCTCTGCGTGCGGGTCGCCGGATGCGCCGGATTTTCGCACTCCTCGGCGCCGACGGCCGTCGTCACGTCGATGAAGCGGGCGGTGAAGGGCTTCGTCTTCAACTCGCGCGTGACGTGTTCGCGCACGCGGGCGGGTTGGCAGCGCGTGCACTGGGCGACGCAGAATCGCTTCTGTCCGTCCGGGCAGGTCACGCTCCAGGCGCGGCGGAGGTCGTTCGTGTCTGCGCTGTTCCAGATCGCGCCGTCCGGCCACGCGGCGGTGTTGCGGCAGATGTCATCGCCGTTCGGATGCCAGCCGAGCTGCCGGACGAGTTCGGGCGGATAGATGTCGCGGTAGCAGTCGTAGCGTCCGACGAGCACGTCCGGCAGGGCGGCAATCTGAGCGACGTCGCGAGGCGGCGCGTCGCTGCTCCAGAGGAAGCGGTCGAGTCCGGCGGCCTTCAGCTCACGCGCCATCACGGCGTGCGACGGATCGCCTTGGGCCGGGAAATACCAGACGTTGGCCGCGCCGAGCAGACGGTCGACGCGCGGGCGTTCCTTCGCCTTTTCGCGAAAGGTCTTGACGAGTCCGCTCGCCTCGGCGGCACGGCGGTAGCGCTTGGCCATCGCCACGTAGCCGCCGCGATCGAGAAAGACGTAGCGCACGCGGCGCGGCGCACCGAACTGTCCGCGCGTCGGCGCCCAGGCCGGGCCCAGCGCCACGGGGACGCCGTTCGTCGCCGTGACCTTGATCACGGCGTCGTTCCGCGTCTCGGCGATCGCCATCCAGCCGGCGCCGGAGGCGTCCTCTTCGACGCCGAAGAAGGCCATGCTGGCGGCGGATGACCACAGCGGGAATTCGGTCGCGCCGACGAACGTGCGCGCGTGCAGCGGCAGGCGGAAACCTTCGCTGAGCGGCAGGATCATGTGGTCGCCTAGCGCGCCCGCGAACGGGTCGGGGAAGGGCAGTCTCTCTTTTTGGAAGCCGCGTCCGGCGACGGTGACGGTGAACTCCGCCGGGGCCGCCGGGTCGGTCGCGAAGACGAGGGCGAGCGGCGCGCCGGTCTCGGCGTCCGTCACGCCGAGGCGCAGGGCGCGGTCGGATGCCGCAAACTTGCGGACGAGGAAGCGGGGGTAGGCGCGGCTGCCGCTTGTCGTGTGCCACGTGCGGCCCGTCCGTCGGTCGGTGACGGCGAGGCCCAGCGTGGCGGTCGAGAGCGAGATGTCGAGCGTGTCCGTGCGCAGGGTGGCGACGTCCGGCAGGTCGACGGCGCGCGGGACGTCGCCTGTGCGTGCGAGCGTGAGGTCGCGGAGGTCGAAGTCGGCGGGGCCCTGTCCAAAGGCGCGCGGCACAAGCGCCGCGCCGCCATCCGGGACGACGAACGTCGATTCGGTCGTGCCGTGGGGCTGGGCGCGGACACAGCCGTAGCGCCAGGCGAGGGCCTGTCCGTTCGTGCCGAACAGGGTCGCCGAGAGGAGAATGCCGGCCTTGTCGGTCGCGCGGATGCTGCCGAGCGAGCAGGCGAGCCGGAACGTCTCGCCGGGGCGCACGGCGAGGGGGCCGTCGGCGCGGGCGACTTCCCAAGCTGTGCCGCCGGTGTGGACGACCCGCGTGACGCCGCCTGTCGGCGTCAGCGCGATCTGTCCGCCGCGCGAATATGGCCGCCACGGCGTCTCCGCCGCGTGCGCGACGACCGCCGTCGTCATGAGAAGAATGATTGTTAAAGTCATGGTGCTGGTGTTGCTGTCGCTTAACACGGAGATGAAGGAGATTGGGAGGCGCGGCGTCTTGGGGAAGCCTTTTCCGAAATCTCAAAACCTCCGTGTCTTCGTTCCTCGGAAACCTCCGTGTTCAACGCCGTAGGCGGACGCGGTTAGGCTATCGTTCCGCTGGCTTGAGCTTGAGGCCCGTGGGCGTCTCTTCGACGGGATAGAGCCGCATCCGCTCGTTGGGCGACGTGTTCGGCTGATGAAGGGTGAGCGTCAGTTTGCCGTCGAACGAGCGGAAGAGCATGCCGTGTCCGCCGTCGCGCGTGTAGAGCGGCGCGAGGTGCTTCCAGGGCCCGCGAATCGTGCCGCTTTCGGAGGCGCACTGCAGAACGCTGTAACCGTGGCCCTTGACGAGGTTCGACCAGATCAGGCGCAAGACGCCATCCTTTGTACGAACCAGAAACGGCCCGTCCGTCACGAACTCGCCGCCCGGCGCGTCCGCCGCGCGGAACAGCTCGACCGGCTCGGCCGTGAAGTGCGCGAGGTCACGACTCAGTGGAGCGGCCATCATGCGGCCGTTCCCCGTCTGGCACCACTCGTGGCAGAACACCATCCACGGTTCGCCGTTCTCGATCCAGAGCGTCCCGTCCAGGCACATCCAGTCAGGCGGCGTCACGCTCCCCGCCTTGACGGGCTTGAACGGGCCGAGGGGACTGTCACTGCGAAACACCCACACGCCGCGCGGCTGGATCTTGCCGCCCGTGAAGCCGTCCTGACGCAGGGACGGAAGCGGGTGCGCGGCGTCGGCGGCGAAGGTCAGCGTCACAAAGAGCCAGTAGGCGCCGTCATAGCGGTGGACTTCCGGCGCCCAAACGGCCGTGCAGGCGTTCGAGGTCGGCAGTTCCAGGGCGGGCTTCTTCTCGCTCCAGCGTTCGAGGTCTTTCGAGGTGCGCACCGCGACGCCGCGTCCGCCCGACCAGGGCTTTGACTCGTAGAGGTAGTAGGTCCCGTCTTCGGCGAGCACGAACGGATCGCGGATGCGGAAGTCGGCGCGTGCAACCGTCGTCGGATCTGCCGCGTGGGCGAGCCCATGGGCAATCAGCGCGGCGGTCAGCGTCAGGAGGTTGCGTTTGTTGGATTTCATGGTTGTCTTTTCCTTTCGTTTGTGTGTTTTGTCTTTGCGTTCAAATGTCCAGCAGCTTGGCCTTGAGGGCGAGGGCGACGGCTTCGGCGCGCGTGGCCGCACCGAGGCGGATGAACGCCGACTTGAGGTTCGCCTTGACGCAGTCTGGCCCCACGCCGAGGGCCGTCGCGATGTCGGCGTTGCTGAAGCCGCGTCCCGCGTAGTTCAGGATGTCGAGCTGGCGTGGCGAGAGATGGGGCGGTGCGGCCGTCGTGTCGAGCAGCGTGCGGATCTCGCGGCTGTAGACGTGTTCGCCGGCGCACGTCCGCCAGATTGCCGCGACGAGGTCGGCGCGCGACGTGTTCTTGATCAGCGCGCCGGACGCGCCGGCATCGAGCGCCGCGCGCACGTCCGGGCTGTCCAGGAACGTGGTGAGGATGACGACCTTCGTCCCGGGACGTGCGCGCAGGATGCCGCGCGTCGCCTCGACGCCGTTCATCTTCGGCATCATGAGATCCATGAGGACGATGTCGGGATGCGTGGCGGCCGCGAGCCGAACGGCCTCTTCGCCGTCGGCGGCCTCGCCGACGAGCGCGATGTCGCCTTCGAGGCCGAGCAGGGCGGCGAGGCCCATGCGGACGATGAGATGGTCGTCGGCCAGCAGGACCCTTATTCGTTTGCGTTCGGACATGAACCGTCCTCCTTGAGCGTGACCGTGACTTTCGTGCCGTGCCCCGGGCGCGACGCGATCTCGACCGAGCCGCTTCTCTCGGTCGCGCGCTCGCGGATGCCCTGAAGGCCGAAGTGCCCCTGTGCCGGGCCGGGCGCGGACGCCGCGTCGAAGCCGCAGCCGTCGTCGGCGACGGAGAAGCGGACGCGTCCCTCGTGGGACTCGCCGGCGATGCGGATGTTCTCGGCGTGGCCGTGGCGGAGGGCGTTGACGACGAGTTCGCGGACGATTTTCAGGATGGCGTGGACGGTCGATTCGGACAGGTCTTCGCGCGGCACGTTGAACCGCACGCTGATGTTTGCCCGTGCGGCATGGGGCTTGATCGTCCGCTGAATGGCCTCCGTCAAGTCCTTTTCCTCGAACGTCCGGCTGCGGAGGTCCCAAAGGCAGCAGTAAAGCTCCTGTCGGCAGGAGGCCAGCATCTGGTTGGCCGAGTCGAGGAACTTTCGGGCGGGGCCGAGCGTGTCCTGTCCGATGCCGAGAGCCGTCTCGATCTGGAAGGCCACGCCGGTCAGCGTCTGGGAGATCGCGTCGTGCAGCTCCACGGCGAGGCGTGTGCGCTCCTCGACTTTCAGGTCGGCCGCCGCATGCTGGCTCTGCTCGCGCGCGAGTTCCTGTCCGCGCTGCTCGGACCGGACGGCGAGCGCATGGTTCCAGACCAGGATCCAGACGAGCAGCAGGACAAGCAGGGCGATGACGGCCAGCAGCTTCAGCGGCGTCCACCACGGCGGGCAGCGGAGGATGACGAGGTCGGCGGCCGTGCGGGGAATGAGGGAAAAGCCCGTGAAGCGCGGAAGGAGCGGCGTGTCGGCGGCGTTCTCGAATTCCGCGACGCAGAGCCCCGTGACGGCGACGGTGCAGCCGGCGGCGAGCGACGGGGCGAGGCCGTCGACAAGGGACGAGACGTCAACCGAGACGGTGCGCTTGCCGCAGGCGAGGATCAGCGTGCCGGACAGGCGCAGGTTCTCCGTCGAGTTGACGACGGTGCCGGTCAGGCGCAGGATGCGGCCGTAGTATTCCGTGTTGGCGCGGGCGCGTCCCGACGCGTCGGCATAGAGCGTTTCCGGGTCGGTGTCCGCGCCGTCGACGAGCGGTTCGTCGGGCGCTGGCCGTGGCTGGATCTCGGCTTCGACGAGCTGCAGGTTCCTCTGGTCGGGCTCGGTGAAGCCGACGGCGGCGAGGCGCTGGCCGGGACGGGGGCGTGGCGCGCCCGCCACGGGGGTGACCGGCAGCAGCGTGCGCCGATCCGTTCGGAGGTAGATCTTTCGCCGCCCGACGGCGAGCACGGTGCCTTCGGCGCGCTGGCGGTGAAGGGCTTCGCGAAAGGCGTAGGGCGGCGCGGCAAACGGGTCGGCGGGCGGCGGCGTGTCGACGGCGAGGCCGTCGGCGCCGAAGAGGAGGATTTCGTAGCCGAGGAAGCTGCGCCAGACGCCGAAGCGCGTCACGAGCCCCGCGAGCCGCACGTCGGCGTCCTGCAGGGCCGTCAGGCGGCGCAGGGGTATCTCGGACTCCGGCACGGCCGCATAGACCTTGCCCGCCGCCGTCCGCAGCGTCAGCAGGTTCCAGTCCTCGTTGACGTCGTCGCGGACGGCCGAGGCCAGCACGCCCCGGACGGCGACGGCCTGTCCGAAGCGCTCGCCGCTGTTGACCTGGCTGCCGGACACGTCCGGCGCGGACGGCAGGGGCTCTTCGCGCAGGCGCACGACGGACTCGGCGAAGAAGTCGTTCTCGTTGTTGGAGATGGGGCGGGAATGTCCGCGCGCGGCGATGACGTCGCCCGGACGGCAGGCGGGCAGGTTTGCGGCGGCGACCCAGAACGAGGAGGTGGCCGTGTCGTTCAGGAGGTAGACGCGCGGCAGCGCGCCGCCGCGATTGACGACGGCGACCCGATCCGTGACGCAGAACGTGCCGCCGGCCGCCGCGACGGGTGCGGCGGCGAGGAGGGCGAGGGACAGGATCTGTGACGGAACGCGCATACGCCGCATATTATAGCGAATTCGGCGGCGCAGCGGGGCGCTTCAGCCCATACCCGTTCGGGTAGGCACTCATGTAGTGGCGTAAAGGCATCGTCGAATCCAAATGTAATTATGGTTTGGTATATACCATTCCATAATTGCATTTGTGATGGTATTGACGCCTGTTGGCGGATATGTTATCCTATTCACTCGTATGAAGCAGATTTGTAGACTTTATGAAGATGTGATTCGCCGTCATCTGGAGCAGAACCGGCAAATGGCTTTCGTGTCCGGTCCTCGTCAGGTGGGCAAGACGACCCTTTGTGAGCGGTTCCAGTCAAGCTATTTGAACTGGGACAAGCTATCTGATCGCGAGGTCATCGTGAAGGGCGAGGATGCGGTTGCCGACCGTATCGGCCTTGCGGTCGCGCGCGCGCAAATGCCTGTCTTGACACTTGACGAAATACATCATTACAAGCACTGGAAGCTGTTCCTGAAGGGCTTTTTCGATGCGTACTGGAAAAAGGTGAAGGTGCTTGTCACGGGAAGTGCGCGACTGGATGTCTACAAACGTGGCGGAGACAGCCTGATGGGGCGCTACTTCCCGTACCGCATGCATCCGCTCAGCGTGGGGGAGCTAGTGCGCCCGGCCTGTGGCGAAGATGAACTTTCGCCTCCCAAGCCAATTGAAGAGGAGCTCTGGTCGCGGCTCCTGTTGTTCGGCGGCTTCCCGGAACCGTTTTCCCGTGCGGACAAGATGTTTGTGCGCCGTTGGCGGCAGTTGCGCTTTGAGCAGCTTGTGCGAGAAGACATCCGCAAGGATACGGCGATACGCGAGCTCGACCAGATCGAGGCCTTGGCACGGATTCTTTCGGAGCGGTCAGGTGAGCAGTTGGTCTATGCTTCGCTGGGAAAAGAAGTCCAGGCCAGCGAGATTACCGCACGCAACTGGGTTTCGACGCTCTGCTCGTTTTATTTCGGGTTTCGTGTCAAGCCTTGGGCTCGCCATGTCGAGAATGCCATTCGCAAGACGCCCAAGTGGTACTTGCGGGACTGGAGCGGCATCGCGGACGTCGGCAAGCGAAACGAGACGTTTGTCGCGTGCCATCTCCTGAAGGCCGTCGAGTATTGGACAGATCTCGGCTTCGGGAAATGCGATCTCTATTATGTTCGCGACAAGCAGAAGGCCGAGGCCGATTTCCTTGTCTCGAAGGACGGCCAGCCATGGTTTCTGGTCGAAGTCAAGACTTCGGATGTCAAGCTCTCGTCGGCACTTGGGACATACCAGAGGAAAATTGGTGCGTCCCATGCGTTTCAGGTCGTAGTGAACCTACCATACGAAGAGGTCGACTGCTTTGCACTGAAAGAGCCGGCAGTTGTGTCGGCACGAACGTTCTTGAGCCAGTTGCCGTGATGGCGAAAGCTGTCCGCTTTCTTAAATGAGAATCTTATTGAGTAGTTGCTGTATCTGTCGAATATATGGGAATCAAGCATCCAACTGTCGGAGTCAACGATTTGCGAACATTGAATTCGCAGATTGCGGATGAATGGGATTCATTAAAGAATCAAGGATTGGACATACTTCAATATGTCGCAGGGAGTGCGTATATTGTTTGGTGGAAGTGTTCTGCATGCGGACATGAATGGCAGGCTGCAATCCGTTCGCGGTATCAACGGGGCTCTGGGTGCCCCATTTGTGCGCGTGGAAAAATAGGAAAGAGTCGTGTTGAGACTGAAATCAAGCGTAAAGGGTGTTTTGCGGATGCCAAGTTGTTAAAAGATTGGGACTATGCAAAGAACGCTCCAGTGTTGCCGTCGGAATTCACGCCAGTTAGTAATGCAAGAGTGAATTGGAAGTGCCATTTATGTGGCTTTGAATGGAAATCTAAGATCAGCAACCGTGTTCATGGACGTGGTTGTCCTGCTTGTGCGGGAAAGGCTCTGTATGTTGGGCATAATGATTTTGCGACAACAGAACCTGCGTTAGCCAAAGAATGGCATCCGACAAAGAATGGTGCGCTTAAACCTTCGGATGTCATGCGAGGAGAGGCTCGTAAAGTGTGGTGGCAGTGTCCGTTAGGGCATGCCTATTTGGCGTCACTCAACAAACGGACGTCTGACCGCACAGGATGCCCAATATGTCATTCTGGCCGACAGACCTCATTTCGCGAACAGGCATTCTACTATTACATCCAAAAGATTTATCCAGACACCATCAGTCGATATGTGCCGAATTGGCTTGGGCGGATGGAACTGGATATTTACATCCCGGAAAAGAAGCTTGCCATTGAGTATGATGGCGTAGCTTGGCATAAAGAAACAAACTTTGATCGTGAGAAAAGGAAATGTGCACTTTGTCACGAACATGGAATAAAACTTTGGAGGGTAAAGGAGGTCATGCCGGAGGATGGCAGAGGTTTAGCGGACAAGATATTTTCCGTCCCCGATGTTGAAACGAAAGAAGGGTTCAAACGGTTGGTGTCATGGATCCTTGATGAACTTGATCCAGAAAGCAATATGTGGACGCGAAGGAATCCTTTGCAATTCCACAGTGCCATTGATGTTGATTTGGAACGAGATCGCTATGAGATCAATCAGTATCGGGCATCCGTAAGGAATTCACTGGCGGAACGCTGTCCTGAGATTGCGGAGGAATGGCATCCAACAAAAAATCACGAGTGGAGACCGTCGGCGTTGTCATGGCAAAGCGAACGGAAGGTTTGGTGGTTGTGCGCATGTTGTGGGCGAGACTATGAAATGACCATTGCTCATCGTGTGGGTGGGAATGGTTGCCCTTCATGCGCAAGGATGAAATCTGCCAAAACATATCGCCGGAACAGGATTGCGAAGGTTGGTTGCCTTTCTGACGAGAAGTTGTTGGCAGAGTGGGACTATGCAAGAAATGGTAATCTTCGTCCCGAACAGTTTTCTCCAGGGTGTGAAGACAAGGTGTGGTGGAAATGCCGGATATGTGGATATGAGTGGCAGGCAAAGATTGCGAATCGAACGCATGGACGTGGTTGCCCGTGTTGCACGAATCGTGTTGTGGTCAAGGGGAAGAACGATCTTCTGACTTTGTTCCCTGACCTCAGTAAGGAATGGGATTGGGAGAGAAACGGGAGTCTGCGTCCTGACCAAGTCACACCCGGAAAGAATGGAAAGGTTTGGTGGATTTGCCCAAAGTGCGGTTATTCCTATTCCGCACCACCTGCGCGTCGGACAAGGTGTGGATCTGGATGCCGGAAATGTGCTGATAAGGAAAATTGGAATATTCGACGAAGGAATAGTGAAAAAAGGGCACAAGCGAATGGCAATCCCGTGCAACTTAAGTTGAATATTTGAAGCGCACGGGGGATAAGGCTGTCTTGTCACGGGTGCGTCCGTCAGCCGGAAGGGAAAAATGGTATAATGCAGTCATGAGGAAAGACTGTCGGATTGTCTATCACGGAAGTGGTGTGCCCGTGCTGCAGCCGGAAGTCCGAACGAATGGGTTCGTCAAGGACTTCGGGTTCGGTTTCTACGGCGGCGGCTCTCGCGCGTCTGGAATACAGGGGATGCTACACTCATGAAGAATAGGTATTTCAAGGACGAGGACATCACGCCAAACGACCTGTTCTTCGGTCTGTTCGATGTTTGAGCGTGTGGCGCGCAAGGTTCACCGTCGCAACCGCGAGGTCGTGAATGCGATGGGCGCGGAGGGCCTTGCGCACGAACTCAGCTGCGCGCCGACTTCGCATTGCGAAAATCCGGAAAAGGTCGCGGCGGACTGGATTGCCCACTATCGCCTGACGCCGGGTGATGTCGACGTGTCCAAGGTCGATCCGCGACTCGTGTCGTCCATTCCGACTCCGACGCAGATGGGCGGCGTCTACCAGCGCCTGATCCGTGACACGGCGAAGTCGGGCGAGAGCGAGAATGATGGCATTCTCCGCGTCTACAACCATCCGATCTGCGAGACGATCGACAACTACAACGCAAGCGCCTACTACGAGCCCTCCTATTGGCTCGCGCATGCCTACCGCACGGGCGCGCTTTAATTCTTCGGTTTTGTCTTCACGCAGAGGCGCAGAGGACTGCGCTGCGATTCGTCCTGACCATACCCGTTCGGGTAAATTGTCGGGACGGGGCGGATTTGCTACAATAATGGCGAAATCTTGCGAACCTTCGCCAATCCACTCTACCTCAACAGACAAACAGAAAGAAAGGAACAAACTCCATGACAACGAGAAACTCGCGACTCGGTAAACTTCGTTCAGTCGTCCTGTTCGGCTGCTTCGCCGCCGCCGGTGGCGCGGCGCGAGCCGAGGATTACGTCGTGACCGTCGAACAGGGACAGACCAACCGCATCGACGCGGCGTTCGTGTCCGAACTGGGCGAGCGAGATCTCGTGAAGCGCGGACGCGGCGTTCTCTGGAGTTCGTCCGCGCTGGCGAACTACGCGGGGACGATCACGGTCGAGGAAGGCGCGCTCATGGTGTCCGGCAGCGGCGACCTCGGCACGGCCGCCGGCCCGACCGAGATCAAGTCCGGCGCGACGCTGATCGTCCACACGGGCGCGGATGTGGACGGCTCGGCCGCCGCCAACAAGCTGACGTTCACGGAGGGCTTCACGGTCGCGGGCGCGGGTGACGCGCAATGGGGCGCGGCGGTCTATCAGCCGGAGAGCGGTTTCCAGCAGCAGAGGCTCTTCGGCGGCAGCGTGACGCTCGCGGGGGACACGACGTTCGACATGGGCGTCAATGCCGGCCTGACGGGCGGCGAACTCCTCATGCACGGCTATCGGCTGACGACGCGCGGCACCGTCTGCGTCAACCGCTCCCGCATCCGTCCGCTGACGGAGAGCGCGGTCGGCGACATCGACGTCGAACGCGGCACGCTGATGCTGAACAGCTTCGTCATCGGCGACTTCGGCGATGCGGCGAAGACGGTCACGGTCAAGGACGGGGCGAAGGTCTATCTCTATGAGGCCGGACAGATTCCGCTCTGGAAACTGGTCGTCGAGGAGGGCGGCACAGTCTTGGCGGCCTGTTCGTTGGCGCATGCGGACGACGCGGCGAACTACAACCGCTGGGGTGGCGACGTCGTCTGGAACTCGACGGCGACCAACAGCGTCATCCGCGACAAGGTGGCGGGCCTCACGTTCCTCAGCAAGGTCACGGGCACGGGGACGATCCCGGCGGATCGCGGCACGCTGACGTTCGGCACGTCCATCGACCTGGCGGGCGGGCTCGCCGTCTCGGAGGCGACGGTCGTGTTGCCGTCGTCCGAGAATGTCTACGGACACGGCGGGCTGATGGTGGGCGTGCGCGGCGACGCTTGGATGGTCGGCTTTGACCAGAACCGTGCGGACACGGCGTGGTCGTATTGCGCCGAAGGGCCGGGGCCGCAACTTGATTCGTCGTGGTGGGCGGACACGACGAAACAGGGCGTCTGTTCGCGCGGCTACATCTGGAATCGCGAAGAGACGAATGTGACATGGCAGGTTTATCTCGGCTGCGTCTACGAGAACTGGATCTATATGGACGGCGAGTTGGTCTACAACAATAAACGTGACGGCTGGAATAATGTCATCGAACTGACGCTGACGCCGGGCGCTCATGCGATTGACGTCCGAACACAGGCGAATGGCGTGGTGGGTGGGCCGCGCGCCGAGAAGGGCGACCTCGACAAGCTGCGTCGCATCCTGCCCGACGGCACGTCGGTCGTGCTGAAAGATCCAGGCAACGGCTTCCTCTTCACGACGGACACCGTGTCGCGTGCCGAGGTGCTGCTGGAGAATCCGCATCGGCTGGGTTGCCTGAACGTGGGTGCGGCGGTGGAACTGGACGCGAACGGTCTGCCGCTGGTCGTCGACGAACTCGTCGGGGCGACGGCGGTCACGAACGCCCTCAGCTGGCGCGTGAAGCGCGCGTGGACGCTCGCCGCCGCCGACATTGCCGACGGCCGCGTGCTGACGGTCGAGGCGCCACTGACGTTTGACGACGGCGTGACGATTGCCGTGCCGGATCTCGACGCCGTGCCGCGCAAGGTGAAATACTATCCGCTCGCAAAGGCCTCGTCAATCATGGGCTTCCCGGCGAACATGGTGATTCGCGGCGCGAAACGCGCGTGGAGGCTCGTCCTGAACGACGAGGGCACGGAGGCCGGACTGGTCTACATTCCGCGTGGACTCGCGATTGTCATTCGGTGACGGCGATGGGTCTGCGCGTCTTGTGTGGGGTCGTGGCGTGTGCGGCGTCCGTCGTCGCCGCCGTCGAATGGGAAGATCCGTCGGTCAATGCCGTGAACCGCCTGTCGGCGTGTGCCTTTCTGCCACCGCTGGCGGATGAGGCGGCAGCGCTGTCGGACGACTTGGAGCCGGCGACGCCTTACGTCCGGTCGCTGAACGGGAACTGGAAGATCAGCTGGTGCGGCGACCCGGCGCAGCGTCCGTCCGACTTTGGACGAGCGGACTACGACGATGCGCGGTGGCAGACGATTGACGTGCCGTCGTGTGTCGAGCTGCGCGGTTTCGGCACGCCAATCTACACGAACGTGCGCTATCCGCACGCTTGGCTAGAACCGCTGATCCGCGACCGCTTCGCGACGAACGTCGTCTACAATCCGGTGTCGAGCTACCGCACGCGGTTTGCCGTGCCGGCGGATTGGGCGGGGCGGCGCGTGATCCTGCGCTTCGAGGGCGTCGGCTCGGCCTACTACGTGTGGGTGAACGGACACAAGGTCGGCTATGCCGAGGACTCGAAGCTGCCTTCCGAGTTCGACATCACACCCTATATCAATAATTCGCAACCTCTCAACACCCTTGCCGTCGAGGTCTACCGCTGGTGCGACGGCAGCTACTTCGAGGATCAGGACATGTTCCGCTTCTCCGGCATCTTCCGCGACGTCACGCTCTACGCCGAGCCGACGGCGCCGATTCGCGACGTGCGCGTGAAGACGACGCCGGTTGACGGTTCTGCGGCGTGGCGGCTGGAGTTGACGGCCGGACAGGGCGCGTGGACGGGCACCCTGTTCGATGCCGCGCGACAACCGGTCGCCGCGCTGTCGAGCCGCACGAACGCGGTCGTCGTGTCGAGCCCCATCCTCTGGAGCGACGAGAACCCCTATCTCTACACGCTCGTCCTGAAGTCGGCAACGGACGTGCGTGCGCTGAAGGTCGGCTTCCGCGACATCCGCATCGAGCGGGGCGTCGTGAAGGTCAACGGACGGAAGGTGAAGTTCAAGGGCGTGAACCGCCATGAGGCGAGCCCCGCGAACGGACGCACGGTGTCCATCGCCGACATGGTGCGCGACATTGAGCTGATGAAGCGTTACAACATCAACACGGTGCGCACGAGCCACTATCCGAACCACCGGCTCTGGTACGACCTCTGCGACCGCTACGGCGTCTACGTGATGGCCGAGGCGAATGTCGAGGCGCACGAGCCGGGCTACGGCGAAACGTCGATCGGCAAGCGGCGGATGTGGGATCAGACGATTGTCGAGCGCAACGAACGCCACGTGCAGTTCTACCGCAACCATGCGTCCATCGTCTTCTGGTCGCTCGGCAACGAGACGGGGACAGGCCCCGGCTTCGAGGCCGCCTGTCGCCGCGTGAAGGAGCTGGACGACACGCGGCTCGTCCACTGGGAGCGCGGCAACTCGATTGCGGACATCGACGGGCGCATGTACATGACGCCGGAATGGCTGGAGAGGCGCGGCCAGATGGGGGACGGCCTGCTCGAAAGCGACCTGCGCATCACGAACGAAGGCGACCGCACGCAGCACAAGGGCAAGCCGTTCTTCTTCTCCGAGTATGCGCACGCGATGGGCAACGCCCTCGGCAACTATCAGGAATACTGGGACGCCTTTTACGCGCACGACTCGCTCGCGGGCGGCTGCATCTGGGACTGGGTTGACCAGGCCGTCTGGAAGGACACCGACCGTGTGAGCCCGGACGGGAGGCGCGTCCGTTTCCTCGCCTACGGCGGCGACTTCGACGATCAGCCGAACGACGGCAACTTCTGCTGCAACGGCATCATCGGCCCGCTGCGCGAGGTGACGCCGAAACTGGAGGAGGTCGGGCACGTCCACCGCAATCTCGTCGTGACGGGTGACGGGAAGGGCGCGTTCACGCTGGAGAACCGCTTTGCCTTTACGGACGCACAGGCTTTCGACTGCCGCTGGGAACTGGTGGAGGACGGCCAGACGGTTTGGGAAGGGCGCTACGACCTGCCGTCGGTGCCGCCGCTCACCCGCGCCACGAAGACGCTGAACCTTGCCGCGCTCGGCCTGCGGGCGGGGCGCGAGTATTTCCTCAACGTGTCGTTCGCGACGCGGCAGGACACGCGCTGGGCGAAGGCCGGCTGGGTCGTGGCGCGCAATCAGGTCAGGCTGGAGAACGGGCCGTCGGCGCGGGCGACGATGAAGCCGGCCGTGGCGGACGTGCGCGAGACGGACGATGCCGTGCGGGTGTCGTGCGGCGGGACGACGGCGGTCTTCGCGCGGCGCAGCGGGACGCTCGCGAAACTGGAGATGGCGGGCGTGACCGTCCTGGAAGACCGCGCGGGCGTCGTCGCGGGGCCGCGCCTCACCTGCATGCGGGCCCTGACCGACAACGACGTCTGGTTTCGCGGCGCGGAACGTCCCGGCGAGTTCGACATCTTCAAGACGGGGCTGACGCAGCTCGCGTATCACCCGGAGCCGCTGACGGTCGAGACGACGAACGGCGTGACGTCCGTCCGCTGCCGCACGAGGGTCTGCGGCGCGAAGACGAGCGGCTGGAACATGGAAAGCGTCTGGACGGTTGCCGCCGACGGGACGGTCGAGATGCGCGTGCGGACGGAGCCGTTCGGGGCGCTTCCGCCGGCGCTGCCGCGCTTCGGCACGAGCTGGCGGCTGTCATCCGCGCTCGAAGACATGGCGTGGTACGGACGCGGCCCGTTCGAGAACTACGTCGACCGGAAGACGGCGGCGTTTGTCGGGCGCTACCGCTCGACCGTGACGAGCCAGTACGAGCCTTACGTGCGGCCGCAGGACTGCGGGTTCAAGTGCGACGTGCGCGAGGTCTCGTTCACGAACCGGGACGGCTACGGCGTGCGCTTCTCGGCGGATCGTCCGCTCTTCGTGCAGGCGCTCCACTACACGTGGGAGGATCTGGAGCTCGCGCGCCACCGCAGCGGCCAGGCGCGGCAGGCTCATCCGCTGGTGCCGCGCGACGAGGTCTGCCTCAACCTGGACGTCGGCCAGTGCGGGCTGGGCGGGCGGTCGTGCGGGCCGCGTCCGCTCGACCGCTATCTGCTGAAGCCGCAGCCGGAGGCCTGGACGCTGCGGCTGAGTCCTGTGGTGCCGCCGGACTTCACGGACTTGGTCGTGCGCGGCGCGGAACAGGCGCCCGTGTCGATCGCCATGAACAAGGCGGGGCATGCCGTCCTCGACTTCGGCCGCCATGTGGTCGGCTGGCTGGAGGTCCGTCCGCCGGCGGCCGGCGACTACACGTTCGTCTGGGGCGAGCTGCTGGACGCGGACGGGGGCGTGCAGACCGAGGCGCGCTACACGCAGAGGGAAGGGCGCATCCGCTGTGCCGTCACGAAAGGCACGTTTGCCGCGCAGGCGGAGTGGGTGCGGATTCCGTACCGGACGGGGAACGGCAGTGCGTTCAACAGGCGGCCGGTCGGCCGCTTCGGCACGGTCATGCCGTTTCGCTGGCTGGAGGTTGTCGCGGCGCCGTTTCCGCTGACGGCGGAGAACGTGCGGCAGGTGCCGATTCATTACCCTTACGACAGGCAGGAGGAGGCGTTCGCCTGCGATTCGCCCGAACTCATGCGCGTCCATGACTTCTGCAAGCATTCGGTGTGCGCGACGACCTACACGGGCAAGTTCATCGACGGCGACCGCGAGCGGCTGCCCTACGAGGCCGATTCCTTCATCACGCAGCTGAGCACCTACGCGATGACGTCCGACGACACGCTCGTGCGGACGATGGTGGACTATCTGGCGACGCACACGACATGGCCGACGGAATGGAAGCAGTTCTACATCAGCATCGTCTACGCCGACTGGATGCGCACGGGCAAGACCGACCTCGTGGCGAAGCACTACGACCGGATGCGCCGCGACAAGCTCTGGCATCACCTGCGGCGGGCGGACGGCCTCCTGGTCACGCGCGGCCCGACGGTGCGTCCGGCGCCGGACGGACAGTTGCCGCGTGACATCGTGGACTGGGCGATCTGCTATCGCGACGGCTTCGTGATGCGCGACGTGAACACGGTCGTCAATGCGCTCCATCTCCGCAACCTGCGCGAGATGGCCGAAATGGCCGACGCGCTCGGCAAGACGGCGGACGCGGCGGCGTTCCGCGCCGACGCGGCACGGACGTTCGCGGCGTTTCAGGCGACGCTGTGGGACGCGGCGCACGGCCGCTACCGTGACGGCGAGGGGACAGACCACGCGACCGTGCAGGGGAACGCGATGGCGCTCGCCTGCGGGGCCGTGCCGCCCGGCCGCATGGCGTCCGTCGCCGACTTCGTGGAGGCGAAGGGCTTCAGCTGCAGCACGTACATGGCGCAGTTTGTCCTGGACGCGCTGTTCTTGGCGGGGCGCGACCGCGCGGCGCTGAAGCTCATGACGTCTTCGGAACACCGCAGCTGGCTCGGGATGATGGCGAAAGGCGCGACGATCACGCCGGAGTTCTGGGACCTCACGCTGCCCGAGAAGGGGCGGATTCCCGACATGAGCCACGCCTGGTCCACGGCGCCGCTCAATGTCATCAGCCGGTTCGTCCTCGGCGTCACGCCGCTGGAGCCGGGATTTGCGCGCGTCCGTGTCGCGCCGCAGCCGGGCGGCCTCACGCGCCTGTCCGGCACCGTGCCGACGCCGCGCGGCGCGCTGCGCCTCTCGCTTCAGCAGACGAACAACGTCTGGCGCGTCTCGCTGGACACCCCGGTCCCCGTCACGTTCGTCTTCGGCGGAACGACCCGATCCTTTCCGCCCGGCGTCCATACCGTTGAAAGTGGCGGAGTCGCGCCTTGTGGCAAGAGGACGAAGTTTCGGGGCGAATGAAGGGCACTTTAAGGGGATTTGAGCGGCGCTTCGTTTTCAAGGCTTAGCCGCAAAGAGGGCGCACAGCGGGCGCAGAGAGAGATGGCCGCAGAGGCCTCTCCTATGAGAACAAAAGTCAATAGGCTAAATCGCCTTGGCGATTTCCGCTGTCCCCTTCCGGGCGCCTGATGTATG
>CAKURH010000038.1 GCA_934675625.1 uncultured Kiritimatiellota bacterium
ATGACGAATGGCGGCGCTCTGACTCCCCCGCGATGTACTCGCATCTGGGGGGTAACGAGCTAGCCGCCATGGCCCAGGGGCGATGGCCATCGCTTCCTGGGCATTCTTTTCGCTTCGAGGGAACCTCTCCGCTATCCCGGCACACACCGGGTAGGAACGGGGGGGGGGGCATTATACTACAAACGGATTAGACAGGGGGGGTATACACTCGCCTAGAGTCCATTGGATGCCCCCAGGGTGAAACGCGGCAGCTCACGGGGAGGCTCTCGGTTCCGGCGACAGGTTGGTACGAGTTTCTGGTGCAAAACGCGGCGAGTCCACTGGTCATCATCGATGGCGTCAAGATTTATCACGCGACAAACGGACAGAGTTGGGATTTTGTCGCTATGGGTACGCGGCATTACTATGAGGCGGACAAGTCGTATCCGCTGTTCATTCAGGTCGGGCAAAGCACGTTCACCGACAACTATTTCGGCCTCAAGTGGCGACATGCGGCAGAGGAGGCGGATGTCGAGACGGCGGATTGGGAGGAGATTCCGATCGCGTGCCTGTCGCAGCCCGGCGGTGACGCGGCGCAGCACGTGACCGTCGCGTCCAGCGACACGTTCGGCGACTGGCGGCTCGATGACTTCAACGTCTACGCGGAAGGCGAGACGTCGACGGGCGCGGCGTATGTGCACGGCACGACGGAGGCGTTCGACCTGCGGCTCGTGGGCGCGGGCACGGATCGGACGGGCCTCGTCCCTGCCGACACGACAAACGGGTTCGTCCACTTCAGCCGCGCGGTTGACCGTCGGTGCGATTTCGTGTTCGAGGCCCTGATCGCGAATCCGATGCAGCCGTGGGTTGAAAAGACGGTGGACGGACAGCGCAAAGATGCGTATGACGTCGTCGGGCTGATGGTGCGCGGCGGTTCCGGGACGGATGCGAAGAACCTGTCGGTCTTGCTGGCGGGCGGCGGCGACCGCAAGCCGTTCGTGTCCTGGCGCGCCGAGGACGGCGGCACTGTGCTGAGCAGTGTCAGCGAAGACTGGATGGGGGCGAAGCCGCGACCGATTCGCCTCAGGAGCGAGCGTCGGCGTCAGAAGCTGACGTGCTTCATCGACGGCGAACAGGCGGGCATCTGGGACGGCACGCAGGTCGTTCGCGAATTCCGCGTGGGCCAGTGGACGGAGCTTCAGGTGGGCCTCATGCTCTCGTCGTACAATTTCCCCAAGACGGGCGCGGCATTCATTCAGGATGTCTCGCTCACGACGAAACAACGCGACGGCGTCTGCGTCATCATCCGATAGGCGAGGTTCGGCATGGCGAAGTTCCTTCTCTCCCTTGCCGCCGGTCTTGGCGCGGCGGTTGTCTCGGGCGGCGCGCTCTCGGATTATCCGCGTCTCGCGGGCGAAGCGGACGATTCGGGGCGGCTTCAGCGGGCGATTGACGCGAACCCGTCCGGCACGGTGCACGTGCCGGCGGGCGAATACCGCCTGGCGAACATGGTCTCGGTGACGAACCTCTGCTCGCTGGCGCTCGACAAGTCCGCCGTCGTGCGGGCGGTTCGGGAGATGCCGTTCGTCATCCGCATCAACGTGCAGCCGCTGTTTGACGCGCTGCCGACGGACGACCGCCGCCACGACTACAACCTCTTCGTGCGCGGCGGCAAGATCGACGGCAACGGGCTCGCCTCGTGCCTGTCGCTGAACGGCTTCCAGCACTACACGCTCGACGACATCACCTTCACGAACGGCAGGCGCTACGGGCTTGCCGTCGCCGACGAGACGCGGCGGCACGGCTACGAGCTGATGGCGCGCAACCTCTACTTCAAGTGCACGATGAAGGGCCTCGCCGGCAACACGGCGGTCTATTCGGAAAGCGGCGACTGCCACTACACCGACATCGTGGTCGTGGACTGGACGACGGGCTTCCACTTTCGGGGCGCCGGTGCGAACCGCCTGACGCGGTGTCACGTCTGGGGCGGGACGGTCGGGCCGAGGACGGCGGGCGGCATCGGCGAAATGCTGGAGGACTCCATCGCCTTCAAGATGGAGGACAACGCGAGCATCCTGCGCGACTGCTACGCCGACACGGCGAAGATCGGCTTTGACATCGCCGGCGAGGCGCGGCTCTTCGGCTGCAGCTACTACGCGAATCCGTTCTTCAGGCTGGAGGACATCACGGTCATCCGGCATCGCGGCGGAACGCTGCTCGTCTCGGGGTGCTCGTTCGCCAAGACGGCGCGGCGCCAGAAGAACTACGAGGGCATCGGCCCCGTGCGGTTTACGGACATGACGTATTCGGGCTACGCGCCGGACGACTGGTGTCCGGGCGCGCTGGAGCCGACGCCCGTGGACGTGTCAGCCCTGCCGACGACGGGCCTGCGGTACGGACGGATCAAGGCGGACGGCTCGCGCGAGGAGAGCGTGCGGTACCTGACGGGGAACATGTGGCCGTTCAACCGGGGCGAGACGTCGTATTACAAGGGCTTCCTGCGCGCGCCGGAGACCGGCTGGTACGAGTTCCGCATCAAGTTCGCCTGCTCGCCGCGGATTGTCCTCGGCGGCGAAATCCTCTTCGAGGGCCGGAACGGAACGAACTGGTCGTTCGGCGAGCCTGTGGCGCGTCGGTGGCTGGAGAAGGGGAGAGACGTCCCGATCGCCGTGCGCGTGGCGCCGAACGACAACTACGACCAGAGCGCATTCGGCGTCCAGTGGCGGTTTGCGGCGTCCGAGTCCGACCTCTCCGTCGCGCCCTGGACCGCCATCCCGTTCGACTGCCTGCATCACGGGAAAATGAACTGATCAAGGTGGCGAACCGGAACGCGGGCGGATTTGGTATAATACGCGGGAAAGGAAATTCACACATCCGCAAATCTTGACAACCATGGACATCGTTTGCCTTGACCTTGAGGGCGTTCTCGTGCCCGAAATCTGGATCGCCTTCGCGAAGGAGACCGGCATCCCGGAGTTCACGCGCACGACGCGCGACGAGCCCGACTACGACAAGCTCATGCACTACCGGCTCGACCTGCTGGCGAAGCACGGCCTCGGCCTCAAGGAGATCGTGAAGGTCATCGAACGCATCGAGCCGCTCATCGGCGCGCACGAGTTCCTGAACCGTCTGCGCGCGCGGGCGCAGGTGCTGATCCTCTCCGACACGTTCGAGCAGTTCGGGCGTCCGCTCATGCAGAAGCTCAACTGGCCGTCGCTCTTCTGCAATTCGCTCTTCGCGGACGCGGACGGGCGCGTGACGGGGTACAGGCTGCGCTGTCCGCACACGAAGCTCACGACCGTCAAGGCCCTGCAGAGCTGCGGCTTCGAGACGATTGCGGCGGGCGACAGCTTCAACGACCTGGAGATGATCCGCGCGTCGAAGGCGGGCTTCCTCTTCCGCTCGACGGACGCGATCCGGCGGGCGAACCCCGACATTCCGGCGTTCGAGACCTACGACGAATTCCTGGAGGCGATCTTCCATGCTCTCGGATGAGATCCGCGCGCTTGCGGCCGAACGCCGGGCCGTGATCCTCGCGCACAACTACACGCGCGGCGAGGTGCAGGACGTCGCCGACTTCACGGGCGACTCGTTGGAGCTCGCGCGCAAGGCGGCGACCGTCGAGGCGGACGTGATCGTCTTCTGCGGCGTCTACTTCATGGCCGAGACGGCGAAGATCCTGAATCCGTCGAAGACGGTCCTGATCCCCGACCCGACGGCGGGCTGCCCGATGGCCGACATGATCACGGGTGCGCAGCTGCGCGCGCTGAAGGCGCAGCATCCCGGCGCGGTCGCCGTCTGCTACGTGAACTCGACGGCCGAGGTGAAGGCCGAATGTGACCTCTGCGTGACGAGCGGCAATGCCGAGCGGGTGATGGCGACGATTCCGCCGGGCCGCGAGATCCTGTTCGTGCCCGACTCGCATCTCGGCGACCACATCGCGACGAAGGAGGGGCGCAAGTATGTGCTGTGGCCGGGGTACTGCCCGACCCACGCGCGGCTGACGGCGAAGGCGATCGCGGCGGCGCGCGCGGCGCATCCCGGCGCGCCCGTCCTCGTGCATCCCGAATGCGCGCGCGACGTGCGTGATGCGGCCGACGAGCGGCTTTCGACGGGCGGCATGTGCCGCTACGCGCGGGAGAGCGCGGCGCGGACGATTCTCGTCGGCACGGAGGTCGGGCTCTTGCACCGCCTGCGGCAGGAGAACCCGGAGAAGACGTTCGTGCCCGTGTCGGAAGACCTGGTCTGCCCGAACATGAAGAAGACGACGCTTGAAAACCTTGCCGAGTCGCTGCGCGAGATGAAGACGCCGGTCGAGGTCGATCCCGGCATCGCCGCGCGGGCGAAGCGCGCGATCGACGCGATGCTGGCGGTCGGATAAGCGGCCCTTGTGATTTGGAAGAAGAGAGGAGAAATTCTGAAATGAAGAAACTCGTTTGGATGGCGGCGGCCGCGTGTGCGGCCGGTTCATTGGCGGCGGCGGTCGAGGCGCCGACGAAGCGGAGCTTCGGGCGTCTCTCGGACGGCACGGAGACGACGCTCTACACCCTGCGCGGCGCGGGCGGGCTCGTCCTCGACGTCGCCGACTACGGCGGGCGGCTCGTGCGCTGCTACGCGCCGGACCGGTTCGGCAACCTTGCGGACGTCACGCTCGGCTGGAACACGGCGGCGGAATACGAGCGGAACGGCTTCTCGATGGGCACGCTCATCGGCCGCTTCGGCAACCGCATCCGCGACGGCAAGTTCACGCTCGACGGCAAGGCCTACCAGCTGCCGATCAGCGAGGACAAGCCGCCGCGCCACAACAACCTCCACGGCGGGCCGGACGGCTGGGACACGAAGGTCTGGCAGGCGCGTCCGTTCGTCGAGGGCGAGACGGTCGGGCTTGTGCTGTCGCTCGTCTCGCCGGACGGCGACATGGGCTTCCCCGGCACGGTCAACTGCAAGGTCACGTACCGCGTCCTCCCGACGAACGCCTGGACGATCGACTACGAGGCGACGGCGGACCGGCCGACCGTCCTCAACCTGACGCACCACAGCTACTGGAACCTCGCGGGCGAGGCGAGCGGCGACGTGCTGGGGCAGGAGCTCCAGGTCTTCGCGGACAGCTACACGCAGACGGACGCGGGGCTGATCCCGACGCAGAACGCGCCGGTGAAGGGGACGGGCTTCGACTTCACCGCGCGCCGCCCGATCGGCTCGCGGGCCGCGTGGATGGCCGCCCAGCCGACGAACTGGCCGATGGACGGCTGGTACGACCACAACTTCGTCCTGCGCGGCACGCTCGGCGAGCTGCATCCGGCGGCGACGCTGCGCGACCCCGTGTCGGGCCGCCGCCTGGAGATCTGGACGACCGAGCCGTGCCTCCAGATGTACGGCGCGCAGAACATGGACGGCACGCTGCCGACGAAGACGGCGGGGCGGACGCTGCCGCAGTACGCGGGCGTCGCGCTGGAGACGCAGCACGCGCCCGACTCGCCGAACCGCCCCGACTTCCCGACGACGGTGCTTCGGCCCGGCGAGACGTTCCGAAGCCGCACCGAATACCGCTTCTTCGCGGAGTGAACGGCAGCATTTTTCTTCTTGCCGCCCTGATCGCCTTTCCGAAGGAGGGGCAGAGGCTGCCGTTCGTCGAACGGTGCTACATGTCCGGCGCGGTCGTGCCCGGCGTGACCAATGTCGTCGTGCAGGGACGCAACGTGCCCGTCCACCCGCTCGGCGGCTGGGTCACGCTCATCGAGGTCGTCGAGGGCACGAACGTAATCGAGGTCGCGGGCGTTCGCCGGACGTTTACCGTCGGGAAGCGTCCCGTGCGCGCGGCGGCGCCATCCGCACCCGCGGCATCCGCCCGTCCGAAGACCTACGCGAAGCTGCCGTTCGCGGGTGACACGCCGAAAGCCCGTCCGGCGGCGGAGCCGTCCGCGCTGACGGTCGTCATCGATGCGGGGCATGGCGGCGCCGAGACGGGGGCGATGAGTCCGCACGGCCTCAAGGAGTCGGACTTGAACCTGGCGCTCGCGAAGAATGTCCGCGCCGCGCTGACGAACCTCGGCGCACGTGTCGTGATGACGCGCGAAGACGATGTGTCCGTGCCGCTCTATGACCGCCCGAAGGTCGCGCACGCGCAGGGGGCGGATGCGTTCGTGTCCATCCACCACAACGCGCCGCCGGTCGACCGGGATCCCCGGCGCATCCGCTATCACGCCGTCTACGCCTGGAATGACATCGGCCTCTCACTTGCGCGGGCGATCAACGCCCGAATGGCGGCGGCGTTCGGCGACACGCTGACGAACAACGGCGTCCAGCGCGCGAACTTCGCCGTCACGCGCAATCCGGAGATTCCGTCCTGCCTTGTCGAGACGGACTTCCTGACGACGCCGGAAGGCGAGCTTGACTGCTGGAACCGCGAACGTCGGCAGAGAGTCGCCGCCGCCATCGCCGCCGGCATCGCCGACTGGTGCGCGCAGGGGGCTGTGTCGCACCGCGCGGACGAGTCGGTGCGCTGAAACGCCGTGTGACGGGGCTCTCTCGCGGCTGGACGGCACAAGCGGCCTCGTTTGTGGTATAATTCCCCGCATGATTCTGAAAGTCTACAAGTACGGAGAGAAGGTTTTGCGCGAGAAGGCGACTCCGGTCGCCTTCGTCGACGAGAAGCTGCGGCAACTGGCGGACGACATGATCGAGACGATGCGTCGCGCGAAGGGCGTCGGGCTCGCGGCCGAGCAGGTCGGGCGCACGGAGAAAATGTGCGTCATCGACATCCCGGAAGGGTGTGACGAAGCCGAGGACGAGGCGTTCAACGCGCCGATCGCGATGCCGCTGAAGCTCTGGAACCCGGAGATCATCGCGCAGGAAGGCTCGGTGCGCGACAAGGAGGGGTGCCTCAGCTTCCCGAATGTCGGCGGCTCGCTGACGCGCGCGGCGCAGGTCACGTGCCAGTATCTCGACGCGGAGAACCGTCCGCAGGTGATCACGGCGCGCGGTTACCTCGCGCGGGCGCTCCAGCACGAGATCGACCACCTGAACGGCGTCCTCTACATCGACCACATGACCGCCGTCGAACGGCTCGCCTGCGCGCCGAAACTCAAGAAGCTCGCGAAGGCGAATGGCGGCACGCGCTGACCGTCCGAGAAGGGTTTCCGTGTGATGAAAGACCGCATTGTCTTCCTTGACTATCTTCGCGTCATCGCCTGCTTCATGGTGATGGTCGTGCATGCGTGCGAGCCGTTCTACCTCGGCGGCGCGGGTACATTCATCGCCTCGCGGTGGGATGCCGCGTGGGCCACGGCAATCGACTCGGCCGTGCGCGCGTGCGTGCCGCTCTTCGTGATGGCGAGCGCGTACCTGCTCTTCCCGGTCACGCGGCCGACGGGCGAATTCTTCCGACGTCGCCTGGCGCGTGTCGTCGTGCCGTTCCTCGTCTGGGTCGGCATCTACACGTGGCGCTTTGACGGCGACTGGGGCAAGCTGCTTTTCAACTTTCCGGCGGACATCATCGGCGGCCATCTCTGGTTCGTGCCGATGTTGCTGGGTCTCTACCTGCTGATGCCGCTCCTCTCGCCGTGGGCCGAGAAGGTGCGCGAAAAGGAGCTGTGGGGCTGGCTGGCCGTCTGGGCGGTGACGACGACGTTCCCGTATCTCCGCCGTCTCTGGGGCTTCCTCTACGGCGAACCGAGCTTCGGCGCGGTGCCATATCTCTACGGGGAGTGTCCGTGGAACGCGTTCGGCACGTTCCAGTACGTGAGCGGCTTCTTCGGCTACCTGCTGCTGGGCTTCTGGTTCAGGAAGTTCGCCCCCAAACTGTCCTGGCAGAAGACGCTCGCCGTGGCCGCGCCGCTGTGGGCCGTCGGCTATCTCGCAGTGGCGGAGCCGTTCTTCCTGCGCATCCCAGACGCGGCGGGCTATCCCGTCGAGGCACCGTACGCGACGGCGGTCAGTCTCGAAATGAGCTGGGAGTTCTGCTCGACGGGCGTTGCGCTGACGGTCGCCGCATACTTCCTCGTCATCCGCAAGCTGACGGCGGACGGCTTCTTCTACCGCTACGTGATTCGTCCGCTGTCGGAGGCGAGCTACGGAACCTATCTCCTGCACATGCTCGTGCTGGCGGAAGTGTGCGAACGCCTGAAGCCTCGCCTGACGGCACCGCTCGCGATTCTCGGCACGGCCGCCGTTTCGTTCGTCCTCTCGTCGTTCATCTCGATGGCCCTCCGCCGCATCCCGCGCGTCGGCAAGTGGCTCTGCGGCTGAACGCCGCACACGCGGGCCGAATTTTGATATAATCACGCGTCCAATCCAATCCATTCCCATGAACAAAAGAAGAATTGTCGTCACGAGCGCTCTCCCGTATGCGAACGGGGACATCCACCTCGGTCATCTGGTCGAGTACATCCAGACCGACTTCTGGGTTCGGTTCCAGAAGCTGCGCGGGAACGAGTGCGCCTACATCTGTGCGGACGATACGCACGGCACGCCCATCATGATTCGCGCGCGCAAGGAGGGCATCACGCCCGAAGAGCTGATCGCGCGCTCGCACGCCCTGCACCTGAAGGACTTCACGGACTTCCAGATCGCGTTCGACAACTACTACTCGACGAACTCGCCGGAGAACAAGGCGCTGTCGGAGCAGATCTACCTCGCGGCCGAGAAGCAGGGCTTCATCACGAAGAAGACCACGCCCCAGCTCTACTGCGAGCATTGCCAGATGTTCCTGCCGGATCGCTTCGTGAAGGGCACGTGCCCGAAGTGCGGCGCGGCGGGCCAGTACGGAGACAGCTGCGACAAGTGCGGCTCGACCTACGGCGCGGAGGAACTTGGCGCGCCGGTCTGCACGACGTGCGGCGGCACGCCGGTCGTGCGCGACTCCGAACACCTTTACTTCGAGCTGGAGCCCCAGCACGCCTACTTGGAGAAGTGGATTCCGGGCCACACGACGAGCGACGTCTCGAACAAGCTGCTCGAATGGTTCAAGGAGCCGCTGCGCGGCTGGTGCATCTCGCGTGACGCGCCGTACTTCGGCTTCGAGATTCCCGGCTACAAGGACAAGTTCTTCTATGTCTGGGTCGATGCGCCGATCGGCTACATCGCGTCGCTCAAGAACTGGTGCGCGAAGAACGGCCAAAATCTCGAGGACTGGTGGCCGAGTCGAATGGACGGGGATTCTGGCATCCCCGAACCCCGGCCCAAGGAGGTTGAACTCTATCATTTCATCGGCAAGGACATCATCCGTTTCCACTGCCTGTTCTGGCCGGGGATGCTGCACGCGGCGGGCTTCAAGGGCCCGAACAAGGTCTTCGTGCATGGCTTCCTCACGGTGAACGGCGAGAAGATGTCGAAGTCGAAGGGCACGTTCGTGAACGCGCGCACGTACCTCGACAACCTGCCGCCGGAGGCTCTGCGCTACTACTACGCGGCGAAGCTCGGCGGCACGACGGATGACATGGACCTCAATCTCGCGGACTTCGTCCAGCGAGTCAACTCCGACCTCGTCGGCAAGATCACGAACATCGCCTCGCGGTCGGCGCAGATGCTGCAGAAGAAGCTGGACGGACGCCTCGCGACGCTCGCGAGCCACGACGAGGAGCTGGCGCTTCTGGCAAAATTGCGCGCGGCGAGCGAGACGATTGCGCAGTTCTACGAAGACCGCCGCTTCAACCAGGTCGTCGTCGAGATCTGCCGGCTCGCGGACGCGGCGAACGAGTATTTCGACCGCAAGGAGCCGTGGAAGACGGTGAAGACCGACGCCGAGGCGACGCGCGTCACCCTGACGGCGGCGCTGAACGCCTTCCGCATTCTCGCGATCTATCTGAAGCCGATTCTCCCGGCCTACGCGGAGAAGGCGATGAAGCTCTTCGGTGAAACCGGTTGGACGTGGGACTCGACGGCTGCAGCGGTCGAAGGCCGAACGCTCGGCGCCTACGAATACCTCGCCGCGCGCATCGACGCGAAGCAGGTCGAGGCGATGGTCGCCGCCGCGACGGTGAAGCCGGCCGAGTCGGGCGAAGTCGCGCATGAGAGCCGCGCGAGCAAGAACAAGGGTAGAACGGACGGGGCCTCTGGCGGTCCCGAACCCTTGCCCAAGGTGAAAGAGACAATTCAGTTTCCAGACTTCGAGAAGCTTGATTTGCGCATCGGCGTCGTCACGAGCTGCGAGATTGTGCCGAAGAGCTCGAAGCTCCTGAAGTTCGTGCTCGACGCGGGGTCGCTCGGCACGCGCACGATCTTCTCGGGCATCCGGCAGGCGTATCCCGATCCGGCGGCGCTAGTCGGCAAGGAAGTCGTCTTCGTCGCGAACCTCGCGCCGCGCAAGATGTCCGTCGGCGTCTCGGAGGGCATGATCCTCTTCGCGGGCGAACCGGGCGCGAACGGCGGCGTGCTGTCGCCGACGTCCTCGGCCGGCGGCGGCACGCCCGTGACCTAAGAAGGGCGGCGTGTGCTCAGAACGAAAAGATGCTCGACAAGATGCGGGTCGAGCGTCTTTTCGAGGAACGGGATGACCTCGTGACGGACGCGGTTTCGCTCGATTGACGTGTCGTCGTTCGAGGCGTCCTCACGCCAGTTCTCGCCGTATTTTCTGAGGTAGGCCTTGAGTTCCGCGTCGCGGCAGCCCAGAAGGGGTCGGACGAAGCGGATGGGGCCGACTTCACTTGTCTCGCGCAGGCCGCAGAGCGAGGCGCGGCGGAGTTTCATGAGAAACGTCTCCGCCACGTCGTCCATATGATGCCCAGTTGCGATGGCATCGAGCTGCAGCGTCTTCACGCACCGCGCGAAGAACGCGAGGCGGACGCGCCGCGCGGCCATTTCCAGCGATTCGCCGCGCCGCCGCGTCACGGTCGCGTGCGTGCCCCTGAAAGGGATGCCGAGCCGCTTCGCGAGCGCGCGTACAAAGCGGTATTCCTCCTTCGATTCCGTGCGCAACCCATGATCGACGTGCAGGATGACGAACCGTTTCGCGGCGTTCTTCTTCTTCCCGCCCTTGGTGAGGAGAAAGGCCAACGCCACGGAATCGGATCCGCCCGAAACGGCCAGCCCGATGCGCCCGGAAGGAAGAATGGCCCTGTTGATCTTCATCGCGTTGGCGGAGGGAGGGGGATTCGAACCCCCGGTGGACTTGCGCCCACACAACCTTTCCAAGGTTGCACCATCGACCACTCGGACATCCCTCCAGTCATGGTTTTCATTCGCTTGGGGCCTGGTGCCAGGAGCGGGACTCGAACCCGCACATACTCGCGTATAGCAGATTTTGAGTCTGCCGCGGCTGCCATTACGCCACCCTGGCGCGCCTTGGAGCGGGCGAAGGGAATCGAACCCTCGTAGCCAGCTTGGAAGGCTGGAGCTCTGCCATTGAGCTACGCCCGCGTACCAAACGAATGGCGAGAAGTATATCATAAATTGCCGTCCGATTGCAAGTGCGGCATGAACGAACTGCGGATGACAGGCTCTTCGTTCCTCACGCGAAATGCGTTCGCCAAACGCCCTGCGCGACAATGTGGTATAATGTCCTCTCAAAGCAAGACAAGAGAATGAACACATTCAACTCAACCAAAGGATACGGTAACGTGACGAGAGGAAAACTGATGGCGCTGTCGACGGTCTTGGCCGTGGCGGCGTTCGCGTCGGCGCGGACGGTCGAGAACTTCAACGCGGACTGGGAATTCGCCCGCGACGGCGAGGCGTTTGCGCGCGTCGCCGTGCCACATGACTGGGCGATCGCCGGGCCGTTCGACGCGCAGCACGGCGGCAACGTCGGGAGCCTGCCGTGGAAGGGACGGGGAACCTACCGCAAGTCGCTCGTGCTGGCGGCGAAGCCGGAAGGGCGCGTCTTCCTCGAATTCGACGGCGTGATGTCGCGCGCGACGGTCTTCGTGAACGGCCAGCCCTGCGGACACGGCGACTACGGCTACCTCGGCTTCGTCGCAGAGGCGACGCCCTACCTCCTCGCGGGGACGAATACGGTGACGGTCAAGGTCGACACGCTCGACCACGCCTCGCGCTGGTATCCAGGCGCGGGCATCTACCGCGACGTCCGCCTCGTCACGACGGACAAGGTGCACTTCGAGGCCGACGCCCTGCGGATCGAGACGGACGACGTGCTGACCGGCAAGGCGAAGGTGGCGGTTTCCGGCGTGGTCGAGAGCCGACTCCTCGCGGACGCCGAGGCGAAGGTCACGGCCGTCCTGCGCGGGCCTGACGGACAGGTTGTGGACGACGAGGACGACGAGATTGAGGTTGATGCCTGCGGACGCGGCGACTTCTCGCTCGAACTGAAGGTGCGGAATCCGCAGCTCTGGCGGATGGAGGACGGCGCGAAGCTCTACACGCTCGAACTGCGCCTCGCGGGCGACGGCTTCTCGGACGCGCTCGTGCGGCGGATTGGCCTCCGAGAGTTCCGCTTTGACGCGGCGCGCGGCTTCTTCCTCAACGGCGAACGGGTTCAGCTGAACGGCGTCGACCTGCACAGCGACCTCGGCCCGCTCGGCATGGCGTTCGACGTCGACGCGATGCGCCGCCAGCTCGCCGTCATGCGCGACATGGGCGCGAACGCAATCCGCACGTCGCACAACCCGCCCGCGCCGCAGGTGCTGGACCTCTGCGACGAGATGGGCTTCTTCGTCTGGGACGAGGCGTTCGACAAGTGGAACGCGACGTGCGGACGCGGCGACATTCCGTTGGAGGAGTTCGTGCCGCGCCAGCTCGTGAAGCTCGTCCGCCGCGACCGCAACCACCCGTCCGTCTTCGTCTGGTCGATCGGCAACGAGATCTCGCCCGGCGAGGCGACGCCGCCGGGACAGGAAGACTGGGCGGGCCCGATTGCCCTCGGCACGACGGCGGAACGCTGCGCCCGTTTCCGCCGCGTCGTGCTGGAGGAGGACGACACGCGCCCCGTCGCAATCGGCAGCTGCTTCCCGTCGGTCGTTGACCGTGGCGACCACGCGCCGCTCGACCTCGTCGGTTGGAACTACCGCGAGATGTACGTCGGGTCGCACGCGAAGTATCCGAACCAGTCCGTCCTCTACTCGGAGAGCGCGTCTGCGCTGTCGGAGTTCGGCTTCTACGCGGACACGCTGCCGACGAACAAGACGGACTTCGCCTTTCGGACGGAGAACGTCGACTCCTACGACCTGAACGCGGCGCCATGGTCGGACATTCCCGACCGCGAGTTCGCGCGCATGGAGCGCGACCCGTTCTGCGCGGGCGAGTTCGTCTGGACGGGCATCGACTACCTCGGCGAGCCGACGCCGTACCAGCCGAACGCCGAGAAGAAGTGCGGCTACCGGCCGCGCTCGCGCAGCTCCTACTTCGGCATCTGCGACCTCTGCGTGCTGCCGAAGGACCGGTTCTACCTCTACCGTTCGTACTGGAACCGGAAGGACTTCACGCTGCACCTCGTGCCGGGCCACTGGAACTTCCCGAAGAAGGTCGGGCAGGCCGTGCCCGTCTTCGTCTACACGAGCGCGGACGAGGCGGAGCTGTTCGTGAACGGGCGTTCGCTCGGTCGGCGGCGGAAAGACCCGACGGCGGGCGTCGTGGACGAGAACCCGGCGAACTACTATTCCGTCCTGCCGCGCTACCGCCTGATGTGGAACGACGTCCCGTACGCGCCGGGCGAGGTGAAGGCCGTCGCCTACGGGAAGGACGGCCGTGTGCTGGGCGAGAAGACGATGCGCACGGCGGGCGCGCCGACGCAGGTCGTGCTGACGCCGGAGCCGCGCTACGGCAACCTCTGCGTGGTCGTCGTCACGCTGGCGGACAAGGACGGCACGTTCGTGCCGGGCGACAGCCGCCGCGTCTCCTTTGCGGCGGAAGGCTGCGAGATTGCCGCCGTCGGGAACTCGGATCCGCGCAGCTTCGAGAGCTTCAAGGACGTCACGGGCCATTCGCTCGCCTTCGGGCGCGCGGCGGTCTACCTGCGTCTGAAGCCCGGCCAGCCCGCGAAGCTGACGGCAACGGCCGACGGGCTCGCGGCGGCGACGGTCGAACTGGGACGCTGAATCCATGAAGATCCTGTCGCGCTATGTCCTGCGGGAGTTCCTGGTTCCGCTGTTCTACTGCCTGACCGGGTTCCTGATGATCTACGTGCTCTTCGACCTCTTCGCCTCATTCTCGCGCATGGTCGAGGCGAAGGTCTCAGCTTCGTCGGCCATCCTCTACTTCTGCGGCTACCTCGCGCCCTATTTCCACTACATCGCGCCCGCCGCGCTGATGCTGGCGACGCTCTATACGCTCTGGACGTTCTGCCGCCACTCCGAACTCGTCGCGGTGCGCGCGAGCGGCGTCAGCTTTCTCGTGATCGTGCGGCCGCTTCTCGCCGTCGCCGCGATCATGAGCCTATTCGTCCTCTACGTCAACGAGGTCTTCGTGCCGCAGCACGCGGCGTGGGCGTCCCAGCTGAAGACCTGTCGCTTTGACGAGCAGCAGCTTCAGCGTGGCGCCAACATCGTCTTCCGCAACACGCAGGCCTCTCGGACATGGCAGATCGCCGACCTGGACGGCGACGACGGCGAGCACCTGAAGGGCGTACGCGTAACGATCGACCGCCCGAACGGAGGCCCTCGCCTGATGAACATCACGGCCGCGCGCGCCGACTACCTGGACGGCGAGTGGTGGTTCGCGCAGCCGCAGGTTCAGCACTACGACGAGCTCGGGCAGGAGATTGCGACGCCGACGCCCGAGCTGGACGCGTTGCCCCTGCGGAACTTCGCCGAGTTCCGCGAGCGCCCCGCCGACTTCCTCCTGCAGAACCGTCCGTGGAAGTTCAATTCGGTTCGTGGCCGTCTGCGCTATCTGCGCACGCACACGGATCTGGACGGCGAACGCCGCCGCGACTACCGCTACGACGTCTGGGCGCAGGCCCTCTCGCCGCTCGCGTGTCTCGTCATCACGCTCTTCGCGATCCCCTACGGCATCGCCACGGGGCGGCAGAGCGTCTTTCGCGGCGTCCTGAGCGCGCTCGGCATGTATTTCGCGTTCTACGGGCTCACCATCGCGATGATGGTGCTCGCCAAGAACGGCTGGTGCCCCGTCGTGCCGGCGGCAATCCTTCCTGACGTGGTCTTCCTTGCGCTCGGCGTCCGCGCCTTTCGTCAGCAGCGCTGATTCGCCTTGACTCGGACAGAGGACACATGATGACGCGCATTGAGCAGTTCGGATGGCGGGGCCCGGTCGAGCCGGGCCTTGGCCGTATCGTCTCCGCCCACGGCGACTACTACCATCTCGTCTGCAACGAGCAGCCGACGGGCGAGATTCTCGCGCGCAAGAAGAAGAGCGCGTTCACGCGCATGAAGACGGTTGCGCCCGTGAACATGAAGGGTCTGAAGGTCTCGGAGGTGCGGCTCGCCGAGCCGCCGAAGCCGATGACCGGCGACTTCGTGCGCTTCCGCTACAACGACCGGGGCGACTCGCTGATCACCGAGGTCCTGCCGCGCTTCTCGCGCTTCGAGCGCCGCGACCCGACCGCGCGCCGCACGTCACAGACGCTCGCCGTCAACTTCGACACGCTCTTCGTCATGATGAGCCTCAACGAGAACTTCTCGACCAACCGCATCGCACGCTACCTCGACCTCGCGGCGGACATGGGCGAGGCCGAGGCGGTCGTCGTGCTGACGAAGACGGATCTCTGGCAGGACGGCGACGAGGCGTTTCTCGCCGAACTCGAAGAGACGGTCGCGGGCCGCGCGCCGATTCTCCGCCTCTCGTCCCTCACGGGCGAAGGACTGGACGCGGTGAACGCCTACGCGCGGCCAGGGCGGACGGTCGCGTTCATCGGCTCGTCGGGCGTCGGCAAGTCGACCCTCCTCAACACGCTCGCGGGCGAGGAATGGGCGGCGACGCAGGAGATCCAGGAATGGTCGGGGAAGGGGCGGCACACGACGACGTCGCGCGAACTCGTGATGCTGCCGTCTGGCGCAATGGTCATTGACACGCCCGGCATCCGCGAGATCGGGCGCGTCGACGAGACGGAATCGCTTCTCCTGCGCGGCGAATCGACGCATCGGTATCGAAAATGAAAATCACGACGACGTTTGTCATCAACACCTTTCCGTTCATCTGCGCGGCAATCGGCTTTCTGACGTTCGTGTTGCCGTCGCGCCTCGGCGTGCGCGGCAAGGCCCTCTGGACGATGTTCCTTCTGCTGGGCGCGTCGAAATTCGTGATCTTCGACGCCTTGGGCGGACACCGCTTCTCGCCCGAACTGCCGGAGCGGTTAATCTGGGCGCTGAACTTCGTCAATTCCGTCCTCTACGTGCTCGTCGCACTGAGCCTCGTCTGGTGGACGCGACGCGGGCGACGCATCCTGTTGCCCGCATTGGCCGTGGCGCTGGCGGCGTGGGGGCAGTACGAGGGCACGCGCGTGCCGCCCGTGAAGGAGGTTGAGTTGTCGTTTCCGAACCTGCCAAAGGAACTGGACGGCTACCGCATCCTTCAGCTGTCGGACATCCACTGTTCAAGCGCGGCGCGCGGCTGGCGGACGCGGGCGGTCGTTGCGGCCGCGAATGCGGCGAATGCCGATCTCATCTGCCTCACGGGCGACTACGTGGACGGCAAGGTCGCCTACCTGAAGGACGACATGGCGCCGCTGAAAGACCTTCGGGCGCGCGACGGCGTGTGGTGCGTCACGGGCAACCACGAGTTCTACCAGGACGGCTTCCGCTGGGAGAAGTGGTATCGCGCGAACGGCTTCCGCTTCCTCGTGAACGACTGTGTGCGCCCGCGTCCCGGTCTTGCGCTGGCGGGCGTGAACGACCCCGTCGTCCAGCGATACGGCGGCTACGGCAACGCCGTGCCGAACGTGGAAACGGCTTTTCGCGGCAGCCGACCGAACGATTTCCGCATCTTGCTGGAGCATCGGCCGGAGAACTTCCGCAAAAACGTCGCGCGACATGGCGTCGACCTGCAGTTGTCAGGACACACCCATGGCGGCATTGCGCCGCTGATTGACCGCATCGTCGCGCGCGCGAACGAGGGGTTCGTGCGCGGCCTCTACCGAGAAGGGGAGTCGGCCCTCTACGTGAGCCCCGGCGTTGGGCTCTGGGCCGACTTCCCGCTCCGCTTCTTCGACCCCGCCGAACTCACGGTGCTCGTTCTTCGCCGCCGCAACGGAATGGAAGGGGAGCTTTAGTCGGGGATGCCCCAGTTGACGCGCGTCTCGCCGTTTGGAACGGAAATCGTATGCGATGGTGCGGTCGCGTTCGGCGCATGTGTACGCACGGCCTTTGCCGTGGGTGCGGCTTGGGACGGCGCTTTCCTGCGCTCGCCTTCGTCGAAATAGCGAATCGGCGCGAAGTCGTCGTCTGCCTCGTCCGTGGCGGTGGTGTCTGACGCCTCCGCATCCGCCTCAAGGCGATCCAGATCGTCGAGAATCTGGTCGATGACTTCGCGCGACGCGCGAGAAGGGGCCTTGTGAGCCTCCTGCGCAGCCGGACGCTTCGTCTCATAGAGTTCCGGGTAGTGCTTGCGGCGATAGGACTCCAGCTCCTCTTCACGTCGCCGTTCCTTTTCCGCCGCCGCCTTTTCCTTCTCGGCGGCGAGCTGGGCCTTGAGGCGGCGGATTTCAAGTTCCTCGACCGTGGGCTCCGGCGGCTTGGCCGCCTCGACTGCCTGGCGGGCCTTTTTTTCGGCTTCGGCCACGGCCTTGTCGGCCTGGGCTTGCGTCTCGGCGAGTTTCCGCTGCATGTCCTCCAGCTTGGTCGTGAGCGCAAGAAGAGCCGTGCTGTCCTGCGGCGGCTGAACGACAACGGGCGAGCCGGACGGACGGTCTTTCATCGCGAACTCGATCAGGCGGTCGTTGAGCTGCTGGTTGCGGCTGGAGACGCTGACGAGCAGCGCCACGAAGATGGCGATGACGACGAACATCAGCGCACCGAAGAAAATGCCCATGGCCAGCAGGCGTTTGCGCGCCTTGGCTTGTTCGGCATCGATATACTGCTGGAACGCCTTGAGGACGGGAAAGTCATCAAGCGCGTCGCCGGAGCCATAGACGCTCACGGCGCGATTGTTGAACGCGGGATTGATTGGATTGCTCATTTTTATCTCTTTTCACAAAGTGCGCATAACCGGCGTTATGTAAACTAGGATTATTTTTGCCCGAAGACGAACCAGTTGACGATCTTCGCGTCCTTCAGTTTCTGCATGGCTGCATACAGGCGTTCAAGCCGAGTCTCGTCCGTCGCGTAGATGAAGCACGTGTCCGTGCGCGGATGCTGCCGCGCCTCGGCAAACGGAATCGCGCGCGGCGTCAGCTTCGGGTCATTCCCCTCGACCGTCCAGTCCTCTTCGATGAAAACGAGCGTGTCCGACGTCTCGCCGACCGTCAGCTCGAATGGTTGCGCCAGTCTCTGCTGTCGGTCACGCCACGCCGCGGGCGGCTGGAAAGCCCGGTAGAAAAGCCGTCCCTCGGCACGTCCGTTCAGCTTGACGCGCACGGAATCGACGAGCGCGAGCGCCTGGGCAATCTTCCGGGCTTCGGCGACCGTGAGCGCCGAATCAAAGTTCGCCTGCACGGTGACCTCGCCTGTCTCGGCGACCGCCTTGATCTTCAGGAGTTCTTGTGCCCCCGATCCTGGCGTAAAGGTCACGTCGAGCGACGTGGGCCGTGACGCTTCGTCCCACGAGAGGACGAACGTCCGGCGCTCGCCCTTTTTCAGCGTTACTCGCGCCGTGTGCGCGCCATAGATGTCGCCCTGCGGGTAGATGCCGTTATAGACGATTGGCGCCTGCGCGAGCGAATAGAGCGCACAGAAGGCGAGCGGCATGTCGTCATTCGCGACCACGTTCCCCTTCTCGGTGCGTGTGCCGCCCGTGTAGACGAACTCCGCCGGATTGAGCCCTTCGGGCCACGCCGTCTCAATGAATTCGGACATTTTCGGCTTGAGGGTCACACGACAGCCGACCGGCCAGAGGATGCAGTCGCGAATCGACGCGGCACGTCCTTTCGGAAGCCCCGCCTTTTCCAGTCGCGCGCAGAGGTCACCGACCGATTCGTCCAGCAGGAACATCGTCTCGTAGTCACGGTCGGTGTCCTTTCCGGCGAACAGGAATTCTATGGGTGTCCCCTTCTCCACGCCCGTGGCGGTCGCGGAGAAGGAAAGCGAGGCAGCAACAAAAAGGATTGACAGCATGGCGTGTGCGTTAACGAGTCTGGTCGGCGAGGTGCGTGACGGTCAGCACGTCCCGTGACAGCTTGCCGACAAACGTCAGCGTCTTCGGGCGGCCCGGCAGCAGCGTGAAGCAGTTGTCGTCGAACTCGCCGCGCACGCCCTTCACGTTCGCCCACACGTAGAACGCGGGACGATCCGTCGCGAGCTCCAGCGCGCCCGACGGCGTAACGGTCGCCGTCACCTTCGCCCGCGCGAGCGGCATGTCCTTGTAGAACCCGAAGTGCCAGTCGTTCTGGAACGTGCCGCGCGCCGTCTTCAGCGTCAGCACGAGGAAGGTTGGCGCATGGGCGTTGTCGGGGGTGGGCTGGGCGAAAGACGCGACCGCCGTCGAGCTGTCGGGCGGGAGCGCGACCGGCTTCGTCTCGGCGGACACGACGCGCCCGTCATACGTCCAGTATTCCAAGATCAACGCACCCGTCACCGTCTCGGCCGTGTCATTCAGCGCGAAGACCTGCCCGTGCGTCACGTCGGCCTGACCGTCCGCAACCGTCGGCTGGGCGACGACGGCGACCGGCGCATAGAAGCGCTTCGCGAGATACTGCAGCGGCTTCCACTTGCCGCCATACTCGATCGAGCTCCAGCTCGCGACGGGCCAGTTGTCGTTCAGCTGCCAGAAGAGCGTTCCCATGCAGCGCGGACGCTGCGCGCGCCAGCCATCCACGGCCATCTTGATCGCCATGCCCTGCTGGAACTGCGACAGCAGCAGCTCGGCCTCGACGTCCTTCGCCGGACGGAAGTAGCGCCGCATCGTCTCGCGGATGCGCCGGTTGCCGCCGGGGTTCTTCTGGTGCCACTCGAATTCCGGTGCGCGCGACAAAATCTGCGCGCGCGTCGCGAACGTCTCGGCGACCTCCATCGACGGGAAGCTCTGGTAGCCGAACTCGCTGCAGAAGCGCGGCGAATAAGCGTAGTAGGCGTCGAACGGACGGTTCTCGTGCCAGACCTGCCAGTTGTGCATGTCGCCCTGCGCGTCATTCGTCCAGTTGTCCGCGAAGTTGCCGGGGCCGGCGCACGGCGAACTCGGCCAGAACATCCGCGACGGGTCATAACGCGCGACCAGCTCGTCCTGCACGGCGTGGCGCTTCATCAGCGCGTCCTTGTAGAATTTCGGATCCGCCCGCGTCTCCTTGAACCACTTGAGCGCGCCGACGCACTCGTTGTCGCCGCACCAAAGCGCAATCGAGGCGTGGTCGCGGAGACGGCGCAACTGGTGGGCGAGCTCGGCGCGCACCTCGCCAAGAAATTCGTCCGTCGCCGGGTAGACGGCGCACGCGAACATCTGGTCGTGCCAGACGAGGAGGCCCAGTTCGTCGCAAAGGTCGTAGAACGCGTCCTTCTCGAACTGCCCGCCGCCCCAGAGGCGGATCATGTTCATGTTCGCCGCCGCCGCGCTCGTCAGGAGATCGCGATATTTCTCCGGCGTCTGGCGCGACTCGAAGGCGTCACAGGGAATCCAGTTCGCGCCCTTCATGAAGAGCTCGCGGTTGTTGACGCGCACGGCGAGCCGCGACCCCGTCTTGCCCTTCGCGTCCACATCGGGCGTCGTCAGGATCTCGACCTTGCGCAGGCCGATCCGGCGCGTCACTGTCTCGTCACCGACCTTCACGGAATACGTGTAGAACTTCTGCTCGCCTGCGCCATTCGGCCACCAGAGCGGCGGGTTCGCAATCGAGAGGCGGTTCGTGACCGTCGATGCGCGCCCGTCCGCGTCCGTGACGTCCGCGAAGACCGTGAGGTTGCAGTGCGAGAGGTCGTCGTTGAACGTCTGCTCGGAGTAGACGTACTCGACCTTCAGCCCGTCGTGGGCGACAAGGCGCACGGGGCCGCAGAGGCCCGTCGTCATCTGCGCAAGGCCCCAGTCCCACCCGGCGTGGCAGGCGGGCTTGCGGATGAGCGCCTGGTTTTTCGCCCACGGCACGTTGCTCATCGGGAACGCGCGCCCGATTGCCGCGCGGCGGCGGTCGGCCTCTCGCCACGCGCTGCGGAAGACGGCGCGGATCTCGTTGCGCCCGGCCTTCAGCGCGCCCTTCGCGTCGAACGTCCACCGCGCGAAGCGGTTCGACGTCGCACCGATCTTGACGCCGTTCAGGTAAATGTCCGCAAACGTGTCCGCATCTTCGATCTCCAGCACGATGCGCCGCTTCGCCAGGAAGTCGGGCGCGACGTCGAACGCGCGCGCGAAAACCCAGTCCGCCTGGCCGACCCACTGGACGTTCGTCTCGTTGCAGCCCCAATACGGGTCGGGGATCTGCCCCGCGTCGAGCAGTGCGGTGTGGACGTCGCCCGGCACCCGCACGGCGCACGTCTGCGCGGCGTTCGTCAGCTGTGAAAGCCGCCACGTCCCGGACAGGTCAACCACATCAACCGCCGCGAAACTGACGGACACGCACACGGCCATCAAGACCGCAAAAAGAACCTTCTTCAATTTCATGTCGGATATTCTATCAAAATCTGCGCCGCAAGGAAAGGCCGTCAATCGCGCACGGCGGGGTTCAGGTAAATCGGACGCGGTTCGGGCTGGAGGGCGGCGGGGTTCGCCTCGGCAAAGGCCCGAAGCCCCGCATCTGTCGGGGTCTGTCCCCCACGGTAGCGCGCCCCGAACGTCGCCTTCAGCAGCGCGCCGATACGCGGTTCGTCCGGCGTGATGACTGGGCAATCCGTGGGGACAGACCCCAGCAAATTTTCGGAACGAGACGCGGGGACAGCCCCCGGAATCGTGGGGACAGGAATCGTGGGGACAGACCCCACTGAAAGTGCTGTATCAACCTGAAAAATGTCGCGAATAATAGAAAAACCGTCAAATAGCGCAATCCAGGCCTTGCCGCGCCGCGCATCGCCGATGACCGCAAGAGGCCCCTTCCCGCCCATCTGCGCGGCAATCGCACAAGGGGACGGCAACCCCCAGACTTCGCATTTCCGGCCCAGTGCAAAGCCCTGCGCAAAGGCCAAGGCCGCCCGGATGCCCGCGAACGAGCCGGGGCCTGTCCCCACGACAATGCGCGCCACGCCGTCGAGGTCGAGTGCTTCCACCCAGCGTCCGTCGCGGCAGGACGCGGTCGAGCGTTCAAGGTACAACGTTTTCATAGTGCTGTTCAACTCCGTATGGGAAATCGGTCGGCACGTAGTTGCCGACGTTCGGCCGCGTCAGCGAATACGCCCGATTGTAGTGCGTGAAAATCCACGGGCAGTCTTCACGGACGATTTCCTGGCATTTCGCCCAGTGCGCGTTCCGCTCGGTGGCCGTTGGCGCGGTCAGCGCGGCCTCGTAGGCGCGGTCAAACGCCTTGCTGACGTAGGCGGCGCGGTTCGGCCCCGGCGCGAGGTTCTTCGAGTAGAAGAGCTGCAGGAAGTTCTGCGCGTCGGGATAATCGCCGACCCAGCCCATGCGAAAGAGCTGGACGCGCCCTTCCCCCGTCGCCTTGAGGAAAGCGTCCCACGTCTTGAAGTCACTTTCGAGCCGGATGCCGATCTTTTCATAGAACGCCGCCATCAATTCCGCCGCCTCGCGGCTCTCCTGCGAGGCACGTCCAATCGAGAGCGTCAGCACAAGGCGGCGTCCCGTCTGCGGGTCGAGGCCACCCGGATAGCCCGCCTCGACCATGAGCCGTCGCGCCTTGTCGAGGTCGAACGCATAGGGAAACGGCGTTTCCAGTCGGCCTTCGACGCCGGGCGGCACGGGGCCGTCGGCGCGCTGGATGCGTCCGTTGTAGAATCGCTCCCATGCGGCGGCGTCAAACGCCGCGTTCAGCGCCTGTCGGAGCTTGCGGTTTGGCCCCAGCACGGGATCCCGCATGTTGATGCCGACGTAAAGCGCATCGAGCGCGGCACTTGAATGGAGCTTCACGCCCAGTGCCGTCAAGGAGGGTTCGAGCCGTCCGTCCGCACCGATGATCGAATCCCAGTTGTCGCGCGAGATCTCGCCCAGAAAGTCGATTTCGCCCTTCAGGAACATGAGCCATTGCGTGGACATGTCGTCGATCACCAGATAACGGACGGTATCAAAACCTTTCCACCCTTTCGCCCTTCCACCCTTCCGCCGCCTCTCGAACGTCATCTCGTGGTTCTTGCGCCAGTGCGTCAGCTCATAGGGGCCTGTCCCCTCGCCCTGCGGGCCGCGCACGGCGGTTGCCGGCATCGTGAGAAGCCACGGAAAGAAGTGACAGCGACGTTTCAGCGTGAGCACGAGCGTCTGGGCATCTGGCGCGGTAATGGTTGCGACGTCCTTGAGAATCCAGCCGTTCGGCGAGACGGCGGACGGGTCGCGCAGACGTTCGAGCGAACGCACGGCATCGAAAGCCGTCAACGCCCCCGACGGATTCGCCACACGCAACGTGTAGACGAGTCCGTCTGCCGAGACGGCGGGCAATTCAAAGAAACCGGGCACGATTCGGTAGGGACGCGCCTTGTAGTCGATCGCAAGCGGCATTTCGTAGAGGAGGCCGAGCGCATGGGCGTCATAAATCGAACGCATCTGGGCCGGATCGAGCGACGAAACGCGCTCCATCGGCCGCGTGAACGTCGCGGCCAAGGCAAAGAGCGAACGGACGAAGAGGCTCATGGCTTACATGCGGGCGGCACTTCCGTCAACTGAACGTTGGCGACGACATCGGGATTCTTCGCCTCGTCGACCGTCACGTTTGCGAGGCGGACGTTCCGCACCGGCAAGTCCGGATCGCCGACCAGGTTCACGCGATGCTTCGCCTTCTGCCCGTGGACGTTGCGGATGTCGATGTCGCGAATCACGGTCGCGCGGTTCTCGTAGTCCGGGAAGTCCGCCCACTCGTAGAGCGTGTCGACCGACAGGCCCACGAGATCCTGTCGCACGTTTCCGACCTCGACGCCGTCGACGGAAATCCCCTCGACCGTGCCGCCGCGCCGGCGGTTCGTCTTGACGAAGACGGCGCGCGCGACGTCGCGGCTGCGGCAGTTGACGAGGCGGACGTTCCTCACGCCGCCGGAGATCTCGCTGCCGATGCCGAGGAGCGTGTGCGCATCGACGATCTCGCAGTCGCGCACGAAGACGTCCTCGGTCGGCGTCGCGAGCCGCCAGGCGTCGCGGTTGCGCCCCGACTTGATCACGATGCCGTCGTCACCCTGGTCGAAGCGGCAGTTCTCGACAATGACGCTGCGGCTCATTTCGATGTCGATGCCGTCGTTGTTGTGCCCGTGGGCATAGACGTCAAGGTTGCGCACGGCGGCATCTTCGCAGAGGTAGAGGTGAAGCGTCCAGAACGGCGCGTTACGCACCTTGAAGCCCTCCCACGTCACGCCCTTGCAGCGGTTGAACTGGACGAGCTGCGGCCGCGTATGCGCGTCCGCCAACTTCCAGATTTCGCGCTTCTCGACGGGATAGTCCGTCGCGCCCCACGTGTAGAGCTGCAGCCGCGCGGCCCTGACGCCGGGATCGCCCGGACGATCCCACGCCGTCTTCCAGAACGAGTCCTTCCATTCGCCCGCAAATCCGCGCAGCGTGCCCGTGCCGGTAATCGCGACGTTCGTGCAGGCGTAGGCGTAGACGAGCGGCGAGTAGTTCCGGCACTCCAGGCCCTCCCATGTCGTGGGCACGGCCGGCAGGTAGTCGTTCGGATTCTGCGAGAAGACGATTTCCGAACCCTCGGCCAGATACAGTTCGCAGTTCGACCGGAAGTGGATTGGCCCCGAATGCCACTGGCCCTTCGGCACGACCACGCGACCGCCGCCCGCCGCAGCGCACGCCGCCATCGCGCGCGCAAAGGCGTCCGTGCACGGGGCGCCATCCGCCGCTGCGCCGAAGTCGGTAATCGGGAAGTCGCGGCTCTTGAAAAGCTGCGCGACAGACAGCCCGCGCGCCCGCACGTCGTCGAGGAAAAGCTTCGTAAACGCCGCCGCGCCCGTCTGGATCGGATGCGTCGTGTCCTTCGCCGGTTCGCCGTCCTTGCCGCGCACAAGCCCCGTCGAGATCACGAAGAACTTGTGCGACGCCTCACGTCCGAGCCCTTCCATCAGGTCGCGCGTCAGCGTGTTCATGTCGACGAAGTCGCACGTGAGCTCGTCGGACAGCGCGCGCATCGCGTCACGGTAGCTCCGCAGGCACACGCCGTCGCTCTTGTGTTCGGCATCGACGAGCCGCGTCCCCGCCGCGTCGAACGTCGCGCGACAGATCGGCGAGAGGAGAATCGGCGTCGCGCCCTTCGCGCGGACGTCCCGCACCCAGCCGCGCACAATCTCGCGGAAAAGGCCCTTCGGATCGGCCCAGCGTTCCGTCTGCTCGAATACGGTCGAGCGCTTCTGGTCGTTGTGCCCGAACTGGATCGCGACGAAGTCGCCCGCCTGGACGGCGGCGAGGAGCTTCGCCCACTGGCCCGACGCGGCAAAGCTCTTCGTCGAAGCGCCGCTCCGCGCGTAGTTCGCGACGCGGCAGTCGGCCTTCATCGCCTTCTGGAGCTGCGTCCCCCAGCTGTAATAGGGCGCGCGGATGCGCCCGCCGAGGCTGTAGCCGTGGTCGTCGAGCGTCGAGTCGCCCGCGAAGAAGAGCGTCGTCGCCGACGCGCCGAGCACAAGTCCGAAAAACGCGACGAGTGCCGTCCGTCCGTGCCTGCCGTTCATGTGCCGCCCCCTATCGCGGAAGCACGACGTTCAGGCCGAGGGCGACGAGCGTCTCGCGCAGCTGCGCGCGGTTCGCGTCCGTCGTCTCGCAAAGCGGCAGGCGGAAGACCCGTTCGCACTTGCCCAGCAGGGCGAGGGCCTCCTTGACCATGACGGGGTTCACGTCGATGAAGAGGTCGTGGAACAGGCGGTAAAACTTCGCGTGATAGGCGCGGGCCTCGACGAACTTCCCGTCGCGCGCGAGCCGGATCATGACGCCCATCTCCTTCGGGATCACGTTCGACGCGACGGAAATGACGCCTTCGGCGCCGACGGACATCATCGGCAGCGCGAGCGAGTCGTCGCCGGAGAGAACCGTGAAGTCGGGCAGACGGCTCTTGATCGCCGAGACGCGCTCGACGGAGCCGGCGGCCTCCTTGATCGCGATGACGTTCGGGTGCCGCGCGAGGCGCACGACGACGTCGAGCGGAATCTCCCGCCCTGCGCGGCCGGGCACGTTGTAGAGGATGACCGGCAGACCGAGGTCGGCGACCGTCATGAAGTGGCGGTAGAGCCCTTCCGCGTTCGGCTTGTTGTAGTAGGGCGTCACCTGCAGACAGGCGTCCGCCCCGCCGGCGGCAATCGCCGCCTTCGTGAGGGAGACGGCCTCAGCCGTCGCGTTCGCGCCGGTGCCGGCGACAATCTTGCACTTGCCCGCCGCGAATTCGATCGTCTTCTCGATGACCGCGTGATGCTCCGCGTGCGACAGCGTCGGGGATTCGCCCGACGTGCCGACGGAGCAGATGCCCTCGACGCCCGCCGCCGTCTGTTCTTCGACAAGCGCCTTCAGCGCGCCGTAGTCGACCGACCCGTCCTTCGCGAACGGCGTCGCCAATGCCGTAATGGTTCCGAAAATCTTCATGCCGCGTATTATATCAAAAACCCGCGCCGTGCCGCGACGGGTCAGAGGACGATGTTGCCGAGGTCGGGGACCTTCGCGGTCATCCACGCCTTGCAGGCCGTGTAGATCTCGTGCGCCGTCCGGTCGTCGCCCAGCGCCTCGACCGTCGCCGCGTAGTCGTCGAGGTCGGCGCGCGTGAGGCGCGAGAGCAGCTTCGAGATGACGGGGATGTACGTCGCGGACATCGAGAGCGCGTCGATGCCCATCGCCGCCCAGAGGATGCCGACGATCGGGTCGGACGCGGACTCGCCGCAGACGCTGACCTTGATGCCCTGCGCGCGGGCGGCGGCGATCACGCCGCGCATCAGCCGCAGGATCGCCGGGTTCGTCGGCTGGTAGAGGTGCGCGACCGACTCGTTGCCCCGGTCGGCCGCCATCGTGTACTGCACGAGGTCGTTCGTGCCGATCGAGAAGAAGTCGACGTGCCGGGCGAGCGCCGCCGCGTTGAGCGCCGCCGACGGCACCTCGATCATCGCGCCGACGGGCATCTTCGGGTCGTAGGCGACCCCTTCCGCGTCCAGCCCGCGCCGCACCTCGTCGAAGACCTTCGCCGCCGCGTGCAGCTCCTCGACGCACGCGATCATCGGGTACATGAGCGAGACGTTGCCCTCGGCCGACGCGCGCAGGACGGCCCGGAGCTGCGTCCGCATGACGTCGGGGTGCGAGAGCAGGTAGCGGATCGACCGGTTGCCGAGGAACGGGTTCGACTCGCGCTGCGCCGTGTCCGTCCGCTGCGAGATGCCGCGCACCAGCTTGTCGCCGCCGATGTCGAGCGCGCGGATCGTGACGTGGCCCTGCGCGGAAAGCGTCTTCGCGAAGCGCGCGACGTCGCGGTAGGCCTCGAACTGCTGCTCCTCGGAGGGCTCGCCCTCCTCGTTGAGCCAGAGGTATTCGCTGCGGTAGAGGCCGACGCCGCGCGCGCCGAGCTCGCGCACGCCCTCCAGCGGCGCGCCGGGATGCAGGTTCGCGCAGAGCAGCACCTCGCCGCCGCCCTTCAGCGTGCCCGCCGGCGCGCCCGTGAAGACCTCCTCCGAGATCTCGCGCTGGCGCTCCATCAGGTCGCGGAAGTCGAGGATCGTGCGCGCGGTCGGGCGCACCGTGACGTGGCCGAGCGTGCCGTCGAGGAGCACCGTGTCGCCGGCGCGCACGCACGACGTCACGTCACCGAGGCCCGTCACGGCCGGAATGCCCATCGCGCGCGCGAGGAGCGCGACGTGGCTCGTCGTCGAGCCGCCGTTCGTCGCGAAGCCCAGAACGAGCTCGCGCGGCAGCTGCACCGTCTCGGACGGCGTCAGGTCGTCCGCAATGATGATGGACGGCGACTTCAGCTCCAGGTGGGGATCGACCGCGAAGCCGAGCAGGTTCTTGAGGAGGCGCCGCTCGACGTCGTCGAAGTCGCGCACGCGCTCGCGGAAATACGGGTCGTTCATCCGCTCGAACACCGCCCGCGCGCGGTTGACCGTGCGCCGCACGGCCGCCTCGGCGTTGAGGCGCTCGTCGCGGATGGCCTTCTCGACCTCGCCGACGAGAGCGGGGTCTTCGATCAGCATCAGGTGGCACTCGAAGATGCGCGCGTCGCCGCCGCCCGTGCGCGCCTTCAGGACGGCGACGAGGCCCTCGAGGTCGCGCCGCGTCTCGAAGAGCGCGCGCTTGAACCGCAGGAGCTCGTCGCCCTCGCGGCCGGGCTCGACGAGGTATTCGGGTACGGGGATGTCGCCGTCCCCGCGATAGACGAACGCGGGGCCGAGGGCATAGCCGCGGGCCGTCGCCAGGCCCGTCAGCGTCTGCATCTCCTCCGGCTTACTGCTCATCCGGGATGTCGAACTTGCGCCCGATGAGGGCCGCGAGGTCGTCCAGCGCCTCCTCGGCCTGGGGGCCGCTCGCGGAGATCCTGAGGACCGACCCGCAGACGGCCTCCAGCGTCATCAGCGCCATGATCGACTTGCCCGAGACGACGTTGCCGTCCTTCTCGACCTCGATCTCGGCGTCGTACTTGCTGGCGGTCTTCGCGAAAAGGCCCGCCGGCCGCACGTGCATGCCGTAGCGGTTCTGGAGCGTCAGCTCGCGTGTGATTTTCTCGGCCATTTTTACCTTCTTCCCTTCCTTTTGACAGTGACAGAAATCTTCCTTGAAGCCTCTTGCTCCGCCCGCAGGCGAAGCCGCTCCGACAGCGCGCCGACGGGATCGCCGCCGGCCTGCAGGAGCTTCTGCTGCATCGCCGCGGTCTCGACGAGATTGACGAGATCGCGCCCCTCCGAAACGGGGATGATGATGTTCGGCACCTCGACGCCGAGGATCGTCCGCACGCGCCGCGTCTGGCCGATGCGGTCGATCTGGCTCGCGACGTCCTCCAGTCGCTTGAACGTGATGACGAGGTCGAGGCGCTTCTCGCCGCGCACGGCCTGGACGCCGAAGAGGCTCGGCACGTGCATGATGCCGATGCCCCGGATCTCCATGTAGCCGGCCGTCGAGTCGGACGCCGACCCGTAGATCAGGTTGTTGCCGATCTCGCGCCGCACGCACGTCAGGTCGTCCGCCACGAGCGCGTGGCCGCGCTTGACGAGGCCGAGCGCCGTCTCGGACTTGCCGAGCCCCGGGTCGCCCTCGAAGAGGACGCCGAGCCCGCAGACCTCGACCATCGTGCCGTAGATCGTCGCCGACGGCGCGCGCAGGCGCTCGAAGACGAACGCGCTGTTGTGCACGAAGTGCCGCGTCTTCATCGGCGTGGCCATGAGGACGACGCCCGCCGTCTCGGCGAACTCGGTCTCGATCGGCCCGGGCCGCTGCCCGTTCGAGAAGACGAAGCAGAACGCCTTGCGGTCGACGAGGGCCTTGAAGCGCGCGCGGCGGACGTCCGCCGGCAGCGAGTCGAGGTAGGCCGTCTCGGCCGTCCCGATCAGCTGCAGGCGCTTCCAGGCGAAATGCTCGTAGAAGCCCGCGAGGGCAAGCCCCGGACGGTTCGCGATCGGCTCCTCGATCACGCGGTCGAGGTTCTTCCCGCCCGCGACGAGCGTGAGGGACAGCTCCGCCCGGCCGGCCTCGTAGAAGTCGGCCGCCGTCACGGCGCGTCCCTTTTCGCTCGCCTTGGTGGGCAGGTGCTCCATCGCGCCCCTCAGTTCTTGACGGACGCCGCGCGCTGCTCGCGCACCTTGCCCTTGCGCGCCTTCACGCGCATGCGGAGGAGCTGGCGCTCGGCCCGCGCCGCCGCCGCGTCGATGACGCTCCGGCCGCTCTCGGAGAACTCCTTCGCGCCGACCGCGACCTCGCCGAGGCGGTTCGCCACGACTTCGGCCATGTACATGTGCTTCTTGATGTCGACGTCGATCACGAGCGCGACCTTCGTCACTTTCGGAAACTTCGCCTTCAGCTGCTCCATGCGCCGCTCCGCGTATTCCTTCAGCGCCTCGATCCGCACGTCGCTGTGTCTCATGGTGATTTCGATGCTCATCTTCTTTTCTCCTTTCGTTTGGCCCGTCCGGAACCGCCGGCAAACCGTCCGGCGCCCCCGGCGCGAAGCCGTTTCACTACATCCTGAAATTCTCCCCCAGGTACTTCTCGCGCACCTCCGGGTCGGCGACGAGCTCGTCGCTCGTGCCCTCGCGCAGGAGGCGGCCGTCGTAGACGAGGTACGCGCGGTTGACGACCGAGAGCGTCTCGCGCACGTTGTGGTCGGTGATGATCACGCCGAGGCCCTTCGCCGCGAGCCGCCGCACGATGTCCTGGATCTCGTTCACGCTCAGGGGGTCGACGCCCGCGAACGGCTCGTCGAGCATGAGGATCGCCGGGTTGCGCACAAGCGCGCGGGCGATCTCCAGCTTGCGCCGCTCGCCGCCCGAAAGCGTGTAGGCCGGCTGCTTGGCGACCTTCATGAGGTCGAACGGTGCGAGCAGCTCCTCGGCGCGCGCATCACGCTCCTTCCGCGAGAGCGGCAGCGTCTCCAAGATCGCCATCACGTTGTCCCACACCGACAGCTTGCGGAAGACGCTCGGCTCCTGCGCGAGGTAGCCGAGGCCCTTCCGGGCGCGGACGTACATCGGGCACTGCGTGATGTCCTCGCCGCGCAGGACGACCCGTCCGGACTCGGGCTTCACGAGCCCGACGATCATGTAGAACGTCGTCGTCTTCCCCGCGCCGTTCGGTCCGAGGATGCCGACGATCTCGCCGCACGAGCACTTGACGCTCATGCCGCTGACGACCGTGCGGTCGCCGTAGACCTTCACGAGATCCGTCGCCACGAGATCGGGCGCGGCGGCGGACGTCTTCTCCTCCGCCATCGCGCGCATCGCCTCCATCACCAAGTCGCTCACAGAACGCCCTCCTTGTCCCCGTCATGAACAGTTGAAATGGTCGAGTTCGAGACCTCCACCGTCTCCGACTCCAGCCAGAAGCGGATGCGGTCGCCCGTGACGTCGCTCGGGCGGTCGCCCTGCCATTCGACGAGCCGGGCCTTCGCCCCGCCCCGCTGGCCGAACATCTCAATCTCTCCCTTCGTCTTGCGGTAGGTCGCCAGCGCGCACGTCCCGACGCGCAGCCCGTTCGAGATCACGACGTCCCCGGTCGCCACAACGCGCGACAGGCGGTTCGAGGCCGAGAGAAACGCGAAGACGCGGTCGGCGCAGAGCGTGTAGTCGCTTCCGTATTCGACGACCACGCTCCCGTCGAAGAGGATGACGCCCGCCTTGCGGTCGAAGTCGCTCGACACGCTGCGGATGCGCGCGCTCTGCCGGCTCTCACGGCGGGCGCCCGCCTGCCACGTGTGCTCCGCGCGGGCGGCGTCGGCGGACACGGCGGCGGCTTTCGCGTCGATCACCTCGCGCGGATCCAAGAGGAGCATCACGCCCAGCAGACTGGAGAGGAACGCCGCCATCACCGAAAACCTCCCACGCCCCTGAGATCCTTCGAATCGAGGTCGGAATCCTGCGTCACGCGCACGTACCCCTCCGGCGAGGAGAAGTAGACCCCGCGCCCCCGGAAAACCGTCTCGCCCTGCGTCAGCTTGGCGGGGCCCTCGGCCCAGCCGCTTTTCGTCAGCCGGTCGACGACGCAGTTCTTCGCCTCCAGCACCATGTCGGGCGAACCGTCCCTCTTGAACGTGCGCACGACGACATCTTCCGCCCAGACGAGCCCGGAGTCAAGGAAATATTGAGCCCTCTTCGCTCGGATGGCCGTCTTCACCGAGCCGTCCGGGAACGTCTCGACCGGGAGCGCCACGTCTTCCGCCGGCGTCTGGACGTTCTGGGCGCACTGGCGGTAGGCGGCGCGTAGCCGCTCGACCTCGTGCGCGAGGTCGGCGCGCTTCTCCAGCCACGCGGTCGAGTCGAACGCCCGCGCGCCCAGCGCCCACAGGCAGAGCGACAGCAAGACGCACGGGCCCGCGCCACGCGCAAGCCCGCCGCCGCCGAACGCGGCCCCTGTCTCGACCCGAAATTTTGTCATGCCGCGAATTATACCAAATCACCCGCGAAAATTCTATGCCGTGGAAATGGTAATATCTAACGGGTCAGCAAAGAAGAGAGGAAGGCCATGGGGATCGAAGAAGAAGAAAGACAATC